>JBMNNY010000136.1:0-5933 GCA_050942765.1 Bacillota bacterium | reverse complement strand
AGAGATGGATTCTTTTTATTTCTAGTTCCTTCCTTAGTTTTTCAAATGTAAGCTCCATCTTATCCCCCTGTTGTTGCTAATCTCACTACATTGAGCCCACAACATTTTTCGGCATTTCACACCCCAATTTATATTATCGGCGGCTGCTGGACAATGTTTAGGAAAACATGATAATATGAGTAAAAATTCTCCAAGACGCAGAGAAAATTGCCCGAAGCAAAAGGAACGAAAAAAAAGGATCTGATGCCCAAATGATAATTAGCGCCAGCCGACGAACCGATATTCCATCATATTACTCTGATTGGTTTATGAACCGGATTCGCGAAGGCTATGTCTTGGTACGCAATCCGATGCGTTATCATCAGGTGAGCAATATCAGCCTTTCTCCGGAGGCAGTAGACGGTATCGTTTTTTGGACAAAAAACCCGCTGCCGATTCTTGATAAACTGAACCCGCTCCACGACTACACCTATTATTTTCAGTTTACAATTACACCTTATGGGACGGACATTGAGCCGCATCTTCCCTCAAAAAGCGAGCTAATCATACCGGCATTCCAGCGCCTTTCGGATCAGATCGGTCCGGAAAGGGTGATCTGGCGCTATGATCCTATACTGCTGAACGACAAATACTCAATCTCATATCATCTTCGGGCTTTTGAGCGCTTTGCACAGCGGCTTTGCGGATATACATCTCAATGTACAATTAGTTTCATTGATCATTACCGCAAAAATGCCCATAGCCTTGCGAAGCTCGGATTAGAGGATATTTCCACTGAGAAAATGCTGGTGCTCGGCCGATCCCTGGCTGAGATTGCGCATCATTATGGTTATCGCATTGATACCTGCGCGGAAAAGGTTGATTTGGAGCAATTTGGCGTCGGGCATGCCCGCTGTGTAGATGATCGTCTGTTGGGGAAACTGCGTGCGCAAGATCGTCGTCAAGGCCGCAATCCCAGTCTCCGTTACGCCAAAGACAAGAACCAGCGCCTGGAATGCGGCTGTGTCGCCAGCGTGGATATTGGCGTATACAACTCCTGCCAGAACGGATGCAAATACTGCTATGCCAATTTCAGCGATTACTCCGTACGGAAAGACACCCTGCGGCACAACCCGGATGCTCCTTTGCTGCTCGGAGAGATTGAGGATGGTGATGTGGTCAAAGAGCGCAACTTTTAGCTGGCGCTTTCGTATACATAACCGGAAACAGCGCATTTGAAGTGAAAAAGCGCATCTAAAACCTGAAAAGACTGCCGTAATTGAGTAGCACGGACACAAAACTTGAGGGAGGAGAAAAGATGATACTGGCATTAGTTCTAATCGGTCTGATCCTTTTGGTCATTATCATGATTGCGGGCAGTTATAACAGTCTGGTGAATTTGAGAAACAGAGTCAAAAACGCCTGGTCACAAGTTGATGTACAGCTCAAACGGAGACACGACTTAATCCCGAACCTGATCGAGACTGCCAAAGGTTATATGGAACATGAAAAAGCGATCCTGGGGGATATCACGAAATTACGTGCGCAGGCCATAAACGCCCGTCAGCTTCCGGAAAAGATCGCTGCCGAAGAATCCTTAGGCCGGGCTCTGGGACAGTTTTACGCAGTTGTAGAGAATTACCCCGAATTGAAAGCTAATCAAAACTTCCTGGCCCTGCAGGAAGAGTTGACCTCCACCGAAAACAGGATTGCCTTTGCCAGACAGGCCTATAACGATCAGGTGTTATTCCTGAATAACAAGATTCAGATGTTTCCTTCCAATATTATTGCCGCGATGTTTAACTTTAAAGAAGAGTTGTTCTATGAAGTAACTGAAGCCGAAAGAGAAGTGCCCAAAGTCAGTTTCTCATAAGGAGGAACCCGGCAGCAATGATGTGGGAATTAATTCGTCGAAACCGAATAAAGTCCATGTTGCTGCTTTTTGCCATGGGCGCAGTTCTGTTCACTTTGGGATATTTTATTGGCATTACTGAATTTGATAACGCATTGATCGGGGTCATCCTGGCGGCAACAGTCTGGTTGATTTTGGTATGGAGTAGTATTCGGGGCGGAAATTCGGTAATGATGGCCAATACTGGTGCTTACCAGCTGACCAAAAGCGATACCCAATATCTTCAACTATATAATATCGTCGAAGAAATGAAGATTGCTGCCAATATGGATTTTACGCCCCAGGTTTACCTGATCGGAGATAACAGCCTAAACGCCTTTGCAGTGGGTAACAAACCCAAATCCTCCGCCGCGGTTTCCTCGAACGCAGGAGATTTCCGGGCGGTTCCAGCCCTCGATTTCGTTCATCTAGGTCTAAGTCCAAATCAAAATCTAATTCTGGCTCTGGCGTACTCGTAGCTTATTTAATCCTGGCTGCAATAGCAATTTTAGGCGTATTCTTAGCAAATATGTTCTACTTTGCGATTTCGCGCAAACGCGAATATCTAGCCGATGCCTCAGCAGTCAGACTCACCCGCTATCCGGAGGGACTAGCGTCTGCTTTGGAAAAGATCGCCTGCAACGCTAAGCTGGCAACTGCTAACTCAATTAATGCGCCACTGTTTATTGTCAATCCTTTGACGAAATCAGGCTTATTTGATACGCATCCCCCTATTAAGGAACGTATTAATATCTTGCGCAAGATGAGCGGCGGTGCGGACTTCGCCAATTACCAGCAAGCGTACTCTATAATTAAAGGAAAAGACGCGTCTATCATTCCGTCAAATACTTTGCGCAAAGAAGTGACTATTCCAGTTCTTAATCTTGAGCCTGAACCGGTTCCTGAAAGCAATGTACAGTTAATAACAGATTCACTGACAGCCCCGGAAACCTCATCATGTGAAACTGACTATTTAATCGGGCCTGTGTGAACGCAAAACCTAACCAATCACATGAAAGGGGCTTTTTGTTGATGAAGCTGCGTCGAATTACGATTATCGCTACTTTGCTGTTTACACTACTCTTTGCATCCTTCAGCTCATTTGGACAAGAGACCATTAAAATTGAAGACTTGACAGAATTACTGCGGGAAGGTGAACCGGCATTTACGGCTGAAGAAGCACATGCCATGATGCTGGAGGTCCTGCCACTGGTTGAAGAAGTCGCCGGTCGGAAATTCAAGCAAGTCCCGGAACTGGTGATCGCTGATCGAGACCAAATGGTCCAATTACTAGTACTTGAATCATTGGTAAGATCATTATCATCTTCAGAATCATCATCTGAAATAGCGGAGCAGAATGGCTATTACGGTATAGATGCTGAGACAACAGCACATGCGACCGGTATCCTTGGCAAATGTGGGTTAGTCGACAACAAATTATATCTGATGCCGAGAAACTTTTTTCCACTGATGCAACTTTGCGGCGTAGGCGCCGAGCATACCATACCCTTGACCAAACTGGTAATTGCTCATGAACTCACCCATGTCCTTCAGAATCAGGAAGTTGGTTTGATGGAATTCTATAGCGAAACTGATCTGGAGAAGCTATATGCCATATCTGCTACATACGAAGGGCATGCCGTTTTTGTTCATGATCAAGTCGGTAAAATCTTGGGGATTGATCATACTGTAATCGAAATGTCCCGGATGCTGTCCGCTGGGGAAATTACTTTTGAAGATTATCTTAGTGAGGCAGTCAAACAGAAGGTCTCGACGCTCTACGAAAAGATTTATTTAGGCGGCAGAGACTTCATTGAGTTCCATTTTCAGCGTGGCGGAAATGAACTAGTTTGGGAGATCCTGGCCAACCCGCCACTTTCAACGGCCATGATTCTGGAACCGGCCACCTATAGCCCACTTGCAGGCGGCACGCCAAATTACGCCGCTTTATTAAAAGGTTTGGAGACCTTTTTCGATTTGGACAACTGGCAGATTCAAAACACTGAGCTTGGCCGGATGATGATCGAGGCTTCATACATGGGTTTATCTGACGAGGATCAACAGGCGATCATCCCCAATATAGAGCATGTTCAAGCTTTCATTGCTCAGAAACCTTTTCCGATAGCCCTCATAAACGTTTCGTTTATTAAGCTGGCAGATAGCGCAATTGTTCCGAGATATATTGGGGCTTTGGAACAACTTGAAAAAGACCAAATTGAGGCACTTAACGCCAGCGGTGGCGCAGTTCGCATAACTGGATTAACCATGGATGATTTTACAGCCATAGATGCGGATTTAGCCCGCAAGACTACTTATCGGCTCGTCCTAGCTAGTGACGAAGAACCGGCGGCAGATGCGGCCGATGAGGCCGGTGACACTGAAATGGCCGATGGCGCCGAAGCGGATGGCGATTCCAATATGACTACCATTTTCCGCATCTGCCGGGGAGATGTTGTTATCGAAATCATCTGCAGTGGTATTGCTGTGGATGACACCCAGATTGCGCTTTTGGCAGAAGAAGTTTTCGTGCGTTATGCAAAAATGCAGGCTGCCGAAGCCAGCCACTAAGAGCCACAAGGGGCCTCACGAGGGGCCGCAAGAAGTAAGCAAGTAATCGAGTGGAAAGCTAGGTGCAAGCAGGCATCCAAAAGCTTAATGCGTCAGAATAAAGAGGCAGCCGGCTATTTTAAGCCGGCTGCTGCGATCTGGCGGCCAAATTCCATGGCGGCCTTTTGTTGCTCCGCATCAGGATTCCATAGGTTCTTAAATCCTTCGCTAACTACCTCAAACCCGGCATCTGCCAGGAGTCCGTTAAGCACCTTAACAGATTCACCGCTCCACCCATAGCAGCCAAAGGCGGCCGCTTTCTTATTCTTGAACTTCATTTCTTTCACCAGCTGCAAAAATCCGGCCATCCCATGCAAAATGCTGTTGCCCATGGTTGGCGATCCCGCCACCACCATTTTCGACTTAAAGACCTCCACGATTAAATCATTCTCGTCACGCTTGGCCCGATTGAACGTTTTTACCTGAACGGTCGGGTCGGCCAGCTGAATCCCGGCAGCGATGTTTTCGGCCAAGGTTTTGGTGCCATTCCACATTGTGTCATAAATAACTGTGACCTGATTTTCCTGATAATCATTGGCCCACTGCGCATACTTTTCGACAATCTGCATCGGATTATCGCGCCAGATCACACCGTGACTGGTGGCGATCATCTCGATCGGCAGCTTGAGAGCCAAAATTTCATCCAGCTTTTTGCGCAGGATCGCGCTGAAGGGCGTCAGAATATTAGCATAGTATTTCATTGCTTCATACATTAACTCGCATTGATCCACCAGGTCATTGAACAGAGCATCCGTAGCGTAATGCTGCCCAAAGGCATCGTTGCTGAACAGTATATTGTCGCCGGTCATAAAAGCTGCCATACTGTCTGGCCAGTGCAACATGGACATCTCCACAAAGATTAACTCTTTCCCATTGCCCAAGTCCAGCTTGTCCCCTGTTTTGACCACCCGGAAGTTCCAATCCTGATGATATTGCCCTTTCAGCGATTTCACGGCGTTGGCCGAGCAGTAAATCGGCGTATCCGGTATGTACTGCATCAACTCCGCCAAAGCTCCGCTATGGTCAACCTCTCCATGATTCACGACGATGTAATCGATCTGTTTCAGATCAATTTCGGATTTCAGGTTTGCAACAAACTCTTTGGCAAAGGGAAGCCAGACTGTGTCAATCAAAACAGTTTTTTCTTCTTGGATCAAGTAAGAGTTATATGTTGACCCTCGATGTGTTGACAACTCCTCACCATGAAAACGCTGCAACTCCCAGTCGACTTTGCCAACCCAATAGACGTTGTTCTTAATCACTTTCTTCATCCGTGCACCCTTCTTTCGATCGATATTTTTCCTCTATATATTGCGCTGTTGTTGGAAGATATTTCGCGCATGCCTGCTTTTTCCTGCTTGATCGAGAAAAGGATCGGCTGAAGGATTCCGGAAAACTGCTCTTTGCCTGCCTTACCTCAAGAGAGTATGCACGCGGCTGGCTAAAGATTGAAATC
>JBMNNY010000008.1:0-28912 GCA_050942765.1 Bacillota bacterium | reverse complement strand
CCCGAACGAGCGCTATGTACTGATAATGCTGCCATGATTGCAGCCGCAGGTTATCACCGCTCACTAATGCCTGGTTTTAGCCCCGCCGATTTAACCCTGAACGCCTATCCCGAACTTCCAATATATGGACTAAAACCAATTTTATGAGCACCATCTGTGGATAACTTTGCAATCCTCGTAATACCGCGTATAATCAAATGTTAACCGATAATAGGCCGCTTAGCTGGGCTTATGGTGTTTTCTGCGAAATTATCCCCTGCGATTAGTACAGAATTGTGGACAAATATGTGGACTGTGTGGAGAAAACTGCGGAACCATGCGACATATAAACGTTTTCTAAAAGGTACCTCCGCAAGAACGCAAAACATAGCAACTTTTCATCAAAAGGGCTTGTCAAAACCGGAGAAAATGCAGGAAAAAGAGGCTACCTGTGGAAATAAAGCTAATAGGTTTGGCTTCTGCTATTACTTGCCGCTTTGGACGGGAAGGAGTGATCAGCCAATGAGAAGAATATTGTTATCCATATCATTTGCTGCGATAATGCTGTTCTTGTTTGTCGGAGTTGCCGCAGCCGCGCCAACTGTTCCAAGACCGGCTTCCATGGGCGGAGCGTTTGTTGCAGTTGCTGATGATGCAAGCTTGAGTTTATATAATCCGGCCGGAATTCACCAGCTCAAATTTGGGTTTGTGTCGGCCCCGTCTTTTCAGGGTAATATTGGAACCATCATTGACGTGATTACGAATCTCAGCGATATTGATTGGTCAAAAATAGAAATGGATGCCATTGATGACATTGGGACCAATCTCTATAATGCAATCGGCAATGATCCATTGCTGATTTCGCCGGATTATTATTTTAGTCTGACTTCGCGCTGGGTGGGGCTTTCCGCAGCCGCCGAAGCCAAAACTGATCTGAAGCTCGTTACCGGGACGGCAACTTCTGAACATGTTCCGGTGGGTACCGTCAGTTTGGACGCTGAGGCGACCATATCGACCGGCTTTAAAGTTGAGTTAGACTCATCGCTGGATTGGATTTCTTTTGGTCTGAATATAAATGCCGGTTATTATTGGGGAATGACCACCACTTATGATTCCGCCACTACAATATTCACCACCGAAATAAGCAATAATGCGGCTATTTCGTTTGATTTGGGCGTTCTGGCCAAGGTCGGGACTTCAGTTCAGGTTGGGGCGGTTGTCAACGATTTGTTCTGGATTCCAATCACCGGTGCAAGAACTTTGTACAGCAAAGACCTTACCAGTGATACAGTCATTGATGATGGTGTCACCGATGATACCTGGTCACCAGAAAAACCCTATGTGTCTCTGGATTTAGGAGTGGCCTTTGCTCCTCCCGATAGCGGTATGACATTGGCGGCTGATCTCCATGGAATCGAATTTGGCAAGGGTAATAAGGTTCCATTCAGTATTAATTTTGGATTTGAACAAGTATATAAGCCAGTAGCGCTTAGATTTGGTGTAGCATTCAGAGAAAAAGCCAGTTCTTTTGCAGTTGACTTTTCGTGCGGACTTGGTCTGGTGCTAAAGTGGTTCAATACGGATTTTTGCCTTGTTTATACCAAAAATGAGCCGCTGAACATCGGTCTCTCAATGGGGGTATTGCTCTAGTTCCAGCGGGCAGAAATATTCTAGCGAATTGGCTATGCAGGCCTAAGTGCATGACCGCCGTTTCGACGGCGGTCTTTTATGAGGAAGTGTTTATTATTTATCAGTTGGAGAGAGGGTGCGGCCTTGGGACATAAACGTGGACGCAAAATAATCATTATTACTCTGGTAGTGCTATTTGTGCTGGCTGCCATTGTATTGTCGGCCTACTTATGGCTGAATAACAGTCCGTTTTCCTCGCAGCAGGGCGTTAACGTTCTGGTCTTGGGCACGGATATTAATCTGGAATCGGAAACTGAGGCAGAGGCGTCTGATCAGCCAGCCAAAGACGTTCGGACAGACACTATCGTAGTAGTCGGTATCCGTAATGGCGGGAATTCTGTGGCGGGCATTTCGGTACCACGCGACACACTGGTAGAGATCCCAGGGCACGGGGTGACGCGAGTCAATGCGGCCCATATGGAAGGCGGCGTGCCGCTGACAATCGAAACTTTGGAAAATTTTCTTGATGTCTCTCTGCCGTATTATGCCAAGGTCGATTTCACTGCATTTATAGATTTAATAGACTTCTTTGGCGGTATAATGATTGATGTCGAACGTGATATGCACTATACTGATAAGTCACAAGGCTTATACATTGATCTGAAGAAGGGTAACCAGCTGCTCAACGGTGATAAGGCTTTACAATATGCCAGATTCCGCATGGATCCAATGGGGGATATCGGCAGAGTAAAGCGGCAGCAGAAAGTAATTAAGGCTTTGGCCAAAGAAGCACTGACCTTCAAGAACATCTTGAAATGGCCACGTGCGTATCGTATGATTAAGGAGCATTCGGATACTAATCTGACGGTCTGGGATATCATTCGGCTAGGGTGGACTCTGAGAAATTTCAGCTTTGAGGATTTTCATCTGACTACCTTACCGGGGCAATTCTATGGAGTATACTGGAAGGCGCAAATGGATGAAGTAATTGAGGTTGTCAGCGAGAATTTGGCGCAGTTACACTGATCAGTTACACTGATGCGTCTTTGTGGGATGCAATGAGGCGAATGGCTCAATGCGATATCTTTGGCATGACTGACTGGTTACCGATTGATTATTATGAGGGCAAGGTAGGGGTTTTTGTTGAAAGCGGATGTAATCTTATTTCCTTCAGGAATTAATGGGAAAGAATTACAGGGCAAAGTGGCAGTTGTTATTGATGTATTACGTGCCAGCACAACAGCAATCACCGCACTGACTAATGGATGTCAGGCAATTATACCAGCCATGGATGTCACAGAAGCCGGCGAGCTTGCCCGCAGGTTGGGAGACAATTGTGTTCTGGGCGGAGAACGTAATGGACTGAAAATTGAAGGTTTTCATCTGGGCAACTCCCCCCGGGAATATACCGCGGAAGTTGTAAACGGCAAAACGATTGTGCTTACAACCACTAATGGCACCAAAGCGATCCGGATGGCGACCGGAGCCAGCCAAATTTTGATAGCATCGTTCGCCAATATTGCGGCTATCGTAAAACACCTTGCCGCTCAGAATATGGATGTGTCGCTGATTTGTGCCGGACGCCACGGCGGTTTCTCGTTTGAGGACACTGCTTGTGCCGGTGCCATAATTGAAGCATTGAAGCCGGACTATCTGACCGATTCAGCCAGAATGGCACATATTATTTATAAGCGCGGAGCCAGTAAACCGGAAATGCTGGTTGCCGCTTCCGAACACGCTGAATATCTCGAATCAATCGGTTTCGGAGCAGATATTGAATTCTGCGCCCGAATGAACTGGACCGAAACGATACCTGTCTTCCAGGACAGCCGTCTGGTGGTATTGCGGTAGAGGTGTAAGTGGACAAAGGATGGTAGAGCGGTGGCCAGTGAGTGGCGCGGCTCGCGACTGATCGGTGCGTTGCCGCCAGTGGTGTGGTTAATCAGTGGCGTTGCCGCCAGTGGTGCGGTCGATAGCGCACTGCAGAAGTCAAGAGATAATAAAAAGCGGGTCTATCAGGATTAACCTGTTAGATCCGCTTTTGTTGTAGCGAAGGATTTAGAAATCTCAAAAGCGTAAAGTGCTCAAAAGTTCAGCGTCGCTGTGTCGCCGTCGTCAGTCGTCATCGCGTCGCGTCGCCAAAAAACCCGCTTAGAACAACCAGGAGGCGGTGGCATAGTGCAGGCCGCTTCCAGATGCGGTTTGCCCCGAGAGATATGCATAATCAAGTGTAATGGCAGCCGTGTCACTGAAAGGAATAGTCAGTCCAAGGCCAGCAGTAAATTTACTATGATAAAGCCCTGCTCTGAAAGCAAAATAATCATTAAAACGAATTTCGCCGCCTAGTTCGCTGACTTTCAAAATATCTTTAATAGACTGTGGGAAACTGGTCATATCCCAGGCCAGAGTTAAATAAGGCGGCAGCATGAATGCCACACCCCAGCGCATGCTGAACGGAAAGCGAATAGTATTATCGATAATTTCGTAAGGTTCCTGACCTTCCACTGGTTCAAAGGTCAGCTGTTTACGGTTGATATCGTACACAGCGAGGCCCATTGCAAATTGCGGCACGGGTTTATACAGAATTCCAGCATCCAGGCCGAGGTGTAAAAATTGAAAATGGGCTTGCTTGATTATTTCCACCTCGGTACCGCCAACACTCTCTTTTACTATATAAGGTTTATCGGTGTTATACAACCCGACACGAACTGTGCCTCCCACAGAAAACCCGGGCAAAATTTCGTAGGCCAGTGAATAGCCAATACTGGTATCGTTACCGTAAAAGGCATAAGTTGAACCGTTATATGAGATGGAAGGCCACGTGAGCATCTCTGCGCGATAAGCGAAAATCCCGTATGACAACCCGATTTCTGATGTAGGACTGGCGAAGCCGAGATAAGGGAATAATGTCGGAATCTCCGGTTCTGATCCTCCTAGAAAACTAGGAGGTAATGATTCCGGCAGTCCCAAGGGAGTGGCCGACAAAAATGAGGGCGAATATTCAAAAGTTAATTGGGAAGTGGTCAATGTAGTTAGAGCCGCTGGATTAACATGGGCGGCTCCTGCGTCATTGACGATAGCCACACTGGCACCACCCATTGCCATAGTACGCGCACTGATCGCCGCGGCTGCAGGCGTACAGGCACCCAATAGCAGCAATATAGCTATAGAGATGGCACTAAATACTCTTAGTTTCAATGGAATCGCCTCCATAATTCGAGTTGAAACGCTTGCCGCCCATGCCACGAATAAAAGCTACTGAACGCCGAAAATCGATCCGGCGGCTGATATCTATGTAAACATTCGTTTGAAACTGGCAAAATCCTTCATTTTAGGTCGTCTTTGGACAAGTGAAAGAATTATTCCAAAACAAATAGTTGAAGGAGAAATGAAGAGTAAAATAGGCTAAAAAGAGAAATAATGCTGTCGAAGGTCAAAAACGGGGATTAATGACCAATGGTAAGAATTGATTGTAATAGGGAAACTCAGGTATTATAATAACAGTAATTAGCACTCATTTTCGGCGAGTGCTAATAACGAAACAGTAACTGCACTACTTAAATGCTCGAATATTATGGAGGAGGGTCGCAAATGGCAATTAAACCTTTAGGAGAAAGGCTCGTAATCAAATTAGTGGAACGCGAAGAAAAAACCAAGGGCGGGATTGTCCTCCCAGACACAGCCAAAGAGAAGCCGCAAATTGGCGAAGTATTGTCTGTTGGCAGTGGCAAGCTGCTTGAAAACGGTCAGAGAATTGCGCCAGAAGTCAAAAAGGGAGATCATGTCTTATTCGCAAAGTACAGCGGAACTGAAGTCAAAATTGACGGAGAAGAATATCTCGTATTGAAAGAGTCCGACGTTTTGGCGATCGTTCAGGGCTGATAAGAGGAGGGTAATCACATGGCCAAAATACTTAAATATGATGAAGAAGCCCGGCGCGCGCTGGAACGCGGCGTAAATGCGCTGGCAGACACCGTTAAAACGACACTGGGACCCAAGGGCCGCAATGTCGTTTTGGAGAAGAAGTTCGGTTCACCGACCATTACCAATGACGGCGTAACCATCGCCCGCGAAATTGAGCTCGAAGATCCGTTTGAAAACATGGGTGCACAACTGGTCAAAGAAGTCGCCACCAAGACCAATGATATCGCCGGTGATGGTACTACCACCGCCACACTGCTTGCTCAGGCGATGATTCGCGAAGGTTTGAGAAATGTGGCCGCTGGCGCTAATCCGATGATCATCAAAAAAGGTATCGAGTTAGCCGTTGAGAAAATCGTCGACGAGATTAAGAAAGTCAGCAAACCCGTAGATACCAAACAAGAGATCGCGAACGTCGCAGCCAACTCCTCAGCTGATGCCGGAATCGGCGAGATTATTGCTGATGCCATGGATAAGGTCGGCAAAGACGGAGTCATTACTGTGGAAGAAAGCCAGACGATGGGAACAACCTTTGAAACAGTCGAAGGTATGCAGTTTGATCGCGGCTATCTCTCGCACTATATGGTTACCGATGCCGAGCGCATGGAAGCAGTGCTCGAGAATCCGTACATTTTGATCACGGACCGTAAGATTAACGTGATTCAGGACATGGTTCCGGTCCTTGAGAAGGTTATGCAGCGCGGCAAGCCGTTGCTGATGATCGCAGAAGACATCGAGGGTGAAGCATTGGCGACCTTGATCGTCAATAAACTGCGCGGCACAATTAACTGCGTTGCCGTTAAAGCCCCTGGCTTTGGCGATCGCCGTAAGGCCATGCTGAGTGATATCGCCGTTGTGACTGGCGGACAGGTCATTTCCGAAGAGCTCGGTTTCAAACTTGAGAATGCTACTCTGGAAATGCTTGGTCAGGCCGACCAGGTCAAAGTCACCAAAGATGAGACCACGATTGTTGGCGGCAAAGGCGAATCTCACGACATTAAAATGCGCATTGCCCAACTGCGCGCTCAGATTGAAGAAACTACTTCTGATTATGACCGCGAGAAGTTGCAGGAGCGTTTGGCCAAACTGGCTGGCGGTGTTGCCGTCATTCGGGTTGGTGCCGCTACCGAAACCGAATTGAAAGAAAAGAAACACCGTATTGAAGACGCACTGTCAGCAACCCGCGCCGCTGTTGACGAAGGCATTGTGCCTGGTGGCGGAATTACCTTATTGCAGCTCTCTTCCAAACTTGATGAAGTCAAGGCCGAAGGCGATGTGCTCACCGGCATCCAAATCGTACGCCGCGCACTGGAAGAGCCCGTACGTCAGATCGCGTTGAATGCAGGCGTTGAGGGTTCAGTAGTCGTCGAGAAGACCAAGACCCTCGAGTTTGGTATGGGCTATGATGCTCTGAATGGCAAATACACCAAGATGGTGGAGGCCGGTATCGTCGACCCCGCCAAAGTAACTCGTTCTGCTCTGCAAAATGCAGCTTCGATTGCTGCTATGTTGCTGACCACCGAGTGCCTGGTAGCTGATAAGCCGGAGGAGAAACCTGCGGCTCCCGCTATGCCAGGTGGCGGCATGCCGATGATGTAAGATCGGTTACTACAGCACGCAAGCAGGGGGAGGCTGTTTCCGGAACGGCCTCCTCCGTTTTTTTGTGTTTCCAGGTATTTTTCGGGGCATTTTCGCTTTAGCACGATGCGCGATGTGGCGTAGGCGGCGGCCAAACATAAGAGTAAGGGCGAATATGGGCGGGATAGGGATATGTGTGGGATGTGAGCGGAATATGGACGGGACAGGGATATGTGCGGAATGTGGGCGGAATATGAAAGGAATACATGCGAGTTAAATACCGAAAATAATGAAAATTGTAATAGAAAATCAATAAAAGAACAGGCCAAGTGAATAATCAAATTCTTATTGACAAATTCCCGCGGTTTCTATACTATTACAATGTGAACCGCATTCCGGTTGTATTTGGTGATCTGGGGGCGATCAAGATTAGTGCCGAAATTACTGAGATTTTGATAACTAAAGAAGAAATCGACAGCAAAGTTGCCGAACTTGGGCGCATGATAACACGTGATTATAAGGGAAAAAGCCTGCTTTGCGTAGGAATTCTCAAAGGGGCTTTTATCTTTTTGGCGGATTTAATCAGAAAGTTAAACCTGCCGGATATGTCGGTGGACTTCATGGCGGTGTCAAGCTATGGCGCTGCGACCCATACTTCCGGTGTGGTTCAGATTATTAAGGACCTGAATCAGAGCGTTACCGGGCGTCATGTCCTGATTGTCGAGGATATTGTCGACAGCGGGCTGACCCTGAAATATTTGCTGGAAAACATCCGCTCCCGGCAGCCGGCGAGCGTCAAAGTTTGCACACTGGTGGACAAGCCTGCCAGACGGAAGGTAGAGATTGAACCAGATTATAATGGATTCCAAATTGATGACCGTTTTATTGTGGGTTATGGCTTGGATTACAACGAGCAATTCAGGCAATTGCCTTATATAGGCGTTTTGCGGGTTAAAGATAATTGAGCGTTTGTTGATTTGCATCAGCTTGGTAGTAGCATGGTATTTACCATGGCCCACCAGACTGCGTGGTTGGGGGTGTTAGCCGCAGCGACTCAGTTGCTGTATAGCTTATCAGGACTGCAAAACCATCATTACTAACAATGATTTGGGGAGGGCTTTGTTTGCTGGAAAAACTGTTTAAGCTGAAGGAAAATGGTACCACCGTCAAAACAGAGATCGTCGCGGGCCTGGTTTCGTTCATGACAATGGCTTATATCATTTTTGTAAATCCCGGCATTTTGTCAGCAGCGGGCATGAATTTTCAGGCTGTAACTGTGGCAACATGCCTGGCTGCCGCTCTGTCAACGCTGATTATGGCTCTGGTGAGCAATTATCCATTCACAATGGCAGCCGGAATGGGAATAAATGGGGTAATCGCCTATAGCCTGATACTCAGCGAAGGACTTACCTGGCAGGCTGCCATGGGCGTTGTGTTTCTTGAAGGTGCCATTATCACGATCCTCGTGTTGACCAACGTCAGAGAATGGATCATGGATGCTATTCCGGTCAACCTGAAGCGTGCCATTGGTGTCGGAATCGGATTGTTTATCGCATTTCTCGGCTTAAAGGCTGCCGGTTTTGTGGTAGCTTCCGATGCGACCTTGATTGGTCGTGGCGTTTTTAACATCCAAGCCATTGTGGCGGTTTTGGGATTAATCGTAACAGCAGTTCTAATGGCCAGTGGTGTCAAGGGTTCCATTCTGATTGGCATTATTATGACAACGGTGTTTGCTTTCCTCTCGGATAAAATCTTCCAGCCGGAGCAGGTACTGGTGGCAATTCCGGAAGGTAACATCTTTAGTATGCCGAAAGCCGAAGACTTTTCTACTATTTTCCATCTTGATATCAAGGGTGCCTTAAAGGTCAGCCTGGCTCTATGGGTATTCTCGCTATTGATTACTGACTTCTTTGATACGATGGGAACAGTCGTGGCTGTTGGCGGAAAAGCTGGATACCTGGACAAAAACGGTAAACTGCCGCGCATGAACCGGGTTTTGCTTGCCGATTCTCTCGGTGCCGTGATCGGCGGCTTGTTTGGCTGTTCCTCTAATACCACCTATGTGGAAAGCGCTTCCGGCGTTGCCGAAGGCGGTCGTACCGGTTTAACCGGTGTAGTGGTGGCAATTCTGTTCATCCTGTCAATTTTCATAGCACCGATCGTTGGCATTGTGCCTGCGGTGGCTACGGCACCGGCGCTAATTATCGTTGGCTATCTGATGATCAGCGTTGTCAAGGAAATTGACTGGGATACGATGGATGAAGCATTTCCAGCCTTCCTTACCATTCTAGTTATTCCGATGACTGGCGATATTTCATGGGGTATCGGTTTTGGGTTTATCTCGTATGTACTCCTGAAAGTTTTCCAGGGCAAATTTAAGCAAGTGCATCCGCTGATGTATGTCACTGCGTTATTGTTCCTGGTGCATTTCGCACTTACAACTGTCACGGCGCTGGGTATAATTTAACGTTGTGCCGTGGCGCTATGCGGGAGTGTCCAATTGAGGATACTCCCGCTTTTTTATTTGAGTTGCAACTACATGTTTTCCCGTATGTCACCAGAAGGGATTCGGACAGTGGCGGGGAAAATTCTTTAAAGAGTTTTTTCGAGCGAATGTTTTTAAGCGAATGGATGGATGTCAAAAATGCTGGCGCAGATATTCGAAGGAAGCACCTTTCAAATTATCGCTTTTTTTATTGATCTGATACTGGTGACAATTGTCTTATACCGCATACTCTGCATCTTTGCAGGCACCCGGGCGATCGCAGTAATTAATGGCCTGATTATCATCATCGCTGTTTCTGTGGTGGCGCGGTTATTAGGCTTGTCCACATTGTACTGGTTATTCCAAAAAGGCCTCACAGTTGTTACCGTGGCTTTACCGATTGTCTTTCAGCCGGAGCTGCGCAGAGGTCTTGAAAGGCTGGGTGCTTACAAAGGAGTGGGGCGATGGCTGTCATGGCTGCAGCCTAAAACAGAAGGAGTGCCGGTTGAATGTATTGCCGAAGCCGCTTTCCGGATGCAGCGGCAGCGGATCGGCGCATTAATGGTCTTAAGGGGCCAGATGCTCTTGACAGATATCTTAGATACCGGTATTCAGCTGGATGCCAAAATTACTACTGAGCTCTTGTGTCAGATATTTGTGCCCAACTCTCCACTACATGACGGGGCAGTGATCATTTCAGAAAACAGACTGATGGCTGCGGCATGCCTACTACCTCTTTCCAATAGCAAAATGATCTCCAAAGATTTGGGCACCAGGCATCGCGCCGCACTGGGACTATCCGAAGTTTCAGACGCTGTAATTGTAGTAGTTTCTGAAGAGACAGGCCGGGTTTCTCTGGCCAAGGGCGGAGAACTGCAGCAAATCCATAGTGCGAATGAGCTAATCGAAAAACTGGGTGGCGGCGCCAGCAAAGATGATTCAGGTGGCACGCGAACGATTTTCAAGACCACTCTTTTGTCTAAACGGTTGCGTTCCTTTGGAGGTGATGGCAGGTGAAATTGACAGAATTGGCGAAACGGCTTCAGAAGTGTCTTTGTCACCGGCTGCCTCTAAAGATTATTGCGTTTGTGCTGGCGTTATTGCTTTTCTTTGCGGCGAATGCCGAGCGGGAGGCTCAGAGTGAAAATGAAATGATCAACCGGGCCGTCCTGGTGGATCTGGTCACGGAGAATCAGGAACAAGGTTATGCACCGATTAATTTAGCCAAGAAAGTCGAGGTTCTGGTACAGACTCCCAAAGGCACTACAGTCTCTAATGATCTAACGGCATCAATTAATCTGCACGGACGCGCAGCAGGTGAGTATACTATTCCTGTGCATGTGTATTTGCCCAAGGGCTGGAAGCTTCTTGAAGTCAGGCCGCAGTCCGTCAGTGTTAAAATCGAGCCAATCGAGACGCGCCGTTTTGTCGTGACACTAATTTTTCCCGACGGCAGCCAGATGAAAAACACTGTGGTGTTGCAATGCAACGTACAAGGTCCCTCCAGTATTGTGAAGCAAGTGCGCGCTGTTACCGGATTTGTGGATAATGATCTTATGGGTCCAGCGGATGTGAGATTAACGCCGGTTGATCGTGACGGGTGGCCGGTGTCGGGGGCGGCTGTTTTTCCTGAATGGGTGCGCATTGATCCATTATCGGGAATGGTAGAAAGCTCCTGGGAGCAAGTGGATGATGCCGACGGAGATGCCGCTGACGGAGTGGGCACGACGGGGGGCCAGGGTGCGACGAGTGGCCAAGGCACGACAAGTGATCAAGGCACGGCTGGCGGGAATGAGCCAGGTAACGCTTTAAAGTCGGGCGAGGCTGGCGGGACAGGCGAGAATACCTTGTGATTGTGGGGAGAAAGAATGGCAAGATTGTTTGGAACGGATGGGGTGCGCGGTATTGCCAATAGTGAACTGACGGCAGAGCTGGCACTCAACCTCGGCAGGGCGGCTGCCGTAATCTTTTCTGAAAGTATGCCAAAGTCAAATTCGGCTGCAAAAAGACCCAGGTTTGTCATTGGTAAAGATACAAGAATCTCAGGGGATATGCTGGAGTCAGCTCTGGCGGCCGGACTAATGTCCGCCGGAGTTGATGTGATTAGGGTTGGTATATTGCCGACTCCGGCTGTAGCCTTTTTAATCCGGCATTTAGAAGCTGATGGCGGCGCAATGATTTCAGCTTCGCACAATCCTGTTCCGGATAATGGAATCAAGTTCTTTGATGCCAGTGGCTTTAAGCTGACTGATGAAGTTGAAGACCAAATTCAAGCCTGCTTGGAGCAGCAAAAATTCCCCGTTCCAGTCGGAACAGCCATCGGAAAGAGCGTGGATTTTGGCGAAGCCTGGCTGGAATATGTCAATTTCCTCAGCAGTGTAATCACGACAGGGTTGGAAGGATTAAAGGTGGTAGTCGATACAGCCTACGGAGCTTCCTGGCAGGTGGCTCCGGCAGTGCTTGCCAAGCTTGGAGCGAAAGTGCACGCGATTAATAATGAAGCTAATGGTGCATGTATCAATGTCAACTGTGGATCAACCAACCCACATCAATTGGGAAACGAAGTATTGGCGCGCGGAGCGTCAGTCGGCGTAGCTTATGACGGAGATGCCGATCGCGTTATCATGGTTGATGAAAATGGCGAAATAGTGAACGGTGATCAGATATTGACCATCTGCGGACTTGATATGCTGAAAAAAGATGCTTTGCCTGGCAAAGCGATCGCGGCTACGGTATATAGCAACCTCGGACTGCAAGAGGCTTTTCGCAAGCATGGCGGCGAGGTGGTCGTCACTCCCAATGGCGATCGCTATGTGCTCGAAGCGATGCGTCAAAAAGGGTTGGCTCTGGGCGGTGAGCAGTCCGGCCATATTATCTTTTTGCAGCATAATACGACTGGAGACGGAGTTCTGGCTTCACTGAAGGTGCTTGGGATCATGGCTGAGACGGGAATACCGCTATCTCTGCTCGCCAGGCAAATGGAATCTTACCCGCAGGTTAATAAAGGCGTGCGGGTCGTACGCAAGAACGACCTGAAGAATTCACAAGCCATCAGTCAGGCTATCAAGCGTGCTGAGGAACGCCTGGGAGATAGAGGCCGCATTTTTGTGCGGGCTTCCGGAACAGAACCGCTGGTTCGGGTAATGGTAGAAGCTCAGGATGCGGATTTGATTGAGGAACTGGCACGGGAAGTCTGTGATATTATTGAGAAAGAGCTGTGCTAAAAAGCCAGCATAAAAAGCCATTATAAAAAGCCAGTATAAAGGACACGTCCGGTTTAGGCCGGGCGTGTTTTGCTTTATATGATGGAAATTAAATACGGCATTGTGATACGGAATTTTGTTACAAAAGCCGAATAAAAATGGTATAATAAAAACGAACAAAACCGATAAAAAACGCAATATAATGAAGGAGAGTTAGGGCATGTTTGCTGTTGAAAGACGGGAGAGAATCATGGAAATGCTTCAGCAGCAAGGACGCGCGTCAGTTACAGATCTTTCGGAGATTTTCGGGGTATCGGACGACACGATTCGTCTTGATCTGAAGTATCTCGAGGAACACCGCATGCTGCTCAGGACGCATGGCGGCGCTCTGCCAGTCAAGAAGGTCAGTCAGTCCACGCCCTATGGGCAGAGGCTGAACATTGAGGCTGAAGAAAAGATTGCCATCGCCAAGAAAGCGGTACAACTGGTTCAACCGGGAGATACCATACTCTTGGAGGGTTCAACGACTACCAGGCCAATGGCGGACTTCTTGCCCGAAAACTCCGGTATTACAGTAGTCACCAACTCGCCTGGCATTGCTAATGCTGTCATTATTAGAGAGGGTTTTACAGTCATTTTGCTTGGCGGAAAACTTGATAAAGATGCCCAGGTGGCGGTAGGGCCGATTGTCATTGAGCAGATTGCCCGCATGCGAGTTGATAAGGCGTTCTTTAGTACCTCTGGTTTTCTGTATCAGCGGGGGGCGACTTCCGCCAGTATTGAGGATGCTTTTATGAAAAAGGCCTTTGTGGCTGCTGCCAAACAGCGCATCTTGCTGGTCACCGGGGCGAAATTCGGACAGGAAGGTCTGATGTTATCTTTACCCTTATCAGATATTGATACCGTTGTCTGTGGTGCGGGGGCTATCGATTCTGAAGTGAACTGGCTTGCTGAGAATGGGATCAAGGTGCTTAGGGCCGAGTGAGGTTTATCAAAGTAAGCGCCAAGTCTGATTAACGACTGGAGGAAAAACAATGTGCGGAATAGTGGGTTATGTGGGTACTGCTCAAGCCTTCCCGGTATTGATTGAAGGACTGCGCAGTTTAGAGTATCGAGGCTATGATTCCGCTGGAGTCGCGATCCATCAGGGAAACCGCATGGTCATCTATAAACAGGCTGGTCGTCTGCATGAGTTGACGGAAGGCCTGACGAAGGCAGATGTATCAGGAACAACTGCAATCGGGCATACGCGGTGGGCGACCCATGGGAAGCCCTCGGATCATAACGCCCACCCCCACTCGGACTGCACTGGCAAAATTGCCGTAGTCCACAATGGTATTATCGAAAATTATCTGGCCTTAAAAGAATGGCTGCAGGAGCAAGGTCATGTTTTTAGCTCGGAAACTGATACGGAAGTAATCCCGCATTTGATAGAGCATTTTTATCAGGGAGATCTGTTGCAGGCGTTGCGGGAAATTATCTTCCGGTTGAAGGGCTCTTACGCCTTGGCTGTGATGCATCAGGATCATCCGGGCGAAATTGTGGCTGTACGCAAGGATAGTCCTCTAGTAGTGGGGCTTTCTGAAGGACAAAACTTTCTAGCCTCGGATATTCCGGCAATTCTCGCGCATACGCGCAACGTCTATGTGCTCGATGACGGAGAAACGGCTTTAATCACGGCCGAAGGAGTTAAAGTATTCGATGAACAGGGTCGCGAAAAAGCGAAAGAGGTTTTCACAGTGGATTGGGATCCAGTTATGGTACAGAAAAATGGGTATGAAGATTTTATGCTGAAAGAGATCCATGAGCAGCCTTCGGCTATCCGTCGTACCCTGGCTGATCATATTTCCAAAGACGGACGGATCAAGCTGGATGAAGTACGGCTGACTCCGGAGGCCATTAGGTCATTATCCAAAATAAATATTGTCGCGTGTGGAACGGCCTATCATGCCGGTCTGGTAGGTAAGAGCCTTATTGAGAGGCTGGTACGTATTCCGGTAGAGGCTGATTTGGCATCCGAGTTCAGATATAAGGATCCGATTGTTGGACCCGACACTCTGACGATTGTCATCAGCCAGTCCGGGGAGACGGCTGATACGTTGGCGGCTTTGCGCCAGTCTCGTAAACTAGGTTCGCGCGTTTTGGCAATTACGAATGTCGTGGGCAGCTCAATTGCCCGTGAGGCTGATGATGTCATTTTAACCCTGGCTGGCCCGGAAATCGCGGTGGCATCAACTAAGGCATATATGACTCAGTTGGTGGCTTTGTACATCCTGACTTTATTTTTGGCTCAGGAACGCGGCTCTTTGCCAGCAGAGCGTATTGAGGCTCTGGCTGAGGAACTGCGGCAGCTGCCTGAAGCGGTTGAGAAAGCGTTGACTACAGAGCCGCGCATTAAGGAACTTGCCAGTGATTTTCAGCACTGTGAAGATATTTTCTTTATCGGACGCGGACTGGATTATGCAGTTGCTTTGGAAGGCGCGTTGAAACTGAAAGAAATATCCTATATCCATGCCGAGGCTTATGCGGCAGGCGAACTAAAGCATGGCACACTGGCGTTGGTTGTCAAGGATGTACCGGTATTTGCCCTGGCCACCCAGCCGGAACTTTATGAGAAAATGCTGTCCAACATTAAAGAAGTAAAGGCACGCGAAGCAACCGTAGTGGCGGTGGTACCGGCAGAGGACCACAGTACCGCCAAATCAGTTGATTTTGTGATGCATATTCCTAAGACAGATCCATTTTTAGAGCCGGTGCTGGCAGTTGCGCCATTGCAGCTGTTTGCCTATTACGCCGCCAAGGCCAGAGGATGCGATGTGGATAAACCGCGTAACCTGGCGAAAAGTGTTACTGTGGAATGATGGAGGCCGGCGGACAATGCGAAAGGTCGCTCTTCGTTTGGGGAGCGGCCTGTTTTGTTTGGAAGGTACAACCGGAATAACCTCGAATATACATTTACATTATGACATTACTTTCTGTCTTTGCGTCTGCAGAGGGGGATGAAGCCACTGGATTTCGCAGAATTCAAACAAAGAGCCGGATATCTTGTTGGTATTGACTTAGACGCCTATAAGAGTCAGCAAATGGATCGCCGCCTGCATTCTCTGATGAGTCTGTGGGAGGTGACTTCTTATGATGAATATTATCAAATCCTGATGAGCAATCCAGCAAGGCTGAAGGAGTTTGTCGATAAGCTTACCATCAATGTGTCCGAGTTTTTTAGAAATTCTGATCGCTTTGAGGTGTTGCGTGATAGAATAATTCCGGAGCTGCTATCAAAAAGTCCTGCGCTGCGGATTTGGAGTGCGGGTTGTTCTAATGGCTCCGAGCCATATTCGGTGGCCATCCTGCTTCGCGAACTGACTGGTTCGCACTCGCATTATATTTTGGGAACAGATGTTGATGCTCAGATATTGAAAAAGGCAGTCGCCGGGGTTTATCATCCAAATGAAGTGCGCGCGGTCGAGCCACATCTGTTGGAAAAGTATTTTACTTTTGACGGGAAAATGTATACGCTCGATCGGGAGATTGTAGCGGATGTGCATTTCAAGGTCCATAATCTTCTCAAAGATGAGTTCGAAACAAACTTTGATCTGATCATTTGCCGCAATGTTGTGATCTACTTCACCGAGCAGGCCAAGAACGCGCTCTACTACAGGTTCTGGGATTCACTCAAGAACCATGGTTATTTATTTGTTGGTGGTACTGAACCGCTGCTCAATAGCAAGAAGTTTGGCTTTGATACGACAATCACAGGTTTTTACCGCAAATGCGAGAAGGGGCCGGAAGTAGACAGCTATTGGCAGCAAATAGAATTGCTCAGAAAAAAAGTCCGTGAGTGAGCGGCGGGGCGCGATTGCAGGGGTGGGGCGTGAGCTGCGGCGTGCAGCGGGCAGCGTAGGGCGTGAGCTGCGGCGTGCAGCGGGCAGCGTAGGGCGTGAGCAGAGCGTACAGTGCGCAGCGTAGGGCGTGAGCGGAGCGTACAGCGCGCGCAATATACAGGGCGAAATACAGCGCACGCAATATACAGGGCGAAATACAGCGCACGCAATATACAGGGCGCAGCACAGCGCACAGCGCAGGGCGCAGGAGTTGAAAGCAGTGATTATTGGCACGGGCATTGATATTTTGGAAATCAACCGCTTTGCCGAAGCTATTGGGCGTCGCGGCGAGCGGTTTTTGGCTCGCGTTTTTACAGCTGCCGAACTGGAAAACTGCCAGGGCCGCGTGGAGCGACTGGCAGTGAGGTTTGCTGCCAAGGAGGCCTTTCTAAAAGCTATTGGAACAGGATTTTCCGGGGTCACATGGCATGACATGAGCGTGCTAACTTCCGCCGGCGGAGCGCCGGTAATGCATTTAAGCGGTGCAGCCCGGCGATTGGCAGAGAAGCTGGGAGTTGCGAGAATTCACCTTAGTCTGTCACATTCTAAAATTAACGCTGTGGCGGTAGTTGTTTTGGAGTCATGAGTGGCAAGTGGTGGCGCGGAGGTGGCGCGGAAGCGGCGCGGAAGCGGCGCAGAGGCAGCGCAGGGTTGCTGGCGCAAAGCTACTAGTGCGGGGCCGCTGGCGCCAGCCAGAGCGGGCTGTGGGCACGTTATAGGCATAATGCCAATGTCTAATACCTGGCAGGCTGGGGGTGAAGCAGTTGCGATTAACAATGACACACGAGATGCAGGAAATCGATCGGTTGGCAGAAGCCGATTTTGGTCTGCCGGTCAGGGTATTGATGGAGAATGCTGGGGCGGCTGCAGCCAAAGCCGTGCGGGATTTTTGCCAGGAGCATAGTGCGCAAGGGACTCAACCCTTTAAGAGAGTTAGTCTTTTGGCAGGTGCCGGCAATAATGGCGGCGATGCATTGGTGGCCGCACGCCATCTGCAGTCTGATGGGTTTGATGCGGTCGTTATACTATGCGTCAGCTCTGAAAAACTGGCAACGCTCAAAAGTGCCTGTGCAGAGAATTTGGCCGTACTTCGAAAAATGAGTGTTCCTGTGTTGTTCGCTTCCAATGGGTTTGCTGGCGCGGCGGCTGACGAGGAATTGATTCAAAATGAGCTAGCCGCCTGCGATGTCATTGTTGACGGATTGCTTGGCACCGGCGTTAAAGATCAAGTCAGGGATCCGCTTGTCTCTGTGATTCGGATGGCGAATAACACTAACAAGCCGATCATTGCCATTGATTTGCCGTCGGGGGTTGCTTCCGATACTGGCCAAATACTGGGGGTTTGCATCAAGGCCACTGCGACCGTGACGCTGGGGGCGGCCAAGCCGTGTCATTTTTTGCACCCGGGGGCACAGTTTTGCGGCCGCCTGATATTAGAAACCATCGGAATTCCCAGACAGCTGGTTGCGGCTCATTCTTTAGGAAGCGTTTTATCTAATGCAGTCGCGGGTGCTTTTGTGCCGCAGCGCAAGCCGCATGCCCATAAGGGGGACAATGGACGCTTGCTGGCTATCGGCGGAAGTCCGGGGCTATCGGGCGCAATCTTACTTTGTGCGCGGGGAGCCTTGCGGGCTGGAGCCGGGCTGGTGACAGCTGTTTGTCCGGAATCGGTGGCAGCCGAATTGGCGGCGCGCCCGCCGGAAGTGATGGCTCAGATGTTGGCGGGCGATGCACAAGGCTGTTTGGCACCTACGGATGCCAACCTCGCCGCAATGGCAACGTCATTGGCACGTTGCCAGGCTTTGGTGCTTGGTCCCGGGATCGGCCGCAGCAAGGCGGCAGTGAAGTTTGTGCATATGATCATTGAAAAATCAAAGCTGCTGCCCTTGGTTATCGATGCCGACGGGCTTTATGCATTAAACAGCGAGCTTTGCAGGAAGCATCAACCGGCCCGAATGATCCTGACACCGCATCCGGGAGAAATGGCTGCCCTGTGTGGGGTGAGCATCAGCGAGATTCAAAGTGATCGCATCGAATGGGCGCGGCGCCTTTCGGAGGAGTGGGGCGTAATAACAGTGCTTAAAGGTGCGGGAA
This sequence comes from Bacillota bacterium, assembly GCA_050942765.1. Classification (GTDB taxonomy): domain Bacteria; phylum Bacillota; class UBA4882; order UBA4882; family UBA4882; genus UBA4882. The sequence goes on along the minus strand of JBMNNY010000008.1, from coordinate 10,142 downwards.
CCGTGGTTGCCTGCCCGGATGGCAGGTATTACTTGAATCCGACTGGTAATTCCGGTATGGCAGTGGGAGGAAGTGGCGATGTTCTGGCCGGGGTAATCGGCGGGTTATTGGCACAGGGAGCTGACGTGGAGGAAGCCGCGGCAGCAGGCGTTTATTTGCACGGTCTGGCCGGCGATCTGTTGGCATGCCAACGACCGCGCGGCTTTTTGGCTGGTGAAATAGCTGATACAATTCCAACAGCGCTCAGAAAGGTGGCAATTAAAGAAAATGACTCTCAATTTTGACACACGCTACCGTCCGGTCTGGGCAGAGATTTATGTTGACCGGCTCCGGCACAACCTCAAGGAAGTAAGGCGTCTGGTAGGTCCGAAGGTGGCGATCTTTGCCGTAGTAAAGGCTGATGCTTATGGGCATGGCGCGATACAGGCTGCAAAGGCTTTCGTCGAAGCAGGCGCGAATTACCTTGCGGTGGCCTTGCCCGAAGAAGGAATCGAATTACGTCAGGCAGGCTTTACGCAGCCCATCTTAGTGTTTGGACCCTATTTCCCAAATCAGGCGCAGGCATTTCTGGATTATGATCTGATGCCGACCATTGCCGGTTCGGGAGCTTTGGCTGATCTGGCTGCACATGTCAAAGGCTCCGGGAAAACACTGAAGGTGCATGTCAAGGTCGATACCGGTATGTCGCGGGTAGGAGTGCGGCACGGCGAGCCAGCTGCTGATCTGATCAAAAAAGTGGCGGATACTGAAGGCTTGCAGCTAAACGGCATGTATACCCATTTCGCCAAGGCAGATGAAACGGACAAGCAATCCGCACTGCGCCAAATAGACGCTTTCATGAATACGATCGCATTGGTGGAGCAGGCGGGTATCAAAGTACCGGTTAAGCATATGGCAAACAGCGCCGCCATTATCGATTTACCGCAAATTTATCTGGACGCGGTGCGTCCCGGAATTATGCTTTATGGTCTTTATCCATCTGATGAGGTTCACAAGGACAGAGTTGATCTGCAGCCTGCAATGGAATTGAAGGCGCGCGTGTCCCATGTCAAGAGGGTTGAAGCCGGTACCACGATTAGTTATGGCGGGACTTATGCACCAAAGGTGATTTCAACGATTGCAACCATCCCGGTCGGATATGCCGATGGCTACAGCCGTATTCTTAACGGTAAAGGGGCCGAGATTATTATTCGCGGACATCGCTATCCGGTGGCGGGCAGAATCTGCATGGATCAGTTTATGGTCGATGCGGGTAACGATGAGATTGCCATTGGTGATGAAGCCGTGCTCTTTGGCAGGCAGGGTGATGCGTTCGTTTCTGCTGATGAGGTGGCGTCCAAACTTGGGACGATTAACTATGAAGTAACCTGTATGGTATCGCGCAGGGTACCGCGGGTATATCGGGAGGAGCAGTAATGGATTTTGATTTGTTGATCATTGGTGCAGGTCCAGGAGGCTATGTGGCGGCGATTCGCGCTGCACAGCTTGGACTAAAGACTGCCATCGTCGAAAAAGGCAACTTTGGAGGAACCTGCCTGAATGTCGGATGCATTCCGACCAAGGCGCTGGTGGCGGGGGCGGACTTGCTGGCGGCGGTGCGCAATGCTGGCAAACTGGGAGTTGTTATTCCAGAAGTGACGGCTGATTTCGGCGCGATGATGGCGCACAAGGATTCCGTAGTCGAAATGATGCGCAAGGGGATCAAGGGACTGCTGCAAAAGAACAAGGTCACGATGCTGGAGGGCGCGGCTTCCTTTGTTGGACCCAATGAAGTTGTGGTGCGCGGTGCCGGTGGCGCTGGTGCTGCAGGCGGTGACGGTGATGCTGGTGGTGCGGGCGGCGTTGGTGCTGCAGGCGGCGCAGGTGCCGAAGCTGGCTCCGGGGCATCCGGCGCAGAGGCACATTATACTGCGGCAAAGATTATCATTGCTACCGGTTCTGTTCCGGTTGTGCCGCCATCATTCGGTTTTGACGGTCGCATTGTCATCACCAGTGATCAGGCGTTGACGCTTCCCGAATTGCCGCAATCAATCGCGATTATTGGTGGTGGCGTTGTCGGATGCGAATTTGCCGGGATTCTGAGAGAGCTGGGATGTGAAGTGACGATTATCGAAATGATGCCGTCACTGCTGCCTGGTATGGATGCGGAAATTAGCAAGCAATTGGCCTCATATTTCAAACGCCGCGGCATCAAAATGCATTTCGGCATTGGAGTGGCTCGCATTGAGAAAGAAGAAGATAGTGCGGTCGTCATTCTGTCCGATGAGGCTTCCACTGAAATAAAGGCGGATCGGGTCTTGGTATCAGTAGGCCGGCGTCCTAATACTGCGGGGTTGGATTTGGAAAAGGCCGGGGTGGCGCTCAATACGCGCGGCCGTATTATTGTTGATGACCAAATGCGGACCAACATCCCGCATATCTATGCCATTGGCGATGTGAATGATTTCCCGCTTGACCTGGCGCATGTTGCTTCTGCTCAAGGGCTGGCGGCAGTGGCGGGTAAGGAGTTTCATGGAGAAGTGGTGCCTTCCTGTGTCTTTACCAGGCCGGAAATCGCTGTCGTTGGCTTGTCAGAGGAAGCCGCCGCTGCAAAAGAAATCAAAATCAAAACCGGGAAATTCTTGTTCAGAGTGCTTGGAAAAGCACAGGCTATGGCAGAAATCGATGGCTTTGTCAAGATTATCGCCGAGGCTGAAAGTGAACGTGTGCTAGGCGTGCATATTATCGGACCACACGCTTCTGATCTGATTGGTGAAGCGGCTTTAGCAGTGAAGTGGGGCTTGACTTTGACACAATTAGCGGAGACGATTCATGCCCATCCCACTTTGCCGGAAGCCATAATGGAAGTTGCTGAGACCGCCATGGGTCATGGGATTCACGGATAAGCCTGGTCCGGCTGGTTAGGTTGCCACGCCGCGCCGGTTAGGTTGCCGCTTAGGCTGATAATGAGGGAATAGATTGAGGCGATGTGGTTGAAGACAACACGTGAAGCGCTTGTGTCTGCAGCGCTTGTGCCTGCTTCGTATACAATTATCGATATGCCAGACGCGGCGTTTCTGGAAAAGTGTAGCGTTGTCGGCACAATTGTTTTTGCGAATCAAAAAGAGTGGCTTATGATCATGGAAGAAATCCGGACGGATGAGTCGCCGGAATCTCCGGAAGAATGCGCGCGGCGCGCAGTTTATGAAAAGGGCGGGTTGCCGTCCGGCGCTATCCATTCGATGCAGCTGTTGTTTGGCTTTAGCGGAAAAGCTGAGGGCGAGAGTGCGGGCGGAAGCGCGGCCGGAAGCACGTCCGGAAGCGCGTCCGGGAATGCGGCCGAGAACACGAATATGGTCTACGGTGTCTGCTTTTCAGTATTGGCTGATTTGGAGATGGCTGAGGTGCCTGCGGCTATTAAAGAAGACAATGAGGCCGCAGCTGAGGGAAGAGATGAAACTACAGCTGCTGATCAGGGCGAATTCGCCGCTTTTTGGCGCAGCATGGCCCTAAAACGTGCTTTCCGTATTCCGCGCTGGAACAAGGCATTTTCGCCTTCAGCGCATGGGAGCGCTATTACCAGACGTGTCCTACAACAAGAACAACTGCATACGGTCTGTAGCAGCGCTGTTTGCCCAAATCGTGGAGAATGCCATGCGCATGGCACAGCCACTTTTCTGATATTAGGTAATAGCTGCACGCGCAATTGTCGTTTTTGCGCGATTGACCATGGGCATCCGGAGCCGCTTGATCCATCCGAGCCTCAAAGACTGGCTCAGGCAGCGCATGCCCTGGGGCTGCGGCATATTGTGATCACGTCGGTTACGCGGGATGATTTGCCAGATGGGGGTGCCAGTCATTTTGCGGCTTGTATTCATGAGATTAGAAAAGTTTTGCCGCTGGCAACAGTTGAAGTGTTACCTTCGGACCTGGCCGGTAATATGAAGGCACTGGAGGTTATTCTGCAAGCAAAGCCGGACGTGTTTAATCATAACATAGAAACCGTTCCGCGCCTTTACAAAACTGTCCGGCCCGGAGCAGATTATCGCAGGTCATTGAATGTTTTGCGGTATGCGCGCGAACACGGGCAGGGGTGTCATGTCAAATCCGGTATGATGGTGGGCTTAGGAGAAACACCCGGCGAAGTTCGGCAGGCACTCTCTGATCTTAAAGAAGCCGGTTGTGATATGGTAACCATCGGGCAATACCTGCGTCCGACTTTAGGGCATTTGCCAGTATCCGAATTTGTGTCTCCGGCGCGCTTCGAATACTATGAGAAGGTTGGTCATGCAATAGGGTTGCGATGGGTTTTTGCCGGTCCTTTGGTGCGCAGCTCATACCGGGCGGCAGAGGCGCTTACCGGTGCGACAGCTCCGGCGCAACGGCTGAACAGTAAGGCTGAACAGTAAATAGAAGGCCGCGCTCACGGACTAAGTAGTAAATAGTAACGTGTTTCATAATAACTTCCTGTCCTGAATAGACAATTACGGAGAAGATTGTCTGAGGACAGGAGGTTTTTTTATGCGGCGAATGACGGCGATACTAACAGTGATGTTATTGATGACAGTATGTGCTGCTGTTGCAGTAACTGCGGCAGACAGCAAACCCAAAGTATATTTCGAAATGGAGGATCCTAGCGGGGATGACTATGGTCCAGGTACATATCTCTACCCCAAAAACGAATCCTTTTCGCCATATAGCGGGCTATTTGACCTGATTCGTTTCAAGGTTTGGAGTGATCCTGAGCAAGGCGATGACATCATTTTCGATTTGACTTTTGGAGCGATGAGCAATCCCTGGGCAGCGCCGGAAGGGTTCATTCATCAGGTCATCAACATTTACATTGACACAACGCCGGGCGGAGGCCGTCTAGAGACTTTCAAGCCCGGTGCTTTGGTGCGTTTCCCGGCGGACCAGGGTTGGGAAATATTCGTCAGGGGAGTTGGATGGCAAGGCAGCGCCTGCTACTATTTGGACGCAGAAGGAGCTGTTTCAGGTATTCCGATATATGCTGCGCTGCTTGGCGACGGGCATACTATCAGATTGCGAGTGTCGCGGATGCTGATTGGTGAACCTCAAAAGACCTGGGGTTATTATGTTTTAATCGGCTCCTATGACGGATTTGGGGCTGACAATTTCCGCACTGTAGGCAGTACGGTTGGCGAGTGGCATTTTGGCGGCGGCACAGATCAGTCCATCAATCCAAATGTAATCGATATGCTTGCCCAGCGTGGCGGACCGATGCGTCAGGAAAAACAGCTTTCCGCTTACAGCGTTGAAGAAGGGACACTGACCGTGGTCTATCCCATGCGCGAAGGCTCCGGCAGCTTTTTCCCGGTAATAGGGTGGATAGCAGGCCTTTTGGTGGTGGCGGCTGGCCTGGGGATTCTCGCCAGCCGATTTGGATTAATCCATCGCCTTCCGGTAATCTTTAAGTGGAAAGTGTTTCCCAACTCGGTCAGAAAGAGCGCATAGCCGGATTGGAGACAGGACGATCGATTTGGGACAGCAGCGATCGATTGGATCGATTGGGGACAGTCCCCAATCGTTCATTATGACCCAATTGGGGACAGTCCCCAATCGGTTCAAAATGGACTGTTTAAACCTGTCCCCAATCGGGTCAAAACGATCCAAACAAACCTGTCCCCAATCGGCTCAAAACGATCCAAACAAACCTGTCCCCAATCGGCTCATTTTGGCCCAAATAAACCAGTCCCCAACGGAGTCCCCAACGGACGTCCCCAACGGATCTCCCCAGCGGATCTCTCCAACGGATCGGCATAGAACCGCTGCCATTTGGGAAAAGATAAGGCAGATGGTTTATGCGGGGGTGTTTTGCAATGAAAATACTCATGATCAGTTGGGAGTTTCCACCACGGAGTGTGGGCGGGATTGCCAGACATGTTCAGGACTTATCTGAAGCATTGGTGCGCGCGGGACATGCTGTCACAGTATTAACCGCCGACGCGCCAGAAAGTCCGGAGTTCGAAAACGTTAACGGAGTAAAGGTGTGGCGCAGCTATGCCGGCACTCCTCAGGCCAGAGACTTCTTAACCTGGGTAATGCAGCTTAACTTCGCGATGTTGCAGCGCGCCTTCCAGCTTTGGGCGAGCGGAGAACGCTATGAAATTATTCATGTACACGACTGGCTTGGAGCCTATACCGGTAAGGTTCTAAAGCATGCCTGGCACTTACCGTTGCTTTCCACAATCCACGCCACCGAATGGGGACGCAATAATGGATTGCACAATGACCTGCAGAGGTACATTAGCGATGTGGAGTGGTGGCTGGCCTATGAGTCCTGGCAGGTCATCTGTTGCAGCCAATACATGCGCTCTGAACTAATGCAGGTTTTCCAAATCCCCGGAGACAAGCTTAGTGTCATTCCGAACGGGGTTTATCCGGAAGCATTTCGCAGCGGTCCCGCGCCAGAGGAACTGCGCTGGCGGTTCGCTGCCCCGGACGAAAAGGTAATTTTCCACGTTGGCAGGCTGGTGCGCGAAAAAGGCCTGGATGTGTTAATCGACGCTCTGCCCCATGTGCTCGCTCAACGCTCCAACACAAAGCTGATCATTGCCGGCAAAGGTCCGCATGCCGAAGCGCTGGCTAATCATGCCCGGGAGGCCGGTATCGAGAACCGTATTTACTTCACCGGTTATATTGATGACGCCACACGCAATGGCTTATACCGTCTGGCGGATGTGGCGGTTTTCCCGAGTCTTTATGAACCATTTGGTATTGTGGCTTTGGAGGCCATGGCCGCCGGAACACCGGTCATCGTCAGCGATTGCGGTGGTATTAGCGAAGTAGTTGAGCACCGCGTCACCGGATTAAAGTTCGCCACCGGGAATCCTAAGTCTTTGGCTGAGCAAATTCTCTACGCTCTGGATCATCCGGAAGAAATGGAGCAAATTAGAATGAACGCACAGGAGACTGTCATGTCGGATTACAATTGGGATGACATTGCCAAGACCACCTTGCAGACCTATGGTCTGATTCTGGACGAGGCTGCAGAAAACAATTGGGGTCGAAACGCCTCTCTTTACTATGAGGATTATATGCCCTATGACGGGCATGAACCAATCTCCTCACATTTACGTTATGGAGAGGCTGGTCCCTACTGGGAGACTGCCAGCGAAAATCTGCCCGGAGCACTGGAAAAGAGGAGGCCAAATTCCCAATGAAGGCTATCCTTATGGCCGGAGGAAAAGGTACCCGTCTCCGGCCCCTAACATGCTGTTTGCCTAAGCCAATGGTCCCGATTGCCAACCGGCCAATGATGGCTCATATCCTTGAACTGATCAGGCAACACGGGTATACGGATGTAACGGCAACCCTGTTTTATTTGCCTGATGCTATTCGCAAGTACTTCGGAGACGGACGCAATTTTGGTCTGAACATGGACTATGCAGTCGAGGATGTGCCACTTGGTACTGCCGGCAGCGTCAAGAATGCCTGTCGCGCGGCTGCGATAAATGATACGTTTTTAGTGATCAGTGGCGATACCCTGACCGATATCAACCTTACGGAGGCCCTTGAATTCCATAGGCGCAAAGGATCCGCCGCCACGCTGGTGCTGACGAAAGTACGATCACCACTGGAATATGGCTTAGTGATCACCGACGCCAACGGCAAAATACGTCGTTTCCTGGAAAAGCCGGGTTGGGGAGAAGTGTTTAGTGATTGCGTCAACACCGGCATCTATATCTTGGAACCCGATGTGTTAAAAGAGATCCCGGATGGTCAGGTATATGATTTCTCCAAGAACCTATTCCCGGCACTGCTGAAGAAAAAGGTACCTCTATATGGTTTTTTGGCCAAAGGCTACTGGTCAGATATCGGTAACCTTGATCAGTATCGCGAGGCGCAGATCGATATTTTAAGGGGTAATATTCGGGTGCCTGGCATTAACGCGCCTGGCGCTCAGGCAACGGAATATCAGCCGGGTGTCTGGGTGGGAGAAGGCTGCGTAATCAGTTCCGATGCCATCCTGGCAGGGCCAGCTTTAATTGGGTCAGAGTGCGTGATCGGCCCCGGGGTATTTGTGGGCGAGTTTAGCATAATCGGTGATCATGTCAGGCTGGCCGCAGGTGCTTCTGTAAAGCGCTCTGTGATCTGGTCAGGCAGTCACATTGGTGCCAATAGTGAATTGCGCGGTGTGGTGTCCGCTTCCCGTACTATCTTCGGATCACATGCGACCGCTTTTGAGGGTGCAGTAATCGGCGAGCGCTCCCATATTGGAGATAGGGCCGCTATCCGTCCGGGGGTTAAGATCTGGCCGGACAAGCAGGTCGAAGCAGGCGCAATAATTAACGACAGCGTTATCTGGAACCCTGGCACTGGTAAATCGTTGTTTGGACGGCTGGGTATCAGCGGAACCGTCAACATGGCAATTTCTCCGGAATTCGCAGCTAAAGTGGCGGCGGCTTTTGCTTCGTTGTTGCCGCGCAGCTCTTCCGCAGTAGTAAGCTCAGACGGGTATCGCGCCTCCCGCATGCTAAAAAGGGCGGTAATCGCCGGCTTTCTGTCGGCCGGCATCAACGTCTACGACCTTGGCAGTCTGACCACACCGGTCACCAGATATGCCATTCGTGCACTGAATGCGGCTGCCGGGCTTCAGATCAGACTTTCCCCGTATTATCAAGATCATGTGCTTATGGAGTTCTTGGATCGGGAAGGGCTCAACATTGATCGTTCTACAGAAAGATCAGTTGAAAACGCCTATTTTTGCGAAGATTTTCCGCGCGCTGCTCTCGAAGAAATTGGCGAGGTTGTTTTTGTCCCAAGGTTGATTGAAAGCTATATGGACGGATTGCTGCATAATACCGCAGTTGATCAAATAGCGGCGCGCGGATATAAAGTTGTGGTAAATTATGATGCCGGGCATTTGTCGATGCTGCTGCCGGGGCTGTTCACCCGTCTGAACTGCGAAGTAGTCACGATTCCCCATCGCGAAAACGGGCCGCGGCCGAAGTCTCTGGACCAAATTATGGCAGCCCTTGATGATTTGGCGGGTTTGGTGCGATCACACGCTGCTGATCTCGGCATTGTGGTCGACAATAATGCTGAGCGGCTAATCCTAATCGATGAACGTGGCCGCTTAGTGCAGGATGAGCAAATGCTAGCACTGATGTCGCTGATCATTCTGAAACAGGGCAATGCGCAGACTCTCCCGGTGCCTGTAACAGCGTCGCGCGTTATTGAACAAATGGCCCAAGAATATAAAAGTGCTGTCGTCCGAACCAAGACCAGTCCGCGATCACAGATGGAACAACTGGCTGAGCAGAAGATCTTTGATAATTCCAGTGGATCCAGCGGACCAAGTTTTCAGCCGACATTTGACGCTCTAATTTCACTGGCGAAAATACTGGAAGTGATGACACGCGAAGGCCTTACTCTGGGGCAGTTGGTGGATATGATTCCGCCGATCCATATGTCCAAGATGACTGCGGACTGCCCGTGGCAGGCTAAAGGTCTGGTGATGCGGTCTCTAATCGAAGAACACAGCAATGATGCTGTGGAAATGATTGATGGGCTCAAGGTATTTCATGATGATGACTGGGTACTGGTGCTACCTGATTCGGATCTGCCGGTCTTCCAGGTTTACAGTGAAGCTTCCTCACAGGAAGAAGCCGATGCATTGGCAGAGCTGTACCTCGGGCGCATCGAGGGGTTGCAGACGCAACTGACTTAATGACATATCCGGCGAGCTGCGGAATATACTCTTAGAAAAAAACGGGATTTGGTGAATTATGGCTGATCGGGGTAGCAATCGGGGTAGCAGCTGGATAGCAGTTGTAGTATTGGCGTTATTGGCAGTTGGCGTAATGGTGGTGGCGCTATGGCCTGGTGAGGCTGTTGCCAGTGCTGCCGGAGCCGATTCATTTACGGAGCTTTTCAGCCAAGGTCTGCAAAAGCAAAAAGGCTTTGATTATGCTGCGGCGGCCGCACTGTTCGGACAGGCGGAGCAGTCCGCCGATACTATTGACGAAAAAGCGCAGGCCGCCTATTTTCAAGGAAATGCGTATTTCGAGGCGCATGTATATAACCACGCCGCGCAAAGTTTTCAACGCGTAATGGCGTATGGGCAGGAGCTGGCGCAAGCACAGGAATCGACCCAGGGCGATGAACTGGCTTCTGCCAAGCCGCGCGGGCGCGGCGCT
>JBMNNY010000135.1:0-6095 GCA_050942765.1 Bacillota bacterium | reverse complement strand
GATTAGATATAGATTTAGCAAAACCCTTTTCAAGCAAACATGTACAAAATACGAAAGGGCGGAACAAGGAACAAGGCGTGCGGCAGTTTTGCAGCAAGCGCTATGACATCCATCACTTTTGACCGAAAAATCGAAAGACTAACTATTAAAAGTCAAGCCAGAAATTGAGGATGGTGGTAAAAAAGCAGATGGTTCAAAAAGGGGTATAGCAAAGCTGACGTCCGCTAAGACGTCTTGCTGGCTATCAAGTGTAAGTTATGCTGCCATGCGGTAAGGCTCTCTGGATTTCTCCAAGGCGTAGATAAGTCGAACCAGCTTCTTGGCGGCATGAGAGATGGCGACGTTGTAATGTTTGCCCTCGGCTCGCTTTTTAGCGAGGTAAGCGGCAAAGGCAGGTTTCCAAAGGCAGACGAACTTGGTGGCGTTGAAGATGGCATAGCGCAGGTATCTGGAGCCTCGTTTCTCCATATGGGCATAACAGTTGACAAGTTGCCCGGACTGGTAGGTAGAAGGCGAAAGCCCGGCATAGGCTAAGATTTTATCCGGGGAATCGAATCGTGAGAAGTCCCCGACCTCGGCCAGAATCATAGCACCCATGCGGGTACCAATGCCAGGGATGGTGGTAATGGGAGAATGCAACTTATCCATAACGTCCTGTATTGTCTGCTCAATTTCCTCGATTTCAGCGTCCAATTCATGGATTAGACGGATGGTATGCTGCGGCTCCAGGGACTTCGCCGGCATCACCGAACCAATAGATTTTCTGGCGGCCTCTCGTATCTCGATGACCCTGTCTCGTCCGTAATGGCCTTTGGAGGATTCGGAAAGCAGATTGGTAAGCCGTGTCAGATGCGCTGCCGCAATCTGTTTTGCTCCGGGGAACTCAGTGAGCAAGGCATAAACAGAGGCCATATGGAGCGTTGGTACCAGCTTCTCCAACTCAGGGAACAGGATGCAAACCGACCGAGTTATGGAAGTTTTCAGTTTGGCCCGTTCCTTCACCTTGTCGAAACGGTATCTGGTGAGTGACTTTAATTCCTCATTGTGGTAAGCTGTGTCTGTGTAGGGCTTGAGGTCCACATCAGACATGAGCATAGCTGCAATCGTTCGCGCGTCAACACGGTCAGTCTTCGTCTTTCGCAGGGTGAGGCTTTTCCGGTACAGGTTGGTGTGCAAGGGGTTCAAGACATAGGTGGGAAGACCGTTGTCGAGAAGAAACCCAAGAATGTTGTAGCTGTAGTGTCCGGTTGCCTCAAGCCCTACTTTTATTTTGTCCTGGGCTGTGGTGCAGGATTGGATTTTTCCCAGCAGACAGTCGAACCCCTCCATGTTGTTGGGAATGGTGAACACATCCGCAAGGACTTCCCCTTCTGAATTCATGATGAAGCAGTCGTGCTTGTCCTTAGCGACATCGATTCCAACACAAATCATGACAATACCTCCACCGGTAAATTTGACGCTGTGATCCACAGGACACTTTGCTCTCGTAACCTTGTTCTAAATAAACCGTCAAACCGGTATCTAACTGATTAACAAACATGCAAAGGACTGTGGTTGGAGCCTTTCGAGAACCATCTTGTGGTAGGAGCGTGAAACCAATCCACAGCATCCCTTACAGTGTAGCACAGCCCTTGGAGAGGGGCTCTAATAACTACTACTCTATAATACAAGGAAGCGTATCTGCCTATGTACACGATACAAGTAATTATTATGAAACTTAAATCAACCTCTGCCAAACGGACACTATCCTTGGTTGTTCTGGCATGCCTGATGTTCACATGGTTCCCCGCATCGGCATTGGCGGATAACGATGCCTTGACGATTTTACCGGGAAGCTTGGTGACGGAAAATTTGGATGATGATTTGATGGCGGATGTAACATTATCCCTTCCATCGGAAAATAGTCTGGATTTGGTGCTGGTTCTTGACGCCTCAACCAGTACCTATGAATCTGAACTAACCGGTCAGGCGGCAGCGTTGCTGGACGAGCTGGCAGGGACAGACAGCCTGAACGTCAAAGCTGCCGTTGTTGTCTTTGGCGGCTCCGATCCTCTGCTATATTCTACGCAACTGCTGAGTCTGGAGGACGCCGGGAATATTACCACGCTAAAAGCAGGGCTTACCGATACCGGATATCAATCAATGTCCGGGCGTACGGGCAGCAACCTGCAGGCAGGCATTGATGCCGCGTCGTCGCTGCTGTCGGCAGATACGAGTGTGGAAGAGGCCAATAAACATATCGTGGTGCTCTCCGATGGCGCAGCCCGTACGTGGTCTGAAGGCGGGGTCGCTTATTCCCAAACCTTTACCTTTGGAGAAAGCGTGCTTTGGAACAGCATCGAAGATTTCGTTGCACGTTATAGTGAAAGCAATCCTCCGCGTGATTTTTCTGAGGTTTGGACTGCCGGACAGAGCGGGACGGATATCGGTGCCTATGCCATGACAGAGTCGGAGAAAAATGCAGCGAATCCCAATTCCCATGGTGTTGCCAGTAGCACTGTTGTCATCTCTGACCCAGATTACCACACCACTTTTGAAGCCGCCACATATTATGCCGCAACCAGTATCGCCCAGGCCTCCGTGTCGTCAAATATAACATTTGTAACCTACTCCTACTATTCGGAAACACTGTATGGAGACTATACCGAAAGCTTCAAGTCATGGCTGGGCGACAGCGGTTATGTATCTCGCTATGATGCTGACAGCAAATCCCCATCGGAAATCTTTTCGGCTATCCGTGATCGGCTGGTCCTCTTGTTAGGCCCGGATTCGACTGTGATCAGCGAAATGGAGCAAACAGTTGATTATAATTTCGATTTTATAAACGATATAGAAAGCATGACGTTAACGGTCGATGGCTCGGCGTTGGACAAGACCGTTGTTAACGCGGCAAACCCGACCTATGGATTTGGCCGCGTGGGGGGTGAATACTTGTATCTGCTCACCTACTATCCCGATGGCTATGATTCCTATGGAGAATGCTTTGTTTTGGACATCAATTCGCCGGTGGATGTTGGCGAAGACGTTCAGTTGTCCTATAAGGTCAAGCTAATGAACCCAAAGACGGGGCCTGGGAGCTATGGACAGTACGACCGTGACGGCAGTAACGGTTACAGCGGCCTGCATATTACGAAAAGCACCGTGCTGTATCCGGTCGACTCAGACGGTGAGCCTTGTTCCTCTTACGAATACGGCCGCCCCACCGTATCCTATACTGTCGAGCGCGTCTCTGCCAGCCTAAGTCCGGCCACGGCAAGCTTTGATAGGAATACGGCGGCTGCGGCGTATCAGGACATTACGGTAACGCTGAACACGGGAAGCTACCTTCTTTCCGCTGTTCAGTATGGAGATACACTTCTGACAAGCGGCAGCCAGTACACAGCAGCCGGCAATCGGTATACCTTAAAGAAGGAATACCTCGCCACCCTGGGAACCGGCGTACAGCAGTTTACTTTTGCGATGAGCGGCGGCGCTTCACCCATTCTCTCCATAGATATTACCGACAGCGCAGGAGGTAAAGGGCTCATGGATCGATATCCCCGGCGCGACCTCCGCACGGTATGATTACAGCGGCCTTGAGGCTGGCAAACGCTACACCGTGCGCGTGGTTATCACCGACGCGGCGGGCAACAGAACCATATCTCCTGAAATCAGCTTTACCGTGGGCGCGGCGCCCGTCACCGGACTGCCGGACAGCTACACGCTGATCAACGGCAAAAGCGTCGGTTTCACGCCTTCCCCCACAGGCGGCTCGTGGACGTATGACAGTGCGTATCTGAGCCTGTCGGAAAACGGCGGCAAGGCGACATTCACCGCGAAGAAGACCGGCAAAACGTATGTAGCCTACGCGGCGGGAGGTACGGAGTTTGTGGTAGCGATCACTATCAACGAAAGTACGATACCGCAGACGGAGGACGTGGCAGATCCGGTCAACGCGTGGCCGTATGCTCTGGCGGGGCTGGTTTTGCTTTTTGGCGCAGGGATTTGGGCGATATTCAAAATAAAAGGCAGGCATCAATCGCTTGTATGATAGGAACAGATGAAAAAAGTTGAAGCGTTTCGTGAGAAGATACAAAAAAGCGGTAGGACTGGCATTAACCTCGCTCGCACTGATTTTAGCGGGGGTGGCTACCGCCCTGTTGCTGTCGTCCGGTCAGATATCGGCAGAGACGCCTCTACCATCTTCCCCTACATCCGTGACAGCTGTGACGGCATTGCCTTCGGAAGATAGCGGGACGGCAGAACAGGAGATGGAAAAGACGGTCACCGTAACAGTACCGGAGGATGCCGATGGCTACGCGGTTATCGGCGTGCTCACCATCGAGAAGCTGGCGTTTCAAATGCCCGTCATCGGCGAGGTAAGCAATGCGGCGCTTGAAGTTTCTCCCTGCCTGTATGCGGGGCCTTCTTCCCCGGAGTATGCGGGCAACATCGTCATTACGGGCCATAACTATCGTAACGATTCGCATTTCGGTAGGCTGGATGAGCTGGCAGTTGGTGATATTGTACGGCTTTCTGACAAAACCGGATACGAGTACAGCTATGAGGTGTATGAAACTGAAACTATCGGCGCGGATGAAGTGGACGCGTTTGACAATTACGAGGGCGAATACGGCTTGTCGCTGGTGACTTGTGCCAATAACGGAGAAAACCGTCTGCTGGTGCGGTGTCGGCAAGCGAAATAGCTTTTAAACAACGGTCGAAACTGAACTCTCACAGATCCAGATTCGGCCGTTGTTTATCTCTAAAATACTTTGATATAGGCATCTGTATGATGGGGGGCTGTCTGTCGCACTCTATCTTTTGCGGTTTGCGATTTTCATGCCTAAAACTGCTGACATCTTTTTAGTCAAAGCATTACATAAAAAATCCCGTAAACACGGCGTTTGCGGGATTTTTGTTTTTTTGGAATAACATGCTTACTGCAAAAGGCCGTCAAAAAATTGGACTGTTGCGTCTGCAACTTACTTCCTGTCACCGTCTACTTCATGCCCATATAGCCCAAACGTATCCATGTTCTTTGTATGGCCCAATACAGGCTTTAGCATTTGTTCTGGTATCTCTGCACGCGATACAGACACCAGCGTATGACGCATTTCATGCAGGCTGCACATTATGCCGTTTTGCTTTCTGTATGCACACCACGCTTTGTATAGATGCGCCGGGTCTGTCCTTTGGGCAGTTTGGTCCGGGAGAATGTATTCTGAATGGATTATCCCGCGCGTTTTCAGCATTTCCGCTTGTCCGTCCAATACTCTTAATGCGTGCGACGACAGAACCATATAGCGGCGCGCTGCCTGTGTCTTTCCTTGTGTTTTTTCGCCTTCTTTGTTTATCGACCGCCTGATGTGCACAACGTCTTTTTCGACGTCGTCATACATCAACCCGCACAATTCGCTGCGTCTCAATCCCGTAAGCACCATGGAGTGCCACGCGTATATGTAGAAGCACGGGATTATTTTGCCGTACAGCTTTACAGTGTCAACCGAAAAGAGTATTTTGATATCATTTGCTGTGAAATTCTACGTTGCCCCAGCGGTTATCTGATTCTCGTTTGTACGCTGTGGTAGGCTTTACGATATGAAAGCTGCGTTTGCCGATGTCGGGGTTGCCGGCATATTTCTCATTGGTGCGTTCGTGATGGGCTTCCAGAGCGCCTGAGCCGCCCTTTTGCTTTGCAAAACGCATGATGGCGTATTGTTGGGGCATGGCGTCACTCTTTTCTATTGGAATGTAACGGGATACTTGACGAAAATGGATATGTTGGAACAAACAGCTTGCATTCCTGAAATAGAGACGGGAGAACAGCTATTCTTGAGGCCTTTGGAAGGCTAAAACGTTACGTTTTAGCTCATTTTTCCCGGGGCTCTCTTGATTCGTATGTCAATGGCGACATGGATAAGGGAAATGGCTGCTCTGGGCAACCGTTATCCGCGAATAGCATACAATGATTCTGACGCCAAATCAAGGATAATGTATACTATCATTTAGAGCCTATCCATAAATTAAACATGAACTCGAATCAATTTACGCCAGACAATGATTGCACAGGCAAAATGCAAAAGTCCAAGATAATTTGCAGCTTTCTTTTCAAA
>JBMNNY010000007.1:0-29776 GCA_050942765.1 Bacillota bacterium | reverse complement strand
AACAAGCGACACATTTTTACAGGTTGCTTGCGGAATGCGACCGCCTGATCCAGAATTGTCTTTAGCTCTCCTACCATTGTGGGACGTTTGACCAGTACGATATTGCCGCCGGTAAAAACGCCATCGCGCAGACGCACATAGGTACGCTGTACGCCAGGGTAAAGCTTGTCGTTAACGTCCCGCGAAACAACGGAATAATATAACTCGGCCTCGCGCGCATTACAGCGCGCCAGAAAATCTTCCAAAGCCTGCGCTGTAATTAACGGAATGTCGCAAGTTACCACTAGAACGGCGTGTGCGTTCCCGATGGCAGTCAGTCCGTTTTCCAGACTTTCAACCATCGACTTTCCGCCCTCCACGATTTGGCAGTCCATTTCACGCAAAGGCTCACTGAGCCGTTCGACAGGGCCAACCACAACTATCTTCCCGATCGAAGCAATCTGGCGCAATGCTCTTAAGACATACCAGACCATGGGGCGGCCGGAAATCTCAATTTCGGCTTCATAAACGGCATCGCTTGCAGCGCTCAATGGCCCATCGTTTTTGGCGCCTGCCAGTACAATAACGTCCACAGTCATTGTTCTACTCCTTTATCCGTTTCGCCGTTGCGAATCATCTCCATGATAGTATTTTCGGCATTTTCAATATGATCCTGGGCCAAATGCTTGGCGGCATCAACATCATGCTGAGAAACGGCCTCCACAATTTTGCGATGCTCTTCGACAGCGGCGGACATACGCCCGGGCATCGACAACGATGTCGAGCGGAAACGATGAATTTGCTCGCGCAGGTTATTGATCATCTGACAAAGACGATCGTTACGGCCGGCCTGAAATAGGACGGAGTGAAACTCACTGTCTATTTCAATAAACCGATCATAGTTCTTTTCTTCCGCAGCCTCCGCTAATTGGTGCAATAAGCGTTCCAGAGTTTCAATTTCTTCATCGGAAATGCGGTCAGCAGCAACCTCAGCGGCCAAACCTTCCAGTGCTTTGCGAATCTCAAAAACGTCCGAAATGTCTTTGATTGACAAACCCGCCACATAAGCCCCTTTACGCGGCATCATCACAACTAAACCTTCCAGCTCAAGTTTGCGGATCGCTTCCCGCACAGGAGTCCGGCTAACCCCCAATTGCTCGGCCAGCTGAATTTCCATCAGCCTTTCGCCGGGGCGCAATAGTCCCTGGATAATGGCTTCACGCAATGACTCAAAGACCAATTCGCGCAGTGGCTTGTAATTATCAAGTTTGATCGGGCTAAGATTTAAAGCTGACAAAAGTGTTCCCTCCAAAATCGACTCCACAGGGAAAAGTCGAGACTGCAAAAACCTGTCCCGGCCAATCCCGCATCTGATTCGCCAGGTTTTGAGCTGCAGCAGCGTCTGGCTGTACAGTAAACAAACTTGGTCCGCTGCCTGACATGATGACCGGTGTGCCTGCCAGACTCTCAAACCTGTCCCTAAGTTGGGCCAGTTCAGAGTGCATGCCTAATGTGACCGGCTGCAGAACATTTCCCCAATGTCTGGTGATTAGGCTCATATTAGAATGCTGGCATCCTTCCCATACAGCTGTCACGTCCGGATGCCAGGTACAATGATGAGAATCAAAGTAGCGGTAAACTTCAGCGGTTGAAACCGGTATATGCGGTGTAAACAGCACCAGATCCAACAATGGTATGCGCACACCACTTGAACTCTGTGCGCCCTGCAGAAAGGTTAGTTCCGTACCAATCCCCCGGGCTCTGGCACAGCCGCCCCTGATGCAAAACGGCACATCAGCCCCAAGTTTAGCACCTAGCGCTTCCAGTTCCGGTATGGATAATGACAGATCCCATAATTGATTAAGTCCCACCAGCACTGCGGCGGCATCAGCACTTCCGCCGCCCAGTCCTGCGGCGGCAGGGATTTCTTTATTAAGTGTGATGCGCACGCCGCGTACGACACGCCCGGCGCGCCCTGATTTCACGCGTGTGCGTTCACCGCGCCCGGGCACACCGCGCCCCGCGGCACGTTCCTGTTCTTCGACAAACGTGGCCAGCAGCGCCGCTGCTTTCCAGACTAGATTTTCGGGCCCGTTCGGTGTTTCCGCTAGCGCACCGCATAGCTCAATTGCATCGCTATGCTCAAGGATCACTTCGTCTGCCAAGTCAATGCTCTGCAAAATCATGTCGACTTCGTGGTATCCGTCCGGCCTGCGTTTGAGAACATCCAGACTCAGATTGACCTTCGCATGCGCTGACAGAACTATCGACTGCATCCCGCCCAACTGTATCCCGCCTAACGCCTAAGGCATAACGCCTATAGATAGAGCCCCAAAAATATGCTCGCTTAATCCTGCCCAACTATCTGCTATAGCAATAACAATGCATAGCTATATATTATTTCCCGTTACTTGCCAAAATCCTCTTTCAAATTTGCCTTTGCGGGTGTGGCCTCGTAACATCAGGCACTTTTCTTTCCAAACCAGCCACGCACTACATCCGCCAGCCAGCGGAAGAAACGCACAATAAAGTTGGCCTGCTTGACATCCTGAAGCGCTACCGCCTCTGTCCGTCCCACTTCCTCATTGCCTGACATGACAACTACGGTGCCGATTTGCTGTCCTTTTTTCACCGGCAGTTTAATTTGTGCATCCGGTAACGGCAACAGTTTGGTTTCAATGAATCTTTCTTTACCGCGTTCGACCAACACCTTAAAGTCCTCACTGGTGCCAACCGGAACATTTTGCGGACTCCCCCTGCGCACGCGAATTGTCCCAAGCTTTTCGCCCTGTTTGGCCACAGCCGCCTGTGCAAAATTCCGGAAACCATAATTAAGCAGTTTCGTTGATTCTTCAACCCGCGTCTCATTTGATTCGGTTCCCATAATCACCGATATAAAGCGAAGTCCATCAATCATGGCAGTGGCACACAGACAGTAACCTGCCTCTTCGGTATGTCCGGTTTTTAATCCATCGGCTCCCCGGTATTGCTGAATAAGATCATTGGTATTCCGTAATAAAAACTTGCCATCACGCAAGTAAGCGATCCAGGTCGAGGTCCACTCCAGAATCTTGGGATGCTTGAGCAGTTCTCTGGCGATCAGCGCCAAATCATAGGCACTGCTATAATGATTAGGATCCGGAAGCCCGTGTTCATTGGCAAAGTGGGTATTCCTCAGGCCAAGTTCCTGCGCACGTTCGTTCATCCTTTCAACAAAAAGGTCCGTGCTGGCATAAAGATACTCGGCCACTGCCGTACAGGCATCATTGGCCGAAACTATGGCGATAGCCTTCGTCAGATCAGCAAGCGCCATTTCCTCGCCTTCGCGCAGGTAGATTTCTGATCCACCCATGCTGGCTGCCTTTCTGCTGGCCCTAACCGGGTCATCCCAATTGGCGCGCCCGCTTTCAACTGATTCAACGATCACGAGCATGGTCATCAGTTTGGTGACACTCGCCGGCGGCACTTTAATGTTTGGCTCCTGACTATATATCACCCGACCAGATTCATAATCCATCAATACCACCGACCGGGCATTGATTTCAAGTGCATAAGCCTTGTCCCCCGGACGCGGTGCCAGTATTAAGATTACAGAAATAATCACCATGAAAGTTACGACCTTGACCAACTTCTTCCTTGGCGCATGCATGCTTTACATCTCCCCATGACACATTGATTTGTCAAATTTTCGCATCCATCTATTTTATCTTATCCTACCCCACCGGGAAACCTCATATTTAAGCTTTGTACACATCACTCCAAAAATAAAAGCTGCTTCGCATGTGCGAAACAGCTCAATATGCTGCAAGTTCTCGGTTTACTTGGCCAGCCACTCATCCAGTTTCTTGGTGATCACCGGTTTGGGCACAGCACCCATTATTTTGTCAACCGGCTGACCATCCTTAAAGATCATCATCGTCGGAATTGACATAATGTGATATTGAGCGGCCAGTTCCATTTCTTCATCGGTATTCAGTTTGCCTATTTTGACCTTGCCCTCGTAATCCCCGGCAACCTCATCGATAATTGGCCCGACCATCCGGCAGGGACCGCACCACGGTGCCCAGAAATCAACTAATACCAAACCTTTGGCATCCAGAACTTCTTCCTTAAAGTTGCTGTTGGTGAAATGCATTGTCATCGTTTTTTCCTCCCCACATTTGCAAAATCGCGCCTAATACTCATTTTTTCAGGAAAACTTGCGGAATATCTGCGACAGTCTGTCTGATACAGCCTCCACATTTTTATCGGACAGATCTGCTCCTTCAAGGCAGCGGCACATCTCGCTGGCTAGCACTGTCATAGCTACATTGACCACTGCCGCCTTTACCGCTGCCAGCTGCATCAACAGTTCATCGCAACTGCGGCCTGTCTCAATCATGTTCTGAATACCGCGAATCTGACCTTCGACGCGTCTCAGTCGTTGGATCAGATCTTTGCGCACCTGTTCGTCTTTAAGATTAAGATGTTCATCTTTGGAATCATAATGCTCATCTTTAAGATTAGGATGCTCTTTTTGCGTCAAGGCTTACACCCTTTCCTATATACCATACCCCCTACGGTATAATCCTATAACGATATTTTTCATTTGTCAATATATTTTCTCAAAAAAGGTGCTGCTCCTAAGAGGTTCACCCGCGGTAATGTTGAATATGTCGGAATAGAGGTGATGTGCGTGCGTTTGCGCCTTGTTTTGCTGATAATCACCATGGCAGCGCTATTGCTGTTGCCAACCGGCTGTTTTAAAAACAATAAAGTCTCCGGCCATGTATTGATTGCCGGAGGTACTCGCGAATACTCCCAAATTACTGCCGTCTCTGATGCCTACCCTGTCACAGCGCCAGAGCTGTCCGAATGGATAATCCCCAATCAATTGATCGTCCGCTATGCCCATGCCGAAGCCCTGGTTATGGCGGAAGCAGCCGCACATTCCCTGTCCGGAGAATGCCTCGCCCACCCAGAGGCAGTAACAACATCTAACCTGGCACTTTTTAATTTTCCTGATCAAGTTGCCGCCGAGACAGCCAAACAACGTCTGCAAAGCATTCCCGGAGTTATTGCGATCTACCCCAACTATAAAGTTCGGACACAGAGTATCGGGCCGTTGCAGCCGCTGACAGAAAACGACTACATTCAGCTTAAGAATCAAACCGGTATGCGGGGCGTGGATCAATCAGCAGCTTCGTCCTTGGTCGCGGGATCCAAGATTGCTCCTGCAGGCTTATGGAACCTTAGCCGCATTCGCGTGCCAGGCGCATGGGATATTTCCAGTGGCAGTCCTGAAGTTATTGTAGCTGTTATTGACACCGGATTCCAACTGGATCATCCCGCACTAAAGGATCAATGGACTGATTTCAAATATGATTATGTGATGGATGATACCGACCCATCCGTTGATGATCCGGCTGGCGAAAACGCCTCCCACGGTACCCATGTAGCCGGCATTATTGCGGCCGCTGATCTCGGGTTGCCGGTTGTAGGAATTGCGCCGCGCATTCGTCTGATGCCCTTGCGGGTTCTAAATGATAACGGAAATGGTAAGCTTTCGGACATTCGCGACGCTATTTACGATGCCGTTGATAATGGCGCTGCGGTCATCAATATGAGCCTTGGTACACTCAGCAATAATTTGCTTGATGAGGCCATTGAATATGCCAATAAGCATGGCGTCTTGCTGCTAGCCGCCACTGGCAATGGTGCCGAAGTTGGCGAGCCAATCCTTTATCCAGCCTGCCATCCGCTCGTGGTAGCAGTTGGCGCCGTAGATGCAAATGACCGGCGTGCCCTCTTCTCAAATCAAGGTTCACAAATTAACATTGTCGCACCCGGAACAGAATACTACTACTCGGAGTCTAACTGCCGTGGTATTCTTAGTACGATTGTCAAGTCTGACGGTACATCCGGGTACGGCTATATGAGCGGCACTTCCATGGCGGTGCCGCATGTTTCGGCTCTGGCCGCGCTGATGGTTTCGACCGGCATTTACGATCCGGACACCACGAGTGCGTGGATCTACGGTACCGCCCATGACCTTGGACTCTCAGGTCTGGACAATGAATATGGCTATGGACGCATCGATGTCCTAAATGCGGTAGCACTGCCATTGACGCGCGTGTCACTGCGGGCGGCTCCATCCGGAGAAGTGGCGGCCGGACCGATGGCAATAAACCCGGATGCCAGTTTCTACTTCACAAATTGTCCTGATGGCAAATGGCTGTTGACAGTCTGGGTCGACAGCAATTTCGATCAAGAAATCAACAGCGGCGATTACTATGGAGAATTGCCCACACTGATTACGATTCCCGGCAATAATAACGGTCTGTTACTTGCTGCCGGACGTATTCCATAATTGACCGCATATGATATTAGTACATAAGGTTGTCTTCTGGAGGTTCTCGAATGCTTTTCACGGCAGCAGATGGTTTATTTAAACTCAACGGTCAGTCCTTTTTCCCGCGTTTCGGTACAATTCCTTATTCTCAGATTGAGCCAGAGCGGTGGCCAATCCTACTCGAATCCTTCAAAAAATCCGGATTGAATGGCGTTTCCGCCGTCATTCCCTGGTTATCTTCACGAAATCTGATCGCCTTCATTGAGGCTTGCCAGGCGGCAAGTCTGCCGCTGGTTCTCAATCCGGGCCCCTTTGGTCAGGCACCACTCTTGCCATGGTGGCATCCACTGGAGCGCGCACAAGTTGTCCGCTGGTATGAAAGTCTGGGGTCAATTCTGAAGCGTTATCAATTCGATCCTGTGGTCGCCCTGCAAATTGACTGCCCGGCGACGATCCCGGCGATGCCTAATTACCATGATATCATCGCTAGCGGCGCAGGTGACAGGAACGCCTGGACCCATGAAAACGGCGGGCACGGCGGTCACGTCCGGGTCAGGAGTTTCCTGGAGCATAAATATGGCACTCTGGAGGCACTCAATCAAGCATGGGAATCGTCATGGCAGGATTGGACGGAAATTCATCCGCTCACTCCGCCGATCAGGCATTGTGCTTTGCATGACTGGCAGGAATTTATCGAACAAGAGCGCTCTGAGTTACTGGGCTGGCTGATCGACCTGGCCAAACAGACCCTGTTGCCTGTTCCGCTGATCATTGGACATGATTTGACTGCCAAATACTCCGATACTCCCTATGCCTCGGACTTGCCATTTGGGGCTGCTTTGGCATCCGATTTTGCAGCCAATGGTTTGGAATCCCCGGCTTGCCCAGGCCGGTACACGAAATCACCGCTGATATGCGCCACCCGCCTTGATTGCAATGGACTCTACGAACATAGCAACATTACTGCAGATACGGTGGTTCAATCCGCCATCAGTGCCATTGCCCATGGTTCCAAAGGGTTCAGCTACTGGGGTTTTGCGGTTTCCGATCCAATTCCGGATGAAAGCCATGGCGAAAACGATTTAGGCGCTACTTGGGGCTCCATTAAGTCTGTGGCGGAATTTATCAGCCAATACGAAAAAGACCTCCTAAGCACCTCGGAGGTCTGGGATGACATCGCTATTCTGCTTTATGAATCAAACCAGCGCCTATTCCCGGAGGATTTTCTGTTTCGCCGCTACCCGGGCCCTGGCATTCCGGATCCGACTTCATTTATTCGCCGCACAGGCCTTTACGGGATATATGCGCTGCTGACAGCCTCCGGTTTTCGGCCGCGTCTGATCAACCTGGAAAATGCCGATGGGCATGAACTGCAACGCTGCCAGGTCCTGTTTTTCCCGAATCTTGGTTATATCGACAGTGATTCCTATGACAAACTGGTCCGGTATGTTGAAGCAGGCGGCAACCTGGTGACTTTGCCGATGCATCCGAAGTACGACCTTTCCGGCAAGCCGCTTGATACTTCCGCTCTATATGCCGCGCCGGAAAAAGATCAAACCAGCGCCGGCCGCGCTGGATTACTGGCTGCCTGGACCTGGCATCTGGCGCGCCGTCGCCTATTTAAACCAAAGTCAGGGTCTCAGCCCCAGCTCGAGGCTGAGCGTGCACTTGAACTTAGCCGTAATGACTTCCTCCTGAAAACCCACTTGCCGGCCATGCCAATGGTGGACACTGCCGGACGCTATATCAGAGGCGACATCCAACATACGGTTTTCGCTCCCAGAGAAGATGCGCGCGTTTTGTTACTGAACGCATCTCCTTCTGCGGAAATACTAGGTTATGCAATGCCTCTTGGTCAGGGTGTAAGCACAGTCTTGGGGACGGTGATCGGTGGTTCATTGATGCTTCCGCACTATTACCGCCTGAGTGAAACGGAACTGCGCACCCTGTGCGATTTGTGCAAAGATTTATTGGCGGAATGGGGACTGACCCCGCGCACCAAAAGCGAGCTGCCTGTCGAAGTGATCTACCGCACCACTTCCCGGCATACTTATGTATTCCTGATTAACCGCGGCCGTGCCCGCGCTGGCCGGTTCGAGCTGGCCCGCGAACTATGCCCCGGGGCTCCTGAGGTCATCTTTTCCTGGGGTGGATCGGAAGCAGAGCCGGTGCTGCTGGGACAAATCCAGGCTAACCTGGCACAAGACGGGATCGTGGTGTTGCGATATTGCAGATAAGGGGCTACGCCCGTTCGCGAGTTAGCGAATTCGCGAAGATCATCGTCTGTATCGAAGGAATCACTGCCGCAATCAGGCACAAAAAAACCACGCCTGTTGTTAACAAGGCGTTACAGCGAAATACAATCTTGATAAACCTGGCATTCTCAAAAATCTTCATCTGCTGAAAACTGTACCTCGGCCTTCTGTGCAGATAAAATTAAAGAGCCTGCAACCATTGATTTCAATTGCTGCAAGCTCTTTGTTGCTGGAGTTGACTAGAAAATCAGGCACCGAAAAATTCTTTGCAGAACGGGCAGTTGCAGAGGTTAAAAACGCCTTCATCACGATACTGCATCACAGTCATCGCAGTATGAACATTGATATTGCCATATATCTCTACGACAAGGTTCGCATCGTCACGTCTTTCATCGCCGATC
Source organism: Bacillota bacterium (assembly GCA_050942765.1). Taxonomy (GTDB): domain Bacteria; phylum Bacillota; class UBA4882; order UBA4882; family UBA4882; genus UBA4882. The sequence continues at coordinate 20,810 of JBMNNY010000007.1, read as the reverse complement.
GGCTTCTGATTCCACTCTTCCAGGAAATGAATAATATCGCAAATCTCTTTTGGCAAAGAACATCCCAAAACACTGGTCAGTTTGACATTTTTCAAAGTGGTGGTGGAACGCTCCAGGGATTCATCCAATGATGGATAGCGCTTGACAAGTTCCGGTATTAACTCGGGTTTTGGCATCGGGCACGGCAATCTGCCCTCCTGAATGGCCGTCCCTACTTTACGCAGATCAGCCAATACAGATCCGGTAAGCTCCTCCATCTAAAACGCCTCCAACTGGCCAAGTTCTTGCCTTTATTTAACTTTTTGCTATACCTTTTTATTAGGATTTTTTTATTACTTCTACAGTCTTTAATTTAGTCCTGCAACAATGCACTACCATAGAGCGAATAGCATTAAGTATACATAAAAAGCCGACCCGATTCATTCAGGCCGGCTTTCCGACATTAAGCAGGAGGCAGCTTTTCCATTCTCCAAATTTTTAATCACGCCTTGGGGATCTGCAGTTTTAATCCTGGCGGCACCGCATCATCTTCTGATAAGTCATTGGCTTCCGCAAGGCGGTTGACGGTAGTATTGTAGCGACGCGCAATTTCCCAGAGCGTATCGCCCGACTGCACCAAATAGAACAGCATCGATGCTTTCCGGCGGACAACATCCGGAGTAATCAAGGCGGCATTGGTGACTGCCATAAACCTGCGATTGACAGATGCTTTGGCTGTTACGGTTAGCAAAGCATCAATATGTACTTTGTCAGGAGCAAGCATTTCACAATCGATATCGCGGAGCGTTACTACCGGATCCACCAGCGCATCCGGAGTCATGTCGTCAACATCCATGACTACCTGGAATGGCAGGGCATTCTCCCCGGTCCAGCTGGCTGCACTGACGGTGCCAGCCTCGAAAGCCTCGTCCATCTCCATCGATTCACCCTGATAGAGCAGAGTCAACTCCAGTGATCCTTCAATCAGCACTTTATCATCCGCTGGTTCAACCGAGATATTGACTGGTCGCCCAAGCACGGTGAAGATTCTTTCGATCTCAGGGACAACAGGTGGCAAATCCAGTGTTTCCCTGATCACATGCTCGGTCGGTTCGGTATATAGGTTCTGTGTAATTTCGACCGGCTTCTTCTGCAGATCAATTGTTTCTCCGGTCTCTGCTGCGCAATCTTCAAGAAGCGCTACTGTCTGCGGTAAAGCAGCTTCCAGCCGCGAAGTTGCCCTGGCCTGCAAGCGCAGCTTTCTGGCATCGAATGACTCCACGGAAGTGCCTTTGAAGCGGATTGCGGCGTTCAGGATGCATTCCGGTGCCAATCCCGGCCATTCGATTCCATGTGCAAAGTGAATTGCATTGGCGGTATTTTCCGACCAGCGCGCCATCTGCAGTGTTCCGGGCCGGGTCTCTTCCTCAGGAACGGCCGAAACATATAGCACTTCACAGGTCAATACGCCATTCAGTTGCACCGCGTCATCGCCCATCCGGGTCTCAAGGTCGGTCACCCGAATCTGCCACCAGACGATGCGATCAACGTCCGGCATTGAAACGGGCAGCGTAAGTTCTTCGTCAATGGCCCATTCGACGTTTTTGACTCCGGCTGGTTCCAGGTTTTCAAACTCCCAGTACTCGCTATTGAGCTGAACCGGCAGTGGTGCAGACAGATTATTCACGACAGTGTACTGCGCTTGCTTGCTCAGGCGAATGTCAATTGACAATGTGATACTGGCATCGAGCGAATCCCCGTCCCCCGGCTCTGCGCCGGCCTGCTCGACTTCAACCCAGGTCTGAATAAGTCCGCCCGAAGCCGCGCCGGGGAGCTCCACCGTGGTTTCGAATGGAATGGCTGTTCCACCTGCCTCCGACCACCGGGCCACCGAAAGCTCCATTTGTCCCTCGGGATTTATTTCGGAGTAGAGTGCTTCCATTTCCAGCAGGCCGGTGACGGTCACGAATCCATTGCCTGCTTCACCTTGAACTTTTTGCGCTTCTGCCGTAAATAGAAGAATTTTGTCCGGAGCAGCCCCGTTTGACAATACCAGCTTTTTCTCGATCACAACGCGTGTGCCGTGCTGAGCGGCAATGTTCTCAGCCTTGAGAACTTCCTTTTGCACGGTGAGACTCATCCTTCTCCCCCTTTCCCTAAAAGAGAATATTGTATTCTCCGTAATACATATGCCTGGACTTCCCAAAATTGACCTATCATTTGCAAAATCTACTAAATGATCCGAAAATCTTTAGTAGCCATGCCGGTAACATGCCGGTAAGACGCTAAAATGCGCTTATACAAGGCTTGATGTGTGGTTGCCGCGTTGGTCCAAGAATTGCGGACTGCATAACTCCGTGCCTGTGTGGCAAAGGTTGCTTGCAGCGTCGGATCTACTAGCATGGCCTTGATAGCGCGTGCCAATTCAGCTGGATGATTACTGGCCGTCTGATAGGCTACGCCCTCCAAATTCTCGAAAAAGCTTACTTTGGTAGTAATCAGCGGCCTTCCCGATGCCAGCGCCACACAAGCTGCATAAGAAACCCCGATTTCGGTATGTTCCTGATAGGGCAGCACGATTACCGTGCAGCTGGCCAGCTCGGCCAGGATCTGCTGTTCGCTGAGAAACGCAGTGCGCCAATTGATGTGATCGCGCAGGCACTCCTCATCCAATGTATGAGCGATGGCGGACGCATATTCTCCGGAAACACCAAAAGGTGCCCGGGCTGACAAAATTGTGGCTTGCAGATCCGGAAAGGCTGGCAGCAAAAGACCCAGGGCAAGGCAAAGCTCCCTAAGCCCCTTATGGGGAAGCATGAATCCAAAGTAACCGATCGACACAGCGGACACAGGGGGACGGTTCTTACTGTGTCCCGACAGCGGCAGCGACACAGGGGGACGGTTCTTACTGTGTCCCGACAGCGGTGGCGGATCCGGACATGGCATCGCGAGCACATTTACTTGCCCCTGCGACATGCCACATCTGCAGAGACCTTGTTTCATTGAGTTGCTGTGCACCAGCAGCGGAATTCTGTTTTGGCGGATAATGTTGTGATGCGTGTCCATATCCGGACGAAAACCGTGCATTGTGATGAGAAGCGGCCAGCCTTTATGCCGGGACAGTTCCAGAAGCTGCAGCAGAAACTCAGGTGGATAGAGGTAGTAGCCGAATTGCATATGCAACAGGTCAGTAGCGGCAGCATTATCAGATCTTAATTTGCTCAGGATGTCTGAATGGCTTCCGGACAGCACTGTCGCAGTCAAGCGCGGACTCATCCTGGCACTATTCAGGTGCTTGGCCAGAGTGGAGCTATACTCGAAAACTCCGCATGGCAAGGCTGGTGTCGGAATGACAATGGTCACTCTCACTGCCGCTCACGCCCCCGCCCCCAGCCTGGATCCGCCAATGCGTACATCTGAGACAAAGCACGAAACAGCCGGGTATCGCCCTGCTCCAGACCACGCAAAACTGCGCCGGCCAAGCCCATCTCGTCTGCCAGATTGCACAGCGCAATCACTGCCTGGCAATCCAAACACTCAAGCGTGCGCCACTGCCCCTTAAGCCGATAACGGACCGTGCGGGACAGGGGGGACAGGGGGACGCTGTCCCGCCCCTCCCTGATCCGTCCTGTCGCCCCGGCTGCCCGTGCCTGGGCTTCAAAATAGCTGAGGCGGTTCTGCGCGACAATGGAATCGTCGTCATCATTGAAGACAGTCTCCCGGGCTGATAAGTCAATCCCTAGCAGCAATTTGCCAGCAGGTACTTTCTTGATGATGCGCCGCAATACCCCGCGCAGTTTTTCCGCTGTCAGGCTTTGATCAAACCATAAAATGATGTAATCGCAGTACGTGGTAAGCTGCTGCAGCCAATCGGTCGCTACAACCGGCCTGGCACCACTCAGTACATATGAAAAAACAACATGGTGGCTTCCCAGGAAATGCAGAAATCTTAACACCCTGCGTCTTTCTGATTGACGCGGCGCAACCGATTCGAAGGCGATTGCCGCATCAGAAGGAATAGCGGATGCCGAAGCCGTCCATGTTTTCCACCAGTCACGCCGTTTTAAAAAGCGCTGCCAGAGCACAGTATCCTGCGTGCCGAAGAAGGAGACAAGCGCCGGGCAATTCAGGCTGGCATCAGCACCGTCCGCTCCCGATGTTGGCGCTGGCGTTGGCGCTGCGCTAACCTGAACCAGACCGCCGCCAACCTCAATCATTGCAGTTGGATAAACCAACAGTGACAGAGCCGGGATATCTTTGCGCAAACGTGTAACACGCTTCTCCAGCCATGCTCCAAGGATTCGGCGGTTAATTTTAAGACGTTGTCCGGGGTAAACTGCTGCGGAAACAGAAGTCCGATTTGAGGATGCCAAAGTTCCTACTGGAATGGCAAGCTTGGCAGCCACTTCACTGAGGTTTTTTTCGTCTGTCACAACATAGACTTCGCTGAAATTGTAGGAATGAGCATTTGTCTGTGCGGGTGAAATTGCCTGCGCGGGATCGCGCCCCTGTTCGGGAGTGTGCACGGGTACAGGCGCGGGGGCTTGCGCCTGCCCGTGTCCGCCTCCCAGCAGCACGTCGATGACCTTCGGACCTACGATACCATCACAACGCAGCCGGTGGGCAGCTTGAAACTCCCTGACGGCTTCATCAGTAATATATTCGAAAATTCCATCCGGTTCTGCCGGAAAAAAGCCGCGCTCTGCCAGCAGCTCCTGCAGCCTTTTTACATCAGCCCCGCGGGCACCGAGCTTTATTTTTCTAGCTCCCAGCGGCAATTTGGTAGCTGGCAGTATTTTAATCGGCAGCATCCAATCCCTCCGGTTTGTGCCAAAAGCACGTTTAACCGGATTATTATATGAGATGGCGCGCTAATCGGTGAATACGCCGATATAAACCTTCCCGCCGCCGTCGATTATGCTGATAGACCTTACTAATAAGCCTTCTCTACAGTGGTTCCGCGATAATAATGGCTCAGGATTTCCTGATATGTGAAGCCTTTATCGGCCATACCTTTGGCACCCCACTGGCTCATTCCGATTCCATGACCATAGCCGCGTCCGCCGATAACAATGAATGAGCCTGTTTTGAATGTAAAGTTGCCGGTCTCCCGAAAGGCTTCAATACTCAATTGCAGCCGCAGATCCAGGATAAAATTGGCGCTGCTGTCATTGCCGCTGTTACTGCTATTGGCACCGCCTGTGCCACCACCGCCTGCGCTACCACCGCCCTCGCCACCACCGCCTGCGCTACCACCGCCCTCGCTACCACTGCCCTCGCCACCACCGCCGGCGTCGCCACCTCCACTGCCGCCGCTCGGATCACTTTTCACACCTTCGAAAACAACCGGCCCGTACAGAGACAACTTGCGCAGCGCTTCTCCAATCTGTTCCGGGGTGATCGAGTAAAAATCCATGCGGGGCGATGGCAATGACAGCAAATTACGCAGTTCTTCGCGCGTATACGTTTTGGCTGTCCCCCCGCTTCTGGTGAACCTGTATCTGACCGGAACCTTATTGGCACCCATAATCGTTTCGACTTCCAGATCACCGCGCCCGTCTAGCTTGAGAAGCGCAGCAATCTCATCAATCGTATAGAACTTGGAAACCGCCCATGTGTAATATGGGCTTTCCTGATCATAGTCATCAACAGCCCGTAAATAGGGAAATGCCTTGCTGGGGTTTTGCTCTGTGCCAGGCCAGACATCTTCATTGTTTTCGGTGCGGCCGCCACTGGAGGAATGGAAATAGGCATTAATCAATTTGCCATTATAGCGAATAACTTCACCGGTCGTCTCCTGAACAGCTTTGCGAATGCTCACACTTGTGACAGCACCTTTGAACACCTGGCAATGCGTACCGTCGCAAATATCATAGTCTGTACCACTATGGCGCGCTCCCCAGGCCATAACATTTGTGCGGCAGGCGATCGCCTGCGCCTTGAGGGCTTCGAGCGACCAGGAAGCGGGGACTTCACCGGCCAAAACGCCTTCGAGATATCGCTCAAGGGGCAGATGCAGAACAACTGTCAAAAGCGTGGTTTCAGCCTTGGGCGGCGCAATTTCCGCGGCACCATAGTATTCCCGGTTATTAATCCTTAGCGGGACCTGCGGATCCGCCGATGTAAAGCGAACCGGCCCTGATACTCTGACCGCACCACCGGTGGAAATTTTGACATGCAAATCTGTACCCTGCGGGCTGGCCGAGATTGTGAAAGACTGCATTGCACCAGCTTCAGTACCTTCGAGTGTCCGCCAGTCTTTAGACACTCCAAAAATGGATGTCTTATGCACTTCCGCCGACAGACCGGCTGAACAGGATACCTCAATCGTTGCTGATTTTATCGAAACCAGTCCGACCTTAATTTGCGGCTCAGTGCCTGCTGCAAACAATACCATTGGTACTGCGACAAACAGCATGAGGCCGAAAATGATGGCAGTGCAATGTTTCACAGAGATTCGCATCCAAGAAAAACCCCGCTTTCGGTTCAGAACTCATCGATCCCCTCCATACTTCGCCGCACATAAAAAAACGTCCTGTCTTAAACAGGACGCCTGGAGATAAATTTGCTGGTTTAATTTTAACCGGTAGCTTCTCCCAATCCGATTCGGGTGTCTTCAACGCTCAGTTCAACTGTCTCGGTAAGGAGATCAGCATAACTATATGAAACGCGGCGTTCGGATTGCCGCTCATTGAGACGAACCACGAACAGTTTCGGGTAAATCCCTTCCAGAATACCTTCCGCTTCCATGACCTTTTTCCGCCCGCGATTAGCTTTCACTTTAATGCGCTGACCGACGAAATTCTCCAAATCGCCACGAATACGATCTAGCACCCCCAACTGCTGCAATGGTCTCACCTTCCTCGCACCGTACTAAGCCAATTATAGCACAGCATGAGGACTTTGTCAATCTAAACGTATTATTATAGCAAAGCCATCTATTGCTGTCAAGAAATTGACCGCAATAAATCAAGGAAAATCCAATAAAAATTATTTTATCAATTATACTGGTATTTACTGGCCATGATCTGTTACCCTGGCGCAACCGTTGGGGCGACTGCATTCGTCCCATTTACTGCAGGCTTTGCTACGGACTTTGTCGCCGGTTTTACTGCAGGCTTTGCTACGGACTTTGTCGCAGGCTTTGCTGCGGGCTTTGCCGCCGGTTTTACTGCGGGCTTTGCCGCGGGCGTTGCTGCCTGCTTAGTCTCTTCTCCTGGCGGCGCGGCCACATCCTCCCCCGCCGGCCCTGCCCCCGGCAAAATAGTACGCATCAAGCCCCGGGTTTCAATACCACCGATTCCCTCCCGGCCTGTACTCGTGTTATCAATCACGTCGACAATATCAGCCGTTTTTCCGAGCGGCGTGAAGCAGACCTTTTCAGCCACTAGCACCGGATCATAACAATTAATCAATTTGCGCTCCGGAGAACTGGCAAAATTCGCTCCCGCATTTAAAATGGCTTCATAATGTGACTGACACGCTCCTGCGAAAATCACCAATGAATCTTTGTCCGGCCGCAATAGGCGGGCATTGCGCACTGCTTCAACGAAGTATCTGGAATGATAATAGTGATCCAGATCATTGGCGCTCCACTTTTTGCGCGAATAGCCATCGTGCCCGGTGATGACAATCATATCCGGCTGATATTGTTCGATCAGCTTCCCGACCTGTTCGGGCTGTTCGGATTCAGGCACGTGCACACCCCGGGCTTCGATGCCGAGTTTGGTGTAATATTTCATACAATAGCCCAAATACTCCTGATCCCCATCAATATGCAGCACGCGCCCTGGTAGACGCCCGGGTTCATCTTTGGCTGCAATGGCTCTCGCCGCTTCGCTTCTTATCCGGCGGCTCATGTTCGCTTCAGAACGGCTAATCACTTCTTTAAAACGCTCCGGTGCGAGTACCACCAAATCTTCCACAGGAGCGCTGGCCATCAACCGGACTTCAAAAGCCCGCAATAGTGCTATCGCAGTACCTCGTGCGGCGCTGCCTGGCTCTGGTTCATCAATCCTCTTAACGTGGAAAACAATATCCATGCCATAGGATTTGCGGCCTACATAATCCCCCGCTTTAATCGCAGACATAAAGAAATGCCCCCTCCCATGGGAATCAGTAACATCCTATGAGAGAGAGGCATGTCTTGCTTTACGCCGTGAGTCACAACTTCTATCGGTCCGAGCGCGCGATGGACAGCGGCCTAGCAGCCGCCTTACGCGAGTGCCTGCCGCTAATCTGCCGCTAATCTGCCGCTCATACCATACCGCTGCCGCCACCAGTTACTCTACTTCGTAAACTTATCAGCCACAGTGGAAGCACCGAAGGAATCCGGCTTGATACGGGCATCAAAACCGCTCCCTGTTACCATGCCGACTACTTCTCGGATCAACTCTTTGGTGCGCCCTTGTTCACCAACATCCAGATGAATTTCAACATCCGGATGGCTAAAACCGTTTTCAGACAGTCTCTCCGCCAAGCGGGATGCCACTCCCAGGCTCTTGGCGGTTTCGAAAAAGATGCGCTGCTTGAATCCCTGCTTGAACTTTTCATATTCCCGATGATAAAAGAAGCGCGCGCCTTTGCCTTCCCGATGAATGATGACTGCGGTCACAAAGCATGTTTCATCACGTGCCTGAGAATCGGTACCGATAATCAGGCGGTACTTGCGCTCAGGTTCTTCAGCAATATATGCCATGATGTCCTGAAACATTTCTTCAAATCCCATGCGACCGTGCGTAGGACTATAGAAGTACATAAAAACGCAGCTCCTTTTGGATTAGAGGTTCGTTCCGGAATCATGCACAGCATCAACATTGGCATCCGCTTCAACATTAACCTTAGCATCCGCCATAGCATCAGCATCGGCCATTGCCTCGACCACAGCATCGGCCAAAACAGCAAATTGATGAACAGAAAGCATCTCAGCCCGGGCTTGCGGGTGAACACCTGCTTTTTCAAAGATGTCAGTCCATGCGGTACGATTGAACTGCCATAGCCCGGAATTCTGAACGGCGTTGATCATTGTCTTGCGGCGTTGCGCGAATCCTGTGCGCACCAATTGAGATAATACCCCGGCATCTTTCACAGTTGCGCGGGCTTGCGCAGGTAACAAAAGCCGCAGAATAACTGATTGCACTTTGGGCGCTGGCATAAAAACTGTCGGCGGTACGTCAGCAACTATTTCGGGAACATAATAAAACTGGACCAGCACCGACAAGGCACCGTAGTTTTTGTGCCCGGGGCAGGCGATGACACGGTCGGCAGCTTCGCGTTGCATCAGAAAGACCATCCGTTGAAAGGGAATCCCCGATTCCAGCAGATACATCAATATTGGAGTTGTTATATAATATGGCACATTGGCTACCACTTTTACATTGCGAAATCCGTCTTGCGGCCATAATTTTTTGAGATCAGCTTTCAGGAAGTTACCTGGCTTAACCGTGACGCGTTCAGCAAACTCCGCCAGAGTATACTGCAAAACCGGCAGCAGGTCATAATCCGACTCAAAGGCCATTACTTTTCCCGCCCGGGAAGCCAAGGCCTGCGTAAGCGTGCCAAGGCCTGGACCGATTTCCAGCACCAGATCTTCCGGTGTCAATTGAGCCGCGCCGGCAATTTTCGCGAGGATATTGGCATCAATCAAGAAGTTCTGTCCGAATGACTTTTTGGCATCCAGCCCGAAGCGTGCCAGGATGTCACGAATCACCCTGGGCGAAGTCAGGTTCTCCATACTTGCCCCTTTCATGCATGCACAAACCGTTATGTCAGTCTGCTATCGCTGATCGCTTTAGCAGTTTAAACAGCTAATTCCCTTAACTGTATATTTTTCGTCACGACAGACGTTGATCCTTTTGGAAATGTCAGGTCTATAGGCAAATAAATGTAAATAGACGTGAATGTTTTCTTTTTGACTATTTTTATGCAATTTGTTATATTTGAGTAAGATCTCCAGTCCAGTGCGGATCCTACTAATGTAAGAAAGGTTCATGCCAATGACGACAGCAACTAACACTAAAGGCCTGAGTGGATTATCATTTTTCCGTGCCTATCCCTATTATACACGCTATTGGATTGCCAACACCATCAGCCGTATCGGAGATAGCATCGATAGTCTCGCCATCATGTGGATGGTTCTCGAATTGACAGGTTCCACGCTGCTGATGGGTACTGTAATGGTCTGCAACATGCTGCCAAATATCTTCTTGGGACCTTTCGCCGGAGTACTGGCTGATCGGTTCAACCGCAAAAAACTGATTATTATCTCTGATATCGCGCGAGGCCTGTTAGTCACCGTCTTGGCTTTTCTGTTTATGACCGATCGTCTGGCAGTCTGGATGATATTTGTGGTCACTGCCCTTACTTCTGTATTTGAAACTGCGCAGCATCCATCCAGGATGGCAGTCAGACCATCGCTGGTGCGCCCGGAAGACTTGATCACCTCCAACTCCATGCACAGTTTCGGTGAGAATGTCGCCCAAATGATTGGTCTGGCCTGTGCTGGAGCAATCATTGCGACTCTTGGAATCGGAGGAGCTTTATTAATCGACTTCTTGACTTTCATGATCTCAGCCTTCCTAATCTCCTTGATAAAAATACCGTCCGCCACTTCCTCAGACAATCAAGATGCCAACCTTACCGTAGCACGGCTTTTTAAGGATCTGGGTGAGGGGCTGAATTACGTCCGGAGTACCCGCATCATCGTAATCAGCGTAACTCTCGCCTGTTTGACCAATTTCTTTTTTGGGCCTATTAATGTACTATTGCCGGTTTTTGTTAAAGTCAATCTGAATCTTGATGTTGCAGGACTTTCGCAGGCCTTATTGATTCAAACAGTTTTCATGTTGCTATCTTCTTTGACAGTCAGCTACATCGTAAAGAAAATTGGCGAACGATGGGCTTTACGTTCAGGGCTGCTCCTGATTGCCTGCGGATATGCCCTGATGTATTTTGCCAAAAGCATACTGGCGGTAATTGCATGTATCAGCATTTTGGGATTCGGAGTCCCGATCGCTTCCGCCGGATTGCAGACCATCATACAGCGCAATACGCCCGCAGAAAAAATGGGACGCGTTTCAGCCGTAATGAGTACACTTGCCCTGGCAGCAATTCCTTTATCAACGGCCAGCGCCGGTTACCTGGGAGAAATAATGCCGATCTCAACGCTCTTTGGCTTGCTCGGTATCCTGCTCTTTACCTGCATAGTATTGCTCACTTCGGGCAAGACCTTTCGCTCCCAGACCGCCTAGAACGCCTATGCCGATGCCGCCTGGAACGGCCTTGGCCGCTCATGCCACCCATGCAGGCCACGCCGCCCTATGCCGCTATGCCTCCCATGCCGCCCCAGACCGAGCGCACAAATTTAGGCGTTATCTCTTCAAGAGATAGCGCCTTTCAATTCACAGCCGTCAACAGCTGTATATACACCTGTTGACTATTTGGATAGCGCCAGTTATAATTAGCTCGACTGTAGAAAGGATGAAATGGCATCAATACCAGTAACGTTGAAAGACGCAAAATGATCAGCCAGATTATTCGCACCTCTGCCGGACCGATTACTGGCAGTGAACTGGCCGCACAGATGAAAGTCACGCGACAGGTTGTGGTACAGGATATTGCCCTGCTACGCGAGAGCGGTCTGCCGATTGTGGCCACCCCGGCAGGATATATCTGGCTGGAAAAAGCGTCACCGTCATTACCCATGCGCGTATTTTCCTGTCAACATACCACGCTTGCTGAAGCACGCGAAGAGCTCATGATCATGGTGAACGCCGGCGGCATTGTACGCGACATCATCGTGGATCATGCCGTTTATGGGGAAATTGTCGGTTCATTGCTCCTGCGTACCCCGGAAGATGTGGAAGCGCTGATCGAACGGCTGGGCCAGCCTGGCGTGCAAATGCTCTCCAGCACTACCTGCGGTTCGCACATGCATACCGTGGAGGCACCCAGCGAGCTTATTCTCGACCAAATTGAGCAAGAACTCAAAAAAGCGGGCCTTTTAAGTGATTAGTGCGGCACAATGCTGACAATGTGTTATAATACAAAATGCGGTCTGCTCGGACTTCTCAGATTTATTTCATACGATCGTACTGCCCGGCCAAATACTTAAAATTTCGCGATAGAGGGGACATGAAACCGATGCACACAGCAACAGCTGATGCCATCAAACATTGGAAAGATAAGCGCAATGCAATTATTTTGGCTCATTATTATCAATATCCGGAAATACAAGACATTGCAGATTTTGTGGGTGACTCGCTCGAACTCGCCAGGACAGCCCGTGACACGCAGGCCGATGTCATAGTGTTCTGCGGCGTCAAGTTTATGGCCGAGACCGCCAAGATGCTGAATCCCAACAAGACGGTACTCCTTCCTGTTGCGGATGCCGGCTGCCCGATGGCCGACATGATTACCGCTCAGGATATCCTCCAGCTGCGCGCCGCGCATCCCCAGGCCGCAGTGATGTGCTACGTCAACTCCAACGCTGATGTCAAGGCAGTTAGCGATATTTGCTGTACCTCGGCTAACGCCCTGCGGATCGCCAAATCCCTTCCGGAGAAAGAAATCATCTTCGTCCCCGACCAGGGTCTGGGCGGATACATCGCACGTGCGCTGCCTGAAAAGCAGTTCATTCTGGCGCAAGGTTATTGCCCGGTCCATTGGCATATTACCGCGCAAGATGTCATTGCCTTCCGGGAAGCGCATCCGCATGCGCCGGTGCTGATCCATCCGGAATGCAATGAGAACGTGCTTGCCCTGGCCGATTTTGTGGGCAGCACTTCCCAGATTATTAGAAAAGCCCAGGAATCCCCGAGCGAAGAGTTTTTGATTATCACCGAAGCCGGCGTTCTGCACCAGCTTGGCAAGCTATGCCCTCAAAAGCGTTTTTTCAGTCTGGACGGCGGCAAAGCCTTGTGTCCCGACATGAAGAAAACGCAGCTTGCAGATGTTCTGGCTGCTTTGGCGAACCTGCAGCATGACATAACTGTTGATGCAGAACTTGCCAAAAAAGCGCTGCCAAGTTTGGAAAGAATGTTTGCAGTACCTGCATAGTTCGAAAGGAAAGCATCATGAACAAGACAATTTTGAAGGCGCCTCAATCGCCAGTGCACCGCATACACATTGACGCAATCGTTGTCGGTTGTGGTGCCGCCGGGCTTTACACCGCCCTTAGTCTGGATCCTAATATGACCTGTGCCATCTTGAACAAGACAGGCCGGGACATTAGCAACTCGATGTACGCACAAGGTGGCATCTCAGCCGTGACGCAACGTAACGAGCTTATGCGTGCATCTCATATTACTGATACTCTGAATGCGGGTGCCGGTCTGTGTGATCAGGCCGCTGTGAAAGTGCTCGTCGAAGAAGCCGCCGATAACATTGAGCGGCTGATCGCTTTAGGGGTTCCCTTTGACAGGGAAAACGGTGATCTGGCGCGTACGCGTGAAGGCGGACACTCCGAGCGGCGGGTGCTCCATTGCGGCGGTGACGCTACCGGGCTGTACCTGACCTCCACATTACTGGAAAAAGCCAAACAACGCGACAATATCTGTTTTTATGATGATGCTTTGCTGACTGATATTCTATACGATGATCACGGCGTCACCGGCGTGTTCACCCTTTGGGATAATGAGCCGACCATTTTTGAAGCGCGGCGCGTCATTCTGGCCACAGGTGGCATCGGCAGAGTCTACAACGCCAGTACCAATGCCCTTTGCGCCACAGGCGATGGCATGGCGGCAGCAGCGCGCGCTGGCCTACCGCTCAAAAATATGGAGTTTGTGCAGTTCCATCCCACGGCGCTGATCGGATCAGATCAGACTGGCCGTTCTTTTCTCATTTCGGAGGCAATCCGGGGTGAAGGCGGCAGACTAATCAATAACCATGGCGAATATTTTATGCAGGACGTGCATCCCATGGCGGATTTAGCCCCGCGGGATATTGTCGCGCGCGCAATTCTGCAGGAGATGAAGCGCACCGGCGAAAGCAAAGTATACTTACGTTTCCCTGATAAGCCACGCACCTATCTGGAGGCACGCTTCCCAACAATCTATGCGGAATGCACGCGCCAGGGGTACAACATTCCTGACGACCCCATCCCGGTGCATCCTGTACAACATTACATGATGGGCGGCATTCAAACCGGCTTGTTTGGAGAAACCGCATTGCCGGGACTCTATGCCTGCGGTGAAACTGCCTGCACCGGCGTACATGGCGCTAATCGTCTCGGAAGCAACTCTTTGCTCGAATGTATTGTATTTGGATACCGTGCGGCGCAGCATTGCGCGGCACTCACTTTGCCCGAAGCACGTGCCCAATATGTGGCGGCACCGGCGCAGACGCTGGAGAACACGGCAGTCGTCGGAATGGCCGGAATGGCCGGAATGACTGGAATGGCTGGCCACCCGGTTGCAGCGCCCGACTCACAGGAACTGGCCTATACTCAGATCGGCGATACCATCCGCTCAATCATGAGTACTTATTGCGGTGCTTCCCGTGACGCACAAGGGTTGAGCCATGCCATCTCCCACCTGAAGGAAATTGAGGAATCGATCTTGGCAGTTCCCATCCGCACAACCGCAGCGGTGGAAACACTAAATATTGCACAGGTTGCTCTGGCGATAGCAACGGCGGCCTATGAACGCAAAGAAAGCATCGGCGCGCACTATCGTAGTGACAGCCCTACACAACAACGTCACCACAGTGATCATGATGCCCTTTACCACCCGGGCAATCACGACGGGCACAGCGAGTTTTGAGGAGGAATCGGGGTATGAGCCTGCAAATTCCAGGAACAGATAACTTACTGCGCACTGCACTGGCAGAAGATATCGGGATGGGTGATGTAACCACCCTTTCCACGGTACCGGAAGATTCAAACAGTCACGGACGGTTTATTGCCAAAGAACGCTGTGTCATCTGCGGACTGGAAGTATTAACGCGCGTTTTTGAACTGGTCGATCCGCGCATTGTGGTCAAAGCAAATGTCGCTGACGGAGCTCTGGTGCAAAAAGGAGATATTATCGCCACCATCAGTGGTCCGGCACGTGGCATCCTGACCGGTGAACGTACCGCCCTTAACCTCTTGCAGCGGCTGTCCGGTATTGCCACTAAAACGCACGATGCCGTAACGCAGGTGGAAGGTACGGGAGCGCGCATTATTGATACACGCAAAACCACTCCCGGTATGCGGGGACTCGAAAAGTATGCCGTGCGTGTAGGAGGCGGCCTCAACCATCGCATCGGCCTGTTTGACGGAGTGCTGATCAAAGATAATCACATCCGTGCTGCCGGAAGTATCACGGCCGCCGTGCGACAGGCGCGTGCCAATGTGCATCATCTTCTTAAGATCGAAGTGGAAGTGGAGAATTTCGCGCAGCTTGAGGAAGCACTTGCTTGCGGTGCTGATGTCATTATGCTGGATAATATGAGCCTGGCTGATATGAAGGAAGCTGTGCGCATCATTAGCGGCCGGGCGCTTACGGAAGCCTCCGGCAACATGGGCGAAAAAGATCTGCGCCAGGTGGCGGAAACCGGCGTGAATTTTATCTCCATTGGAGCCCTGACCCATTCCGCCCGCGCCATGGATATTAGTCTGCGCCTGGATTGATGTCCTGGATTGATGTTAATTGACAACCAGGGTGTAGACCTTGATTTTCTTCTTGCCAAAATTCAATGCTTCCTGATGGGTTTCGAAGCATAAATCAATGCGGTTGCCTTTGATGGCGGATCCGATATCAGCGGCTACCGCCACCCCGTAGCCTTCGATATAAAACTGGGTGCCCAGCGGAATCACCTTTGGATCAACTGCGACCACACCATACCCGGCTTTCTTGCCGGATTTGGTAACACCTTTGGCATTGGGACCACAGCAAATTGTACACGGACAATAGGCAGTTGCCGTCATAGTGGCAACCTGCGTATATCGGAAAGTACCGCGGGAGGTTGTCAGCGTATAAACCGGCGGCTTGGTGCCAACCATGACAATGCGCTTCTTGGGTTCCTCTACAATGTGCTCCGCGATTATTTCTTTTTTCTCAAGTTTTCCGTCTGCAAAAACCTGTCGGATGGTCTGCTCTTTAACGCCGGCTTTACCCGGCTCCACCACCTTCACTTTGCCACGCTCCATTTCCGGATCAGGACGTTCCTCCACCGGCGCTTTGATCGCCACCTGGGCGGTCACTTCCTTTACTTCAACCCGGACAACCTGAATCGGAGTATCGGCAGGCACCGGGAAATCGTCATCCGGCTGCACCCGATCCAAGGCATCAACAGTGATGCCTGCCTTTGCCAGAATCGTGCGTGCTGTGCCGGGAACCGTTTGGATCGTCCTGGTAGTGCCATCGGCAATAACTGTCATTTCCACTGCCCGCAGAACTTGCAAAACACTGCCATTCCGCAACTTGACAGTGGCATCCGGAATTGTTTCATCATCAGGGTTCAAGACCACCCCGGCGGCGTCCAGTGCCTTGCGGACACTGCCGCCCCAATAGCGCACCTCTGTTACAGCCCCATCAGCTACCACAAGCACATCTACAGTCTCAAGCAGATAAACAAGGCCGCAAATTACCAACAACAATAATGTTGCCGCCATAGCCGCCATTTTTTTGTTTTTTGCAATGAATGCTATCAGGTTTTTAAGAGGAGTTTCGACTTTGATTTGCCGGAGCAAGTTCTCCAGACGCATATCATATCGCCTCCCTAGTGGTTTTTTGCGGTGCCGGAGCCGATACGGCCGCCCAACTGGAGCGACCGCGGCAGCCGATGCTGGGGCCCGCGCCGCCCTGCGCCGCCTCACGCCATCCCACGTCAAACAGCTGCTACCGGCGGCGCCTCATATTTCCTGATTCTAAATGATACACCAATTTCATTGGCAATATTCCTGCAGGCCTCCAGATTGACGCCAGGATAATCAACGACCGTCAGAATAACTTTTGGAACATAATCTTTCGCCCGCCTGGCAAAATCAAGCATCGCCGGATAAGCCGCTTCGCCCCATTTGCTACGACACAGCTTATTATATTCTGCCGCATTATGTGCGTTCAGGCTTATCGAGACTGTATCCAAAAGACCGGCCAAATCCGGCCAGACATCGCGGCCATGAATCAGGTTCGCCAGCCCGTTTGTATCCAGGCGAATGGGGATCCCAAATGGCCTGAGCGCTTTTGCCACTGCCACAACAACGTCCAGGCGCATAATCGGTTCTCCATAGCCGCAAAACACAATTTCCTCATAGCCAGTCGGATCACCGACCGCTTGAAGTATTTGCTCCACGTCCGGTTCAGCCTTCAGCCATAACTGTGTATCTCCGATTCCATCGCCGTTTTGTCGAATGCAAAATACACAATCATTAGGACAACGGTTGGTAATGTTCAGATATAGTTTCTTTCCGATGTTGTAAGCAATGGTCATTCCAGAACCTCCTGCAGATAAAAACGCGATCTGCTGCGTTATTATGATATTGAAAACAGACCTCGCGCGTTATTCGCCGTCAACGTGGCCATTTCCTCCAGATCCATTTTTTTCAATTCTGCCAGCATGGCGGCCACTTCTTTCACAAAAGCCGGTTCATTGCGCATCCCGCGATGCGGCACCGGAGCAAGATACGGGCAATCCGTTTCGATCAAGATTCTGTCGGAAGGAACCTTCACCGCCACTTCTCTAAGCTTGACGGCATTGGCAAACGTCAGCGGCCCGTCAAATCCCAAATGCAGGCCGAGATCAAGCACGGCACAGGCCGTCTCCCAGCTTCCGGAAAAGCAGTGCATCACGCCACGCAGCTTGCCGGTATACTGGTGCAGAATATTCAAGGTGTCCTGCGTCGCTTCGCGCATATGAATAATGACCGGCTTATTACAGGTCACCGCCAGTTCCAGCTGTTGATCAAAGACGGCACGCTGCACCTCACGCGGAGAATAATCATAATGATAATCCAGACCAATCTCGCCGACTGCCACGACTTGCGGCAGATCCAAATAGCCCTTAAGTTCAAGGTAATCGTCCGTAGTAGCACTTTTGGCATCATGCGGATGAATACCGACCGCAGCGTAGATAATCCCGGGGTAGCCCTCGGCAAGCCTTAGGCTCTCCCGGGAAGAATTCATATCAGCACCGACATTGATCATAATCTTAACACCGGCATCGAGTGCCCGCTGGATGACCTGCTCGCGATCATCGTCAAAGCGGGCGTCATCCAGATGGACATGGGAGTCGAGAAACATGTTGTTCCCTCCGTTACCTCACCTTACTGCCGCTGGGCAACTCTTTTTCCGGGGTCACAAACGCCAGCACGCCGTCATCTTCGGTGGACGCTGCCAGCAGCATTCCTTGCGACAGGTGCCCGCGCAGTTTGGCTGGCTTAAGGTTAGCCACTATAATCACTGATTTCCCGACCAGGTATTCCGGACTGTAGTGGCGGGCGATACCGGCTACGATCGAGCGCTGCTCGCCGCCAACCTCCACTTGCAAATGCAGTAGCTTATCAGCGCCTTCAATCTTTTCGGCTGATAGAATTTTGGCAACCCGCAGATCCAGCTTGGCAAAATCATCGATTGTAATTAGCGGTTTGGCCTCATTAGCCGTCTCAGCATCAGCGGCACTAGCGGTTTTGGCCGCACTAGCTGCACTACCAGCGCCACCAACACTCCCGGCGCTACCGGCGCCACCCGCGCCAACGGCCGCCACTTGTTCCTTCTTATCCTTGGACTCCGCCGCTGCTCCAGCTTCCACTTTCTCTACCTCGATTCTCGGGAAAATCGGATCGCCTCTCCGGATTCTGGTACCAGAAGGTATGCCGCCCCATTTGGCACCCTGCTCCCAGTCAACCTGGGCAACCGAACCGGATAGTCCAAGCTGCGACCAAATCTTATCCGGGGTGGAAGTCAGGAAAGGCTGCAGCAATACGGCTGTAATACGCAGCGCTTCCGCCATATGGTACAACACCGTTCCCAGCCTGGCCTTTTTGGTCTCATCCTTGGCCAGCGCCCAGGGAGCGGCTTCATCAATGTATTTATTAGTCTTGCCGACCAACTTCCAGATGGCTGCGACCGCCTCGTTAATCACCAGATGATCCATGTGATGATTTACTTCCGCAGCCGCCTCAGCAGCCGTTTTTTGCAGTTCCAAATCCAGCGCTTCACTGACACCTGGATCCGGAATCACGCCACCGTTGAATTTCTCAATCATGGCACCGGTGCGATGCAGCAGGTTGCCAAGATCATTGGCCAAGTCAACATTGATGCGTTTGATCAATGCGTCTTCTGAATATGAACCATCTGATCCAAACGGCACTTCCCGCAGCAGATAATAGCGAATGGCATCCACGCCATACTTCTCTGCAAGCGCTACCGGATCGATGACATTTCCTTTAGATTTTGACATTTTGTCGCCTTCCAGCAGCAGCCAGCCATGTCCATAGACCTGCTTTGGCAGCGGCAGCCCCAGCGCCATCAATGTGATCGGCCAGATAATCGTATGGAACCGCACGATTTCCTTACCGACCAAATGCACATCAGCCGGCCAGAACTTGTTGAACAGACTGTTCGGGTCCGCGACCGCCTCCGGGTAACCCAGTGCGGAAATGTAATTTGACAACGCATCCAGCCAAACATAGACTACATGACGCTCATCAAAGGTCACCGGAATACCCCAGCTGAAACTGGTGCGTGATACACATAGGTCCTCAAGCCCCGGCTTAAGGAAGTTGTTAATCATCTCATTCTTGCGCGATACCGGCTGGATAAACTCCGGATGCGTCTCAATATGCTCCAAAAGCCGGTCGGCATACTTGGATACTCTGAAAAAATAGCTTTCTTCGCGGACCTTTTCAACCGGGCGGCCACAGTCTTCATTCGGGCACTTTCCGTCTTTCACCTGGCGTTCCGTCCAGAAGGTCTCGCAAGGAGTGCAGTACCAGCCTTCATACTCACTCTTGTAAATGTCGCCCTGATCATAAAGGCGTTTGAAAATCGCCTGTACGGCATGAACATGACGTGCATCTGTGGTACGGATGAAATCGTCATAACTGATATCGAGTACTTTCCAGAGATGCTTAATACCGTCTACAATACGATCCACATACTGCTGAGGGGTTACCCCTGTCTGCTGGGCCCGGCGCTGGATTTTCTGACCGTGTTCATCAGTGCCGGTCAGGAAAAAGACTTCGTCGCCCTTCAAACGATGGTAACGTGCCAGTGCATCCGCAGATACGGTTGAATAAGAGTGGCCGATATGCAAATTATCACTGGGATAATAGATCGGCGTGGTAATATAGAACTTCCCCAAAGTGGCTTCCTCCTTTTATATGATCCAATAGGATTAGCATTGACAAATAAAAAACCTCTCACCCCCAACATCACTGTCAGGGGACGAGAGGAAATTCCCGTGGTACCACCCCAATTTGCACCATTCTCACGATAGGTGCCTTACCAGGTACGGACCGCAGCCAGCCAGCCTTACACGGCAAGTTTTATGCCCGGTCTTATACCCTGACGCTATAACGGGCGTCCGCTCCCGCACCGGGATCCCCGTCCGAAACTACTAACCTTCATTCCGGCAGCTCCCAGGCCATGTTCCTGCGCTATGTCTCGCCCGGTTGCACCAAACCCGGGCTCTCTGAGGAGACACCACGAAGTACTCTTCCTGTTCCTCGCATTTGATTAATTCACTTACACCTTACTATACCCCAAGAGACAAAAATTTGTCAAGAACGCTGAAATTTTTGCCTATAAGCCTGACTAAGCGGGAATTTCTTGGTAATGGTACTTATTTCGCAAAATATGAAAAAAATTACAATTACTAGTGTCAATGGTCAGCGAAAATGTCATCCC
>JBMNNY010000134.1:0-6126 GCA_050942765.1 Bacillota bacterium | reverse complement strand
GTAACACTCGGGACTCTCAACCCGCTTTCGGGTGGAGACGGGAATATTTTCAATATTGCGTATACAAGCGGCGGTTACGATACTCCAGCTTGCTGGGAGTTGCGCTCATTTGATCTCTCTGATTACAAGGGGCAAAGAATCAAAGTACGTTTCGAATTTAACACCAGGGATGAAAATTGTAATGGCTTCCGCGGCTGGTTTATTGATGATATCGAGATTATAGAGGCTACAGCCAAAGATCCTTCGGCCAAAGAGCTCAATCCCGTTATCAACCGTACAACTATACAGCGGTAGGGGCTATTTAGAAAGAGTACATAACGTAATAATGATGCCGCCTCCATGGACAGGATCCCCTGCTTGGAGGCGGCTCTTTTTTGCGCCAAAAGCCGCGTTACAGAATAGACTGGAAGACAACTCAAATGATGTGGCAGCGAGGTGTCTTCGGTGATCTGGAAGGAACGATTTCTGGAATGGTTGAATAATCCGTGGCTTGATTCTGCAACGCAGGATGAATTGAGTGCGATCGCGTCCAATGAAGATGAAATAATAGCGCGCTTTGGGCGGATGTTAAGCTTTGGAACCGGAGGTCTGCGAGGAGCGGTTGGGGCAGGAACTAATCGCATTAATCGCTATATAATCAGAAAAGTAACGCAAGGTCTGGCAGATTGGCTGGCAGAAAACCGCGCAGCAATTACCATTAATGACTGTGCAAATTATGGCGCACGGATCCGCGTTTGCGTCGGTTTTGACGCGCGTATCCACTCGTCCGAATTTGCGGCTGAAACAGCCGCAGTGTTAACAGCCAATGGTATAGAGGTGTACTTGTTTGAAGCAGCCTGTCCAACGCCGGAACTGGCTTTTGCAGTCCGCAGACTGCGGGCGGATGCGGGGGTAATGATTACCGCTAGTCATAATCCGCCAGGCGATAATGGTTACAAGGTTTATGGTCCTGATGGAGTGCAAATCCTGCCGGATTCTGCCCGTCAGATTGGCAGGTATTTCAGTGAGACACCTTTTTTCTGGCGCAAGAGTTTTCCGGGGCTTAACGAGGCTGCCCATCAGGGACTGCTAACATATCTGGATCAGAAAATTGATCAAGAGTACTTAATGGCGGTCCGCGATGCACTGGCGAGCTACTCCGCCGCAGTACCGGCCAAAGCCAAGCAGTCATTTTCGATATGTCTTACTGCGTTACATGGCGTTGGCGGGCGGTATCTGAAAAGTCTGCTCCAGAGTCTGGGGTTTGCGTCTTCGGTTGTTGATAAGCAAATTGAGCCTGATGGAGCGTTCCCTACGCTGAAAGCGCCTAATCCGGAAAATGAGGCGGCCTTTGCTTATGCCATTGATCAATGCCGCCGCAGTTGCAGTAATACCCGCGGGTATTGCGGAGATAGGGGCAGCGAAGGTCATGGACGAAGCGCTGAAGTTCAGATGATTCTGGCCACCGACCCCGATGCCGATCGCGTGGGCTGCGCAGTCAGGGATGGCAGCGGCGGCAATTTTCGGGTGTTAAGCGGCAATCAAATAGCGGCGCTACTGTGCGATTTTGTCCTTAGCGCCACCAAAGCCCCATTTTCAAAGCCTTTGCTAGCGACCACATTTGTCACGACCGGTTTGGTGCAGGCCATTGCGCAAAAGTACGGCTTGTCAGTTTTGGAGACTCCGCCGGGTTTTAAATTTATAGGTGCGGCCATTGAAGCGGCTGCCCGGCAGGGAAGGCCGTTTCTGTTCGGGTGTGAGGACAGTTGCGGTTATTTAATCGGCAACTATGTCCGAGATAAAGATGGTATTCTGGGTGCGGGGTTGCTGGCATTGGCGGCGGCATGGCACGCCAGTTGCGGTAGCGACTTTTTGAAGCGCTTGTCAGAGTTGGAAGAGGAGTTCGGATGCTACCGCGAAAGCATCGATTTGGTGCCCACAATAGATCAAGACCGCGATGTCGCTTTTGAATATTTGCGTCGCAGCCTCATCGACGCCTTCTGGGACAAAAGTCAGGTGCCGCAGCCGCGGCGTCAGGAAGGGTTTGCCGGTATGGAAATACTGGAGATTCGGGATTATTATAAAGGTAAGGCCTATAATCTGCAGACTGGTTTTTGCTATGATCTTGATTATTCCGGAGAACGGGCTATTCAGATGTTCTTATCTGATGGTGGCTATGTGAGCCGCTTGACATTTCGACCTTCTGGTACTGAGCCAAAGTTCAAAATCTATGTTGCTGTGCATGCGGCCTGTGAATCGGCTGCCCTTCAGCTACAGGAACGTTTGCGTCAGGAGGCGTTTTCACTTCTCAAGAATTCTCAAGGAGGAAGAATATAAATGTATAGCTCAAATAGTTCCAGATCCAGAAATGCTTCCCCACTGACTATGATCCTAATGATAATAGCCCTGTTACTGACCATACCCTTGGCGGCCTCAGGGTGTCGCCAGTCCTCTGCTCCCGAAGAAGAAGATAATATTACCAGCCCTACTCCGCAACAGGGGCAACAACAACAAAAGCCGCAGCAGCTTTTGGCCGCATACTTTCCACTAACGGTGGGGAGTACTTGGAGTTATCTTGGTGAAGGCAATGAGTATGCCTCATTTACCAGGAAAGTCGTTTTTGCACGTGGACGGCGCGGTCAGCTGGAGGAGGACAATGGCGGCACCGTCATAGCTACAGTTTATGAAATCACGGATGATGCCATTATCAGAGTCTACCATTCCGGTGAAGCCTATGAAGTTGGAGACCTGCTGGATCGCATCAAGGACTCTGAATCAGATCAGGTTGTCATCCTGCGTACGCCTATGCAAGTCGGCACTACCTGGCAGAATAATGATCATGAGAAACGGACAATCACGGCGACCGATGCAGTTGTAGAGACTCCGGCAGGAAAGTTTGAAAACTGTATTGTGGTCAAAATTGAGGGGGAGGATTCGACCCTGCACGAGTATTTTAAGGAAGGGATCGGAATGGTCCTGCGCGAATTTGAATCGGAAGGCTATCGGGTAACTTCGACGCTGGAAGAGTGCGATATCAAATAGTTAAAGGTATCAAATGATTATTGGGTGATTATTGGGGGCGCAGGCGGTGGGCATAAACGTCGAAACTATCATTTACGGACCATTAAAGAACAACTGCTACCTGGTTAGTTGTGATGCAACTAAAGAGGCAGTTGTGATTGATCCGGGCGGCCGAAGCAAAGAAATCCTGCGCATGATTGAAGAAAAAGGTCTGACTGTCAAGTATATTATTAATACTCACAAGCATTGGGATCACACTGGCGTTAACGGCGCAATTAAGGAAGCAACTGGCGCGGTGCTGGTGGCAGGTGCCCATGATGCCGATGGCATCAAGAACCCGGGTGTAGAGCGCCTGCTCAAAGAAGGAGACCGGCTTGTTTTCGGGGATTGCGCGCTGGAAGTTATTGAAACACCCGGCCATACTCCCGGTGGTATTTGCCTCTACACTCCCGGTGCGCTTTTTACGGGCGACACGCTGTTTAGTGAGGATGTTGGGCGTACAGACCTGCCGGGTGGTGACGAAGCGGCTCTGCGCGCCAGTATCGCCAAGCTGCTCAGACTTCCGGAAGACACTACGGTTTATCCCGGACACGAGGAGTTCTCATCGATCAGGCACGAAAGAACGGCCAATCCTATGAAGGTTTAATAAAATCAGTGATGGTCTGACAAAGCAATCAGTCCTCCGCCAAATAGACCTTGACACTGTGCATTTGTCCGTCATCAACAAGTGCAAAAGTGTTACCCTCCTCCCAAGTACCATCGACTTGTATTTGAACTTCTGCTGTAATACGATTACTAGCGCCGGTAAGGTCGCTGGCTCCAGTGCCGCTGGTGTCTCTATGGTCTCTCGAAATTTCAATTACATATAGGGCCTTACCAAAACGATAGCGCACTTTGCATGAAGGCCAATAAGCCGGAAGACGGGGTTCGACCCGTATGGCGTTGCCATCGCGCACAATGCCGAGTATTTCCTCGAGCCACGCCCGATACATCCATCCGCTGGAACCGGTATACCAAGACCATCCGCCGCGTCCCTCGCTGCCCGGCAGGGAGTAGACATCACCGGCCACCGCATACGGTTCGATGCGATACTTGCGCGCTTTATCCGGATTATCAGAATAACGGATCGGATTAATCATTTGCAACAACTCGACAGCACATGCCGTAAGGCCTTTTCTGGCATGGGCAATCGCCAGCCAAATTGCAGCATGGGTATATTGACCGCCATTTTCCCGCACTCCGGGAGGATAGGCTTTGATATACCCGGGATCATGATCGGTGTGCTCAAATGGCGGCGTAAATAGCAGTGACAACTGATCTTCCGGACGAACCAGGTGTTCATACGCCGAAGTCAAGGCGACTTCAGTGCGTTCGGGATCGGCAGCACCGCAAATCGCTGCCCAGGATTGCGGCAAGCTGTCGATTTTAGCTTCATTGTTTTCATGCGTACCCAGTGGTGAGCCATCGTCAAAATAAGCCCGGCGATACCACTTGCCATCCCAGGCATTTTCTTCAACCTGCGTTGCCAGATCAGCCGCGCGGCGCAAGTACGTCCGTCCCAAATTATCGTCTCCGACCTTAATGCAAAGCTCGGAGAATCCATTTAGAATTTCAATGATAAACCACGCCAGCCACACGCTTTCACCGCGTCCTTTAGCTCCAATTCTGGTGAAGCCGTCATTCCAGTCGCCGGTACCGATGAGCGGCAAGCCATGCGGTCCGCTGGTCAACCCCTTTTCAATGGCACGGCGGCAGTGTTCAAACAGCGTGCCCTGTTCCATGGTGGATGAATTAGGAACAAAATAGATGTCATGCTCATCCGGCTCCAGCGGCCGGCCGTTCAGGAAAGGCACATTGACATTAAGGATTTCATAATCCCCGGTAGCCTTGACGTACCTGATTACAGCATAGGGCAGCCATAGCAGATCGTCGGAGCTGCGGGTACGGGTCCCGGCACCAGATGGCGGATGCCACCAATGTTGCACATCACCCTCGACAAATTGTCGGGAAGCGGCGGTCAGTATAAACTCGCGCGTGATTTCTGGTGCCGCGTGCAAGAATGCCAGTACATCTTGAAGTTGATCACGAAAACCGAAAGCACCGCCCGACTGATAAAAGGCGGTTCTGGCCCAAAAACGACACGCCAGCGTCTGATAAAGCAACCAGCGATTTATGATCATATTGACAGTGAGATCAGGTGTTTCAACCTGCACCTTATCCAAAAAGCTGTCCCACCAGGCACAGGTTTGGGCTAGCGACGCTTCAACTTGAAGCGGCTCCTTATATTTGCTGACCAGGGAACGTACATGTTCAATATTGCATCCTTGCCCCAGGATGATAATAATCTCGGCTGTTTCATGAGGTTCCAGAATTATTACGGTCTGCAGGGCAATACATGGATCATGTCCCATGCCACTTCGGCCAGACAGGGATTCACGGTGCATGGCAGCCGGGCGGGACATGGAGCCATTGCGACCGATAAACTCGGTGCGATCAGCCGTGAAACTGGACGCCGTGGGGCTCATGGCCGCAAAGGCCACATAACCTCCATAATCGGGATGCAGACAATTGCGCGCCAGCATCGCATTACTTTCCGGATCCCATTTCGTGATGATATTGGACTGGGTTTCTTCCCGGTTGTTGCCCAGTACCAGCTCGGAATAGGAAGTCACAGATATGCGGCGCCCTTTAGAAGTGGAGTTCACGAGGCGTAGCCGCTGTATTCTTACCGGATCGCCATTTCCGTTCCTGCCATTGTTATAAGCGATGTCCCCGTTGTTATGGGCGAGGGTGTTATGGGTAAAAGCCGTGTCTCCTACATCATTGTCAAGCGGGACAAAGACAGTCAAGTTTTGGAGCAGACCATAATTGCTGCTTTCGTAAACGGTATAGCCTTGTCCGTGACGCACGCGGTAGGAGGCACCGGTGCTGACCGGGGAAGGAGTAGCGGTCCAAAAAGCGCCGGTGTCTTCATCACGGATGTAGATGGCATCGGAGGGCGGATTGGAAATCGGATCATTCGACCAGGGCAATAGTCTGTTCAGCTGACTATTGCCAAACCACACAGTGCCCATCCCGGATTCGGTAACGAGTGCGCCAAAGTGCGCATTACTCAGGACATTGATC
>JBMNNY010000132.1:0-6173 GCA_050942765.1 Bacillota bacterium | reverse complement strand
ATTGAGATATAGTTATCTCGTTCCATTAAGAATTACAGTTGAGTCACGGGGGGTTGTTTATGTCCTTGGTCGGGTGCTATATGGCTAACTTAATAGCCTGATTTGCCCTGCCGAAATTGCGTGCATGAAGGATCGTCATATCTTTCATTGACGGTTAGTTTTGCGATGGATGAAATCTGCAGTTTATACGGCCATGGGCAAAGCACCCATGGCCTTTTTATAGGTTTTTCCTGATGTCTTGTCATTATGATTCCTTGCCTTTACATTTGGCATGTCAGGATATTTCAGCCGTGGGTGGGTACACTCACGGCTTTTTCATTTGGAGGGAGAAAAATGAACGAAAACACTTTTACAACTCTCGAATTCAGCAAAATTAAAGAGCTGATCAAAGGATTCGCAGTCAGCGGACTGGGACGTAATTTAGTTGATGAACTGATGCCGGCAACCGACCGCCGCATTGTCTTGGAGTGGGTCAGAGAAACGACTGAAGCGCGCGCCATATTGGACGCTACTGGTCATGTTCCGCTGCATGGTCTGTCGGATGTCAGTGATCATCTTGAAAGAATAAGTATAGGCGCAGTTTTGGAACCACAGGCGTTGACTGAAATGGGGGATTTATTGCGTGGCTGTCGCAAAATAGCGAAATTCATGGAGCGGTTCATAGATTTAGCTCCGAATGTTGCCCGCTATGCCAGTGCAATTGTGCCTTTTGAGGATTTGGAAAAGCAAATTGAAATCTGCATCGAAAATGGGCGGGTCAGTAATGCAGCCAGCAACCGCCTAGCCAAGATTAGAGTTCAGATTGAAGTCGTCAAAGGGCGCATAAAGGACAAGATGAACTCCTATATCAACTCTGACAAGTACCGGAATTGCCTGCAGGAAACCTTTGTGAGCATTAAGGACGATCGTTATTGCATCGCCGTGAAAACCTCGCACCGCAACTTAATTGATGGTGCCGTGGTAACATCGTCGGGCAGCGGTTCAACACTGTTCGTTGAGCCGGCAGCCGTCCGGGCACTGACCGATCAGCTCAAGGTGCTCTATGCTCAGGAAGAAGCAGAAGAGTATCGGATCCTCTCGATGCTGACCGCCGAGTTAGCGGCACGCCTGCAATCGATCAAATTGAATGTTGAGATTATGGCCGCCTATGATTTTGCTTTTGCCAAAGCCAAGTATGCCAGGTCTATTTCGGCAGTAGAACCGATTATTCTGGATTACAGAGGCATTCAGATTCATTCCGGAAGGCATCCGTTACTGGGTCGGGATGTCATTCCGCTAGACTTTTATATCGGAAAAGAATATCGCACGCTATTGATTACCGGACCTAACACCGGGGGCAAAACCGTTGCCTTGAAAACAATAGGCCTCTTCGCTTTAATGGCGCAGTCCGGGCTGCATTTGCCAGCTGGCCCGGGTACGGCCCTGGGAGTTTTCAGCCGCATATTAGTGGATATTGGTGATCAACAGAGTATCGAACAGTCACTGAGTACTTTTTCAGGTCATCTGAAAAATGTGATCAGTATCCTTAATCAAAAGGGGCCTGGAACGCTGGCCCTATTTGACGAAATCGGAACCGGCACTGACCCGGCTGAGGGAGCGGCTCTGGGCGCCGCGATACTGGATGATCTGTTTATCGCCGGAGGAATTACGGTAGCGACTACGCATTATGGAGATTTGAAGCGCTTTGCCGAAACCCATCAGGGTTTTAAGAATGGTTGCATGGCATTTGACCCTGAAACCCTGAAGCCGCTTTATCGGTTGATTATTGGTCAGGCCGGGCAGAGTAACGGGCTTTGGATTGCCAAGCGTCTTGGAATGGGGCAGAATACTCTGGATAAGGCTCAGCGGTTGTTGGCAAAGAGCGGTTCCGAACCAATTGCAGAATTGGTATCTGGGGAGTTCCGGGAGCCGGGATTTGATGTCCCGGAACAGGAACCGGTTCCGGTGTCCATACCAGCTCAGGAAATGCAATCAGCAGAGCCGACACCGACAAATGTAAACGCAAATGCCGCTTTAAGCCAGGACACGCAAACCAAACCAGCACGGCCGCTACGGGTGGGCGACTCTGTTTACGTCAGTTCATTGAAAGAGCACGGGATTTTGTGCGAAACCGCCGACAGCAGGGGCGAAGTTGTCGTGCTGATAAAGGATAAACGCATCAAAGTTAATCACAAGCGGATTTCGCTCCATATTCCATATGAGGAGCTGTATCCTGAAAACTATGATCTTGATATCGTACTGCTTTCCAAGGAAGATCGGCGTCTGCAAAAAGCGATGTCCAAAAGGCATGTGGCCGGAGCGGTCAGAATTATCAAGGGTGATCAGTAAGCAATAGTGATGCAGTTCCGGAATTTTTTCAGTCAATGCGGATTAAAGAATACCAGACATGTTATACTTTATTTGCCATTAATATTATTGCAGACGAACTAGCAATAGAGAAACGCAATTGATTGAAGGGGGAGCATAGTATGTTTTCCGCGCCAATTGGCATGTTTGATTCCGGAGTCGGCGGCTTGTCTGTCATGAAGGAAGTCAGAGCACTTTTACCCTTGGAGGATATAATCTACTACGCAGATACAGCACACTGCCCCTATGGTCAGAAAACCGCCCGGGAAGTTCAGGAACGTTGCTTTTATATCTCCGACTTTCTTTTAGATAAGGGCGCTAAAATGCTCATTATTGCCTGTAATACAGCATCGATCGCGGCTTTGGATGCCATGCGGCAAAAGTATACTGTTCCCATAGTGGGTATGGAGCCGGCTGTTAAGCCGGCCACCCGCCTTAGCAAGTCGGGCAAAGTAGGTGTCATGGCCACAGGCGTGACTATTGCAGGCGAGCGCTTTTCTTCTTTGATAGATCGTTTTGGAGCCGGGGTGGAAGTGTTTAATCAGCCATGCCCGGGTCTGGTCGAGCATGTTGAAGCCGGGCGCGTGGAAGGACCCGAAGTTGAGGCACTATTGCACAAATACCTGAAACCAATGTTGGAATTCGGCGTGGACGTGATTGTGCTGGGTTGTACGCATTATCCATTCCTGCGTAAAGCTGTCGAGCGAATTGCAGGCCCGGATGTTACAGTAATTGACACTGGCGCAGCTGTGGCACGCCAGGCCGCAAAAGTCTTGGAGGAACACGGGCTGGCGCACAGCCAGCCTGGAGTTGCAGGAAAAAATGTCTACTTTACAAGCGGGGAACCGACTACGGTGGAACCCATAATCAGGCTGCTGATGGAAGATGTCGATGCTACCTTGCATCACGAGCCTGAACAGCCTGTGGCTGCGGTTCGCCCTGGGCAAAAGTAATGAATGACACTAGCTTGACGATGCTGGCCGAAGAAGTGGCCAGAGAGACTTTTAAACGCAGTTTTGGCGGGAAGGCCGTGTTTAACTCTCGCTTCCGCAGCCGTGGCGGCGATGTTAATGTTAAGCAGAGTCTCATTCGCATATCACGCCGGTTATATGAGGAGCATGGCAGGGAAGCAGTAATCGGTGTTTTGCGGCACGAGTTATGCCACCTTTTTCTGTTTCGTGATGGACTTCCTTACACGCATCGTTCCAAGGAATTTAAGGAGCTGGCGGCCGCGGTGGGCGCTCCGCGCTTTGCGCCGCCCATCAAGAAGAGTACTCAACCCAAGCGTTACCGCCGCTTTTATTTTGCCTGCCCGTCCTGTGACAGCAGGTTTAAGGCGAACGCCAAAATCCGGTCGCTTTGTCCACATTGCCATAAATCAATGTTACTATATACCGGCACCCGCAGGACCGCACGGCCGCTATAAGACGAGGCACATAGAACTATCTCCGCATCTCGTTTCAACATTCCGATCTTCCAACTGAGAGGCGATTAAATTGGCTGTTCGCAAAAAAGACACCGCTACGCAATATGCGCAATATCAATATTCTGAAGCTGGTCAGCGTTTGGCAGATCCATCCGAGCACATCGACTTTGCATGCCGCCAGTGCGGCGGTTGCTGTACTAATACCACTCCTTATGTGACGCCCTGGGATGTCTGGCGATTAGCCCGCGCCTTAGGTACCAGTACTTCCGACATAATCACGAAGTATTTGATCATAATCGAGACAAGCTTGCCTGGAGTGGAGAACTTAGGCCGCGTTCCACTTCTGGCATTAAAAATGACCGGCAACTCCCGCTCCCGTTCCAAACAGTGTGTCTTTCTGGATCGTGAGACGCATCGGTGCACAGTGTATAACGCCCGTCCCTTGTCATGCCGCATGTTTCCTGCCGGGTTACAGTATTCTGAGAAGTGTCAATATGTGATGGTGATGGTCAAGCCATTGCCGGAGTGCTCCGGCTATGGAGCTGGTCATAATACGCTTCAGCAATATCTTAACGGTGAAATCCATGATGAAGACCTGAACTGCTGGCGGCAATACACCGATTTGATGGTGCAGGTTTTCCAGGGCAATGATCTGGCTGCTAATGAGGATTTTGCGGATTCGTTTTTGGCTGCGATTTTCGACTTGGATAATCGGGAAGGATTCGACCCTGACAATCGCGGCGGAAACGACTTTTGCGGACGCTTTGCACAAGGCCGGCAATTAGTCTTAGGCTGGCTGGACTGAGAAAAAGAAAAAGCAACAAAAAAACACCAAAAAGCAAAGAAAAGACACTGAGGTTTGGCAGGCCTCAGTGTCAGGGATGGCTCAGGAAAAACGACGAACTGTCGGCCGGGCCAAATCCAGTAGGCCTAACACAATGTGGGCCAGGCCGAATCCCAAAACTCCGGTGCCAAATCTCTTCTTGCGCAGAACAGTGGCACCCAGGGTGGAAACGGCAGCACCGAGTCCGGCAACGGCAAGACTAGTTGTGGTCGCTTTCATGTATGCACCCCTACATTAGCTTGCACAAAAAAATCAGATACATGCTCATGCAATCGCTGCCACTAATTGTGGGCGATGGCGGCAGTATTAATGGTGTACTGGTGATTTAATAAATGATCGGTAACCAGGGCTACCGGAAAAAGTAGAGCGGTGGCGGCCGCCACTATTCCGGAGTCATTGACTGCAAAGGCGGTGACGCTTCCGGCTATACAGGCCCAGATTCCATTAAAAATCACCGGCCGCTGCGCCGCTGCGCGCGCCAGCATGCCTTTAGGCCGGTAGAACAAAATCCCCATAACTACAATAAAAGTCAGCAACGCATTGGACCAGATTGTGTATCCGATGAGTGATAAGTTCATCTCTAATTTGCGTACGATTACGGGCAAGGCGAAGGTAATACCGCCCTGTTTGATCTGCGAGGCAAAACGACCAATATGTGACTGGGTCTCTGTCTGCCTGGTCAGGTCAATCAGGCCTAGAAAAGCCGTAACAATGACCGCGACAGAGATAGCCGCCAGCCAGGTCCGCAGGCGCTTTTTAGAGTGTTTTTCTGACAAAATTCCGATCATCGTGACCAGGTAAGCCGTGACCAAAGAAAGGCTGCCCCCCAGATTAGACCCATGCCAGGGTACTGAAACCGCATAAGCCCATAGCACCAATAGCACACCTGCTGAGATTACATTCTTGCGGGAACCTCCAAACCGCTGCAAATAAACGCTGATTCCGATTACGGAAGACCCCAGCAATACGCCCATGTACTCATTGCCAATTCCATAATAGCGGGCACCACCGACTGGACTATAGCCCAGCACCGAGTTGCTCATCAGGCGGGATCCGGTGAGCGTATCAATCAGGATTACAAAGGAAGTCAATAAAGCGATTGCGCCAATTGGCTCGCCGCCCTTTCCGTGTGCTGTGGCAGTGCTCCAGAATGCGATCAGCGCAATTGCTGCCCCAAACAGAATTGTGAAAAGCAGAATATTGGCCAGTTCAAAGCGACCAGTCAGCGGCTGGACAAGCAGCCCCAATGGCACGGAAGCCACAAAAGCTATTAACCACCGCAATAGCCTTCGCAATCCGCTCTTTTGCACCCCGAACACAATGAAAATCAATGCCAGGACCAGTACTATAATTTGGGTGACAACAAAACTTTTCAATACCGGGCTTCGGCAAATGTTTATTTGGGCAATCCGCGAGTTCAGCAAAAAAAGCTGATGACCAGCATGCTCAATTTTATTTGCCGGGTTTGCCGCGCCTTCCAGATTGTCAGAACTGGCCATGACCATCAGCGGCTGCCCTGTAATAGAGGAAGGGCGGTCTGCTCCCAGAAATGCCAAA
>JBMNNY010000131.1:0-6251 GCA_050942765.1 Bacillota bacterium | reverse complement strand
TTGATTTCCACCGTCTGTTCCACCTGCCAACAGGATGATTTCCGGCCTCAGCTCCAGTATTTGCGTGATTTCCTCTTCGCCGATTTCATATGAAAAAGTCCGGAGCACCTTGGCACCGGCCCCTAAGGCAGCCATACTGGCAGCCTGCGCTGTCAATTCTGGTACCAATCCAATCGCTACTATGCGTAAACCGCCGGCGGCACTGCTGCAAGCCAGTTTCACTTCATACTCCAAACGGCCGATCTGCTTGCCTAACTCGCTCAGCGCTGCCTCCAAGCCGATTGTAATATCTTCATCAACTGTAGTAGCAGCCCGGGCTGTTCCTAGCAGTCGGCCGGCCTCCATATCAACAGCGGTCACCTTGGTAAAGGTGGAACCAAAATCGATTAGCATGGCATTACGTTTTGCTTTGGTCATGGCTCAGACAACACCGCAGTGCCGGATGTTCCTGATGGCCTGATTTCACCGCTGGAAAAGAATTGCTGCAGGCCCTCCAGAATAGCATCGGCAACTGTATCACGATATGCATCGTCGCGCAATAACGCTTCCTCTTCCTTATTAGATAGAAACCCTATTTCAATCAATACCGAAGGCATGACCGTTTCGCGCGTGACTACCAATAACGGGTCGGTTTTCACGCCGCGATTTATGAGGCCGGTAAAGGCAATCAGTTCTGTCTGCATAATCTTCGCCAGTCGGCGCGCCTCAGTGCTGGCCGGATGATGGAATATTTCAATCCCCCGCACTTCGGGCTTGGTCGGATGATAATTGGAATGAATGCTGACAAAAACGTCCCCCTTGGCATTATTGGCAATGCTGGCACGGTCATAAATTGATATATACGAATCATCTGTTCTGGTCATCACAGCATTGGCACCGGCTGCTTTCAAACGCCATACCAGTCTTTCAGCTACATTGAAGTTAACCAGTTTTTCCTGCAGTCCCCAGGGTGAAATCGCCCCTGGATCCTTGCCGCCATGCCCTGCATCAACGATGACCGTTTTACCGGCGATATTCGAGCGCAGCAATGTAAGGGTCACTGAGCCGTCTTCGCCATGTGAGACGTAATGCCCGCCATAAATTGCCAGTTCCATCTTAATAGAGAGCGAACCATCTGCACCATTGCTCAGACTGATCTTCTTGATATACTCGCTGTCAGCAAAATCTGGCACTACGACTGCATCGGATAAAACCGCATTCGGGACAGTCATAGTCAGCTGCGCGCCTTCACTGGTATATTGCACAGCAGACTGGGCTGAGAAACGTCCTTCTCCAGCCAGAAATAAAGTCTGGCGCTCTTTTGCCCATTGCAGCACATCAATCTGCCGTTGGAAAGACACGCAAATAACTCCGGGATTATCCGGACTGTACTGAACTTGATACGTACGCGCAGCAGTCAAATCGACAACTACGCGTGTTGTTGTACTGTTGTACTGGCTGGAGCGTACAGCGGCAACTATCGCTCCATTGACGGCGATTTTGGATTCGCTAAGGGCGTTAATCGTATTGGCCAAATCAATGACCAGTCTCTCCGGATTAGACAGCGTGAAAACTTTGAACGCCGTTTTGCCGCCGGTATCAATTAAAATCTGAGGCCAGCCATCTTGCTCTGCCAGCCGGACCGCACGCAGGACATAGTCGAAATGAATTTCCAGATGCTTGGACTCACCTGGAAAACGCACCATTTTATACTGTACGGCGCGGATCAATTCTATCGTTAAGCGCACTTTGTTCGGCTCCAGAACTTCAACCTGCATTTTGCGCACAATCGGGTTGCCATCGTTGCGCGGTTCAAACCCCGCCGCTGCCTTGGTAGCCACAAAATCGATCACGATCCGATCCGCGCGGCTCAATGATTCATTAATCTGATAAATACCCAATTCATCAAGGGTCTCAATTGCCACCACGGGCCGTCCCTCGGCATTCAATCCGGCTGCAAACAGCGTCAGCTCATTGAGCAGGCGGCGTAAGTCCAGTTGACTTTTTTCGGCGTTCCAGATCGTCTGCACGGGAAGATAGGAGGCAACCAGTTCTACAGGAATCATGGTGCGGCTCTTAATCACCCGTGGAGCAAAACGCAGTTCAACAACACGGCCATTGACAATGATCTGCTTGGAGTCAGTGCGGATCTGTACTTCAGTCCGGCCCATCGTCAGCAGGTAACTCTGCTCGTCAGTCAGCCAGCGCAGTTGAGCCCCAAAGGCAACCACCAATACCCGCAGAGGCAAAAAGACTTCGCCGTCCACAATTTCCAGAGAACCCTCGGACGTAAACGGCTCGCCTTCTACCAGCAATACTGGCGCAGACTGCTGTCCGGCGGCAGTATTAAGGATGCTGCCGCCAACGAAGGCTGTGGTACTAAATAGTAATAAAAAAATGATTAACCGCCTCAAGGCGGAACCTCCTCACACGATAGACCGGATATTGAAAAGGTTCTACTCTGCAGGCGGTTGATCCTTCTGCCTAATTTTATAAAACATTATTTCGCGGCACTTGCGCGGCACTTGCGCGGCACTGTGCAACACTTGTGCGGCTCAGGCGCAACCATTGCGCAGTTGTGGCGCAGCTCCGCTGTGTTGCGCCAACACGGCGCTGCCTATCGCCGCTTCCTCAGATTATGCCATATTTCTTACCAACATCGGCCAGCACATTCAGCGTTGCATCCAGATCCTCTTGCGTATGAGTGGCCATCAGTGAAATGCGCAGCCTGGAAAGGCGCTTGGGAACTGCCGGGTAGAAAACGGAGTTCAGGAAAACACCTGCCCGATGGATATCTCTGGCCATGTTGAAGACCTTCTCATTATCACCGATGATAATTGGCAAAATAGCTGTCTGAGCATTGCCCAGGTCAAAGCCAAGCTTTTTCATCTGCTCATGCATGTAGCGAATGTTGCGCCACAATCTCTCGCGCAGCTCGGGCTCATTCTCGATAACGTCAATCGCCGCGATCAGAGAACCGCAAACCTGCGGCGCCATTGCTGTCGAAAACATGTGGGAACGTGCGTAAAACCGGATATACTCTGCAACTTCTGCGGAAGTCGCCACAAACCCGCCGACACCGCCCAATCCTTTTGATAGTGTACCGGCTACGATGTCAACCTGGCCTTCGACGCCAAAATGCTCCGGTGTGCCGCGGCCATTAGCCCCTATCACGCCTGAGGCATGGGCTTCATCGATCATTACCCGCGCACCATACTGTCTGGCAAGCCTAATGATTTCTGGAAGTGGTGCGATATCGCCGTCCATGGAAAACACGCCATCGACGATTACCAACTTGCCCCGATAATCCTTGGAGGTCCTTTGCAGAACATGCTCCAGACTGGCCATATCATTATGTTTAAATGCCACCAGCTTGCTGCCTGAGAGCCGGCAGCCGTCGAGTATGCTGGCATGATTCAGGCGATCATTAATGGCGACATCTTTGGGACGAAGCAAGGCCGAAATGCAGCCGACGTTCGAACCGTAACCGGAAGTAAAGATGACTGCATCCTCGCAGCTTTTAAACTTAGCCAACCGCTGTTCCAGTTGCCGGTGTATTTCCAGAGTTCCTCCAAACAGAGGCACGCTGCCGGCCCCGGCACCATATTCCTTTACGGCATCCAATCCGGCCTGAACCACTTTCGGGTGTGTAGTAAGGCCCAGATAGTTGTTGCTGGCCATCATAATCATTTTACGACGCTGTCCGGTAAACGGGTCAAGGATCTCAACCCGGCCTTCCGACGGGCTGCTGATCGTGCGACGCCATTGATAATACTCGTCTTTGCGCAGCCGATCCATATAGCCTCTGAACAGCCTGGTTTTTTCGAATAGATCTTCGTTGTCTGCATCAACAAAATCAGCAAGTGTGTAGAACTCTTCCTGCAAAAAGCAAAACCTCCTCCAGATACTAAACACCCATAGAATACCGTTTGCCTTTGGTTTTCACTCTGCCTTTTGCAGAGGTGCGTACGCCGCCAGCAGTTCCTTAATCCCAATCCCGGGAAAAGCCACTGAAAAAGAAGCCTGCTCCCCTTCTCCCTTAACGGCGACTATGGTACCTCTTCCAAACTTCTGATGCACCACGTGATCGCCCACTTTCAGCAGCGCATTCTCAGCGGCATTGCTATTTATGTCATGCGACCCGCCACGGCGGCCGCCATTGCCACTAATACCGCTGACGAAAGCAGCATCACCCCGGCCGAAATCACGGCTGGAGGAGTTGCGCCCTGCCCCTGCTTCAAAGTAATGATCATTACGCAGGCGCACGTTCAGGTCCATAATCAGGCTGACGGGAATCTCCCCGACAAACCGTGAAACGCGGGAGTAATTACTGCGTCCATAGAGAGTGCGTACGCCGGCATAGGTCAAATATAGCTTTTCTTTGGCTCTGGTAATACCGACGTAGCAAATTCGGCGTTCCTCCTCAAGTTCGCTGGTGGCCTGCAGACACCGCTCATTCGGGAAGACGCCCTCCTCCATCCCGGAAATGAATACCACGGGAAACTCGAGTCCTTTCGCAGCATGTAAAGTCATCATGACGACTGCGTCAGCATCGCGTTGGTAATTATCCACATCCGAAACTAGCGACACCGACTCCAGAAAACCCGCCAGACTCGTATCCTCATTTTTAGCTTCATATTCGCGTGTGACTGAGAAGAACTCCATCAAGTTTTCCAGGCGACCCTGCGATTCGATCGTGTCCTCACTTTCCAGCTCCCGCCTATAGCCGCTTTCCTCTAACACGCGTTCTGTTAGCTCAGATACAGTCAGAACTGCGCTACGCTCGGCCAAAGATGTGATCATCTTGCCAAAATTTCGAAGCGCTTCCCTGGCACGCGTCTGCAATCCAGGAACTTCGTCTGCTCTCAGCAAGGCTTCCGTGACTGTTAAACCGCTGAACCGCACAAAATTAAAAAACTTTTCAATCGACGTATCACCAATCCCGCGGCGTGGTGCCCCAATGGCCCGTTCAAAGCTGATCATATCAGCCGGATTGGCGATTAACCGCAAATAAGCCAATAAATCCCTGATCTCTTTGCGATCATAGAAGCGCAATCCGCCCAAAATCCGGTATGGCAGCCCACGGGCAGTAAATGCTTCTTCTAAGGCG
Source organism: Bacillota bacterium (assembly GCA_050942765.1). GTDB lineage: Bacteria > Bacillota > UBA4882 > UBA4882 > UBA4882 > UBA4882. The sequence continues at coordinate 1,162 of JBMNNY010000131.1, read as the reverse complement.
CGGGACTGGGCATTTGCCCGGTAGAGAATGGCAAAATCTTTATAAGGCCTGCCTTCAACAGCAGTCATTTTAGCGATTTCTGAGATAATAAAATGCGCTTCTTCCTTTTCGTCCTCAGCTCGATAGAGATAAATGTTTTCACCAGCCGGATTTTCTGTCCATAGGCGCTTCTTTTTGCGTCCGCGGTTATTACTGACTACAGCGTTTGCACATTCTAAAATTTTACCCGTTGAACGGTAGTTCTGTTCCAGCTTCACCACGGTCACTTCCGGGTAATCACGCTCAAACTCCAGAATGTTTCTGATATCCGCTTTGCGAAAACCGTAAATTGATTGATCATCATCACCAACTACGCACAAGTTGCGGTGTTTCGCGGCGAGGGCGTTCACCAGCATGTATTGCGCATGGTTGGTATCCTGATACTCATCGACCATTATGTATTTAAAGCGTTCCTGATATTTATCCAATACCTGTGGCGCTCTCTCAAAAAGGGCTACCGTTTTCATGATCAGATCGTCAAAATCAAGTGCCTGATTGCGACTTAGAATCTTTTGGTATTCTACATATATTTTTGCCACATTTTTGGCCCAAAAATCAGCAGCTTTGTCCATAAATTCCTGCGCATTGAGCAGGTCATTCTTGGCCGAACTAATGCTGGCCAGAATGGCGCGCGGATTGTGCTCTTTTTCGGATAAGTTGAGGGCAGCCAAAGCTTTGCGCACCACCGCCAACTGGTCCACAGTATCATAAATCACGAAGTGCCTGTCCAGCCCGATGGCATCGCCGTCTTCTCTCAGGATTCGCACGCAGGCTGAATGAAAAGTCATGATCCAGACATGGGCAGCAGCCGGTCCAACAAGTCTATAAATCCTTTGACGCATTTCTTCTGCTGCTTTATTGGTAAAGGTCACTGCCAAAATGGCGCGTGGATCAACTCCGCACTCCCGGATCAGATAAGCTACCCGATGCGTCAGAACTCTGGTCTTTCCGCTGCCGGCGCCAGCCAATACCAGGAGTGGACCGGTGGTATACTGTACGGCGATTTTTTGCGGTTCATTCAGCCCGGCCAGGATCTCCGTTTCGAAGACATTTTCCATAGCTTTCACCCCAACTAGATTAAAATGCGTAACCGACAATTAATATTCCCGGTCACGCCTTGTTT
>JBMNNY010000129.1:0-6386 GCA_050942765.1 Bacillota bacterium | reverse complement strand
CCCCAAAGGGTTGGGAGTCTTTTTATGTGCACTGTGAAATGATTATGAGTCATGCATTGACAGGCCGGGAAAGATATGCTAGAGTGAATTTAGAAACCCGACCAAAACACTCGGGATTAAGAAATCAGCAAGTAAATGGGAGGCGGGAGGCGGTTATATGAAACTGACGACCCGCGGCGAATACGGGGTATTGGCTATGTATGACTTAGCCATGAATTATGGAATGGGTCCGGTTGCGTTGAATGCCATCGCCGCACGGCAAGGAATATCAGAGCATTATTTGGAACAGCTGATGCGCCCCCTGCGCAAGGCTGGCTTGGTGCGCAGCGTGCGGGGAGCTCAGGGCGGCTATGAATTGGCACGTGCGCCTGCCGAAATTTCAGTCGGTGATATCCTTCGGGAAGTAGAAGGACCACTTTCAACACTAGATTGTCTGACCAACAGTGCCGCCTGCCAGAGGTCTGCCAAATGTGCAGCCAGAAGCGTCTGGGAGCTGCTCGACCGCAAAATCAATGATGTTTTGGATTCAACGACCCTGCATCATTTGTGTACAGGTACAGTTGGACAAGAGTAGGGTAAGAATAAGGTAAGAGTAAGCTAAGTGTAATCAGAAGGAGTGCAAAAAGATGAAGCGCATATATTTGGATCATGCTGCCACGACACCGTTGCATCCTGAAGTACTAGAAGCGATGATGCCATATTTAACAGACCTTTATGGGAACCCTTCCAGTATTCATAGCTTTGGCCGGGAGACGCGCCAGGCGATCGATACTGCGAGAGACACGATCGCTGAAAGTCTTGGTGCATCGGATGCCTCCGAGATCATTTTTACCGGAAGCGGTTCTGAGGCTGATAACTTTGCTATCAAAGGTACAGCCTTTGCACTGAAGGGAAAAGGCAATCATATTATTACTTCAGCCATCGAGCATCATGCAGTTCTTGACACCTGTAAATGGCTTGAAAAGCAGGGTTTCCGGGTGACCTACCTGCCGGTGGACTCCTACGGATTAGTTGATCCGGCTCAGGCTGCGAAGGCCATTACCAATGATACGATACTAATGTCAGTACACTATGCTAATAATGAAATCGGTACCATCGAGCCCATTGAGGAACTGGGAGAGATAGCACGGTCCAAGGGTATTCTGTTTCATACGGATGCCGTTCAGGCTGTTGGCAGCTTGCCATTGAAGCTGAAAGACCTGCCTGTTGATATGGTGTCATTTTCAGCCCACAAGTTCTATGGCCCCAAAGGTGTCGGCGGCCTTTATCTGCGCAAAGGAATTCGTCCTGTTTCGCTGATCCATGGCGGTGCTCAGGAAAGAAACCGTCGCGCCGGAACAGAAAATGTTGCCGGCATTGTCGGTATGGCTGAAGCGCTGAAACGGGCAACGCATGATATGGAGGCGCGCAACACCAGAATTGCCGAATTGCGGGATCACTTGATTCAAGGCGTTTTCAATCAGATCGATCATGTCAGGCTTAATGGACATCCTTCCAGACGTCTGCCTGGCAACACCAGTTTCTGTTTCCAATACATCGAAGGCGAATCATTGTTGTTGAACCTTGATCTGCAGGGCATCGCCGGTTCGAGTGGTTCGGCTTGCACTTCTGGCTCGCTGGAACCGTCACATGTGCTGCTGGCACTCGGGTTGTCGCATGAAATCGCTCACGGATCCTTGCGCCTGACATTGGGCAGTGCGACTACCAAAGAAGATATTGATTATGTGCTGTCAGTCTTACCAGGGATTGTGGCTAAACTACGTGATATGTCGCCGTTATACAATAATATGAAAGGGGTAGGTGAGGCAGTATGTACAGCCAAAAGGTAATGGACCATTTTTCAAACCCGCGTAACGTAGGAGAGCTTCCCGATGCTAATGGCATTGGCGAGGTAGGTAATCCGACTTGCGGTGATATTATGAAAATGTATATTAAAGTTGAAGACGGGCGTATTGCCGATATCCGTTTTAAGACTTTCGGCTGCGGGGCCGCCATTGCTACCAGCAGTATGGTCACGGAAATGGTCAAGGGTAAGACCTTGGAGGAAGCCCTGGCAGTGACGAACAAGGATGTGGCGGAGGAATTGGGCGGTTTGCCTGCTCCCAAGCTGCATTGCTCCAATCTGGCTGCGGATGCCCTGCATAAGGCGATTGATGATTATCGGGCGCGTAGCACGAAGCACGAATGATCAACTGTGAATGAGGTTGACTAATAATGAATGGCAAGCGCGTTCTTGTTGCCATGAGTGGCGGCGTAGACAGTTCTTTGGCGGCTGTGCTGTTGAAGGAACAAGGATATGATGTGATTGGGGCCACGATGCAGCTTTGGCCGTCCTATCTGCCGGATCCAACGGACGAAGGCGGCTGCTGTTCGCTGACAGCCGTAGAGGATGCCCGCCGGGTGGCGGCCAAAATCGGAATTCCATTTTATGTCGTAAACTTCCAGGAGATTTTTCAGCGAGAAGTCATTGATCGTTTTGTAGATGAATATGCTGCCGGACGGACACCCAATCCCTGTATCGTCTGCAATACCTATGTGAAGTTTGGAGCACTGCTTCACAAAGCACGACAACTAGGTGCGGATTATCTGGCGACAGGGCATTATGCGCGCGTCGAAAGTGGAGAGGGGCGTTATTTGCTGCGCAAGGCAGTTGATGCCAGTAAGGATCAGACCTATGCCCTTTATGGTCTGACCCAGGAGCATCTGGCCGCCACATTGTTTCCGCTGGGCGGTCTGCATAAATCCGAAACGCGCCAATTAGCTGCCGCTCACGACTTGTCAGTAGCCAATAAGCCGGATAGTCAGGAAATATGTTTCGTACATGGAGATTATCGTGATTTTCTGAAGACATTCCACCCGGAGCTGCATAGACCCGGAGACATTGTCGATTTAAACGGTAATGTTGTTGGTAAACATGAAGGGCTGGCCTTTTATACCATTGGTCAGCGCAAGGGATTGGGGGCCCTTGGTCCCAAGCCTATGTTTGTGATTGCTCTGGACAAGGACAAAAACCAAGTCATTGTAGGCGACAGCAGCCAGGTGATGGGAAGTTCCTTATTGGCTGGCAACATGAACTGGATCGCCATTCCGGATTTACAGAGCAGCATGCGTGTAATGGCTAAAATACGGTACTCTTTTCCACCGGCCTGGGCGATCATCAGCCCGGCCGCGGCGGATGAGCGAACAGCCAGTACGGCGTCGGCAACGGCTGCGTCTGTGACAGCAGCAGGGACAGTGACAGATTTGGTCAAGGTTGAGTTTGAACAGCCGCAAAGAGCGATTACCCCGGGACAAGCGGTTGTCTTTTACGATGAGGATAAAGTAGTCGGCGGAGGGACAATCTTACAAGCACACCCGGCTCGCTGACCCCTTGCTTTCTGAATTAGACTCCCTTCTTTCCGGAATAATATTAGATAGCGAATTGCCTCGACCGGAAAGGAGTGATGCAGGTGAATCGTTTTGCAAAAGGAGTTATTGCTGGTAGCCTGCTCGGGGCGGCAGTCGGTGCGGTTTTGATTCTGCGCAGCAGCCCGGAAACTCAGGAGAAGATCATCGCCCGCACCAGAGATATGGGCGACAGCGCTAAGCGCACGGCACAAAAGGTTGCGAACCGTGCCGCACATATTGGATCGTCAGTTAAGTCCAATACGCTGGCTTTCGCCAGACGCTTTACTGACTCTAGTCCTGAACTTGAATCTTGAAAAAAGGCGCACCGCAAAAGGTGCGCATTTTAATATGGGGGCCGCGTGGCGGTGAATGGCAAGCGGACGTTTCCTGTCGGCGTACTGCGGGTATTGCTGGTAATCTTTATTGTGATACTGGGGATCTTAATTCTGCGGCCGGTGCTCGGTCTGCTTCTGGGAGCAATTTTTCTGGCTTTTATTCTGAATCCATTGGTTGAACTGATTCAATCCAAGGGAGCCAGCAGACAGGCAGCGGCCTTGACATCTTATTTGCTGCTGGTCATTGCTTTGTTTGTGATTCTGGCGGTAGTGATTCCGATCTTGACGAACGAAGCACGTAGGGCAGCAGAGGCTTTTCCGCGCCTGGCCGCTGATATTCAGAAAAGACTGGCTGCCTTTGAGATATGGTTTGGCCGCCTGCGGCTGCCAGTCAGCCTCAATCTGCGGGAAGCCCTGCAAGCGGCTCTGCAGCGTCTGCAAACGCAGCTGGAGTCGATGATTACGCGCCTGGCAGTAAGTATCCCTGGCTTTTTTTCGCAATTGGTCACTTATTTTCTGGCTCCGATACTGGCCTATTACATCAGCCGCGATTATCCGACTGTTGCCAGACAAGTAATGCGGTTAGTGCCAGTCAAACACCGCGATGATTTTCAGCGTATCAGCACCGAAATAAATCATGCTTTATCGAACTACCTGAGAGGGCAATTGACGGTGGGCTTGTTTGTAGGCGTACTGGTGGCAATTGGCCTCGTGTTATTAAATGTTGAATTTGCGCTTTTAATTGGTTTTGGGGCTGCCATTTTTAATGTGATCCCTTATTTTGGTCCGGTGATCGCGGCGGTGCCGGCAGTCTTGCTAGCCTTGCGGCAATCGGTCTGGACGCCGCTCTATGTAATCATAATCTTTGTTGTGATCAACCAGCTGGAAAGTGCGGTTCTCGGGCCACGCATTTTGGGTCGCAGGGTAGGCCTGCATCCATTTGTGGTTATTCTGGCTGTATTAATCGGAGGCAAGCTTTTTGGCATATGGGGCTTACTTGGGGCAGTTCCAGTGGTGGTCATGATTAAGATTATTCTGCCTTATTTATGGTGGCGCACAAGTGATGATTCTGAAAAAGGGTTGCTGCGACCGGTATTGACAACCGTGGCGGTCTATGAGGGAGATCAAATCTGGCTGGTCCAGACCGCCAACGGCTGGCATCTGCCAACGGCAACAGTGGCTAAGGGCGAAACGCCTGTGGCGGCGGGAAAACGGGCAGCCGAGGAAAGTCTGGGGTTTCAGATAGATCTTGACTTAGACCGCCCGCAGCAAATTACAGAGGATGACAGTGCCACTCGCTACTTATTCGTTGGACGTCCACATGAAGACAGCCGCGAAGCTAAAGCTGGCGCTAAGCTGTTCGCGGCTGTCGAGGCCGTGTTGGCCTTGGAGGGAGCAAGTGAAGAATGACAAGGGACGAGAGAGAGACAGACAACCAAAATGGGCTGCCAAAAGGAAAGGCCAGAAAGGACGCTAGATGCGTACTGCTGTGCCGCTGGTGGCGACCATCAACATACCATCGCGTATGACTTCATAATCCACGTCGACTCCAACAACGGCGTTGGCGCCCATTCTACGGGCCATTTCACCCATTTCCTGCATTGCTACCTGGCGGGCTTGCGCCAGCTTTTCCTCATAAGCACCGGAGCGGCCGCCAATGATGTCGGTCAGGCCGGCCAACATGTCCCGGACGATATTAGCGCCCATAATAGCCTCACCGGCGACAACACCAAAACCTCGAAGTCAGTCCCAATTGACAAGCATGTTTGACAGCGGTATTATTATCTTATTATGGATCAATTCACGGATATTGGGCAGGCTAGCCTGCTCTTTTTGATTTAGAGCGGTTTTCGGTTTTTGGCGGTTTTGACGGTTTTGACGGCTTTTAAGTGTAACTTAGGTGAAATGGCGGGGGATTAAGCTATGCGGTATCCCAAATGGAATCGATCAGCCAAAATGGCATTACTTATTTTGCTAGCAGTTGTTGTGATTTCCATCTTTCCGGCACGTGCAGAAAGTCGATCTGATGGGTCGCAACAAGTACGGCAAGATCAAGGGATTGCAGTGATCTTGGTTATCGAGAACCTCAATACCGCAGATTTCCTGGACGAAGAAGGCCCTTGGCGTCAGGAGCTTTTGTCTCAGGGATCCGTCGGAGTAATGACAACCCGCTCATCAGGTACTTTTATGACTGAAAAATTGCTTATGACTATCTCCGCCGGCAGTTTGAGCATCGCTGGCTCGGAAGCCGGATTAATCTATGAAACTAGTGAAATGGTGGACGGTATTCCGGCTGCTACTGTTTATGCGGTCAGAACCGGAGCGAAAGTGCCTGCCAATGCCGCAGATGCGGGGGCAGTGACAGGGGCGGAGACAAGGGCGGATGCAAAAAAAGGCGAGGGCGCAGAAACAGGCGCAGTCGCTCTGGATATAGTGTCTAGTCACAATCGCGTCAGCAATAGCGATACTTCTGGCGTACCCGGAACACTGGGCAGCATCTTAAGAACGAATGGTATTAAGACTGCCGCCATTGGCAACAGCGATTTGCTAAACAAGATCAGGAGAACCGGTGCGATCCTGGCAATGGATCAGACGGGATACATTGATCTGGCAGCTATTGGGCAGGAAATACTCATCGATGACCCGCTTTTTCCAGGTGGAAAG
>JBMNNY010000128.1:0-6401 GCA_050942765.1 Bacillota bacterium | reverse complement strand
TTCATCGCTACGTGAATGGGAAGCGATCGATGAGGGATAGCGATCGATTGGGGACTCGATTGGGGACTGGTTTATTTGGTCCAAAATGGACCAAATAAACCAGTCCCCAAACAGATCAAAATGACCTAAATGGGGACAGTCCCCAATCGGTTCAAAATGGACTGTTTAAACCAGTCCCCAATCGGGTCAAAACGATCCAAATAAACCTGTCCCCAATCGGATCAAAAAAACTGTCCTGGGTAGGACAGTTTTTGTGTTTGATCGTGGTGGCTTGACTTAGCGGCGATTGCGATCAAAGCAATCGCGGCAGTAAACCGGGCGATCTGAACTCGGACGGAACGGGACTTCGGTTTCTACGCCACAAGCAGCGCAGACAGCCGGGAACATCTCGCGGCGACCACCACTGTTGCGGCTACCCATTCTGGAATTGCCTTGTGCTTTGCGAGCAGCTCTACAAGCGGGGCAGCGTCCGGGTTCGTTCGTGAAGCCTTTTTGTGCGTAAAACTCTTGCTCGGAAGCAGTGAACACAAATTCGGCACCACAATCACGACAGGTAAGGGTTTTATCAGAATACATCGTTCGACCTCCTCAACTTTGCTCATTAGTAGGCATTTTGGCTCCAACCCCGCATCCTTTTGAGAGGGCCAAACGATCCTATTTGAGCTACATCCCCATTTTACTACGATTGGTCGCAAAACAATAGATATATTTACACATTTTTTAAAAATATTTTTTCGTGCCTGGTTCCGTCCTATTGCAAAACACCGCAAAAAGCCTTACAATGAAGGTGCAAACATAATACTCCCTTCGGAGCAAGAATATAGTCTTTAGTTATTCTTTCTCCACAGGGCAATACTTATTCAGACCTGAGGCCAAGGCACTGCCTGAAGCAAAGGTGTTCCGCGTACATCTGTCTACGCTAAGGCCTATCTGTTTAAGATAGGCCTTTTTTTGGAGGTGATTTTCAATATGGCAGAGACCCGGACCGGAGTAATCGCAATCGTGGTCGAAAATCCCGGGGCAGTGCAGGAAAAGCTCAATAGCTATATCAGCGCGGCCGGGCACATAATAATTGGCCGTATGGGGGTTCCATACCGTGAAAAAAATGAGTCAGTTATTGCGCTGCTCGTTGATGGAACAACAGACGCAATCAACTCACTTACCGGTCAACTTGGTACATTGCCCGGAGTGAACGTCAGATCAGCTTTGACTAAAGAAAAATAGCACATGAGCTAGTCACATTAATGATTTGGTACATCAGCAATTGGGCACATCAATCTATTGGGAGGTAGTTGTAATGCGTAGGAACTTATCTAAGATTGCAGTATTTGCGCTTGTCTTAATGCTGGCGGTAGTTTCAGCGAGTTTCGTCAACTTCGGTTATACTGCTGAGCCACTTAACATCAATATTATGGCTTTATCTGGCACAACCGGTTTGTCAATGGTGAAAATGTTTGAAGATAATCCAGTGCTGGGCGCAGGTGTAAATGTTACTTATTCAATCGTCAGTAATCCGCAGCAGATGACCGCCAAAATTATTTCGGGTGAGGCCGACATCGCCGCCGTACCGACCAATACCGCTGCACTGCTGTATAACAAGGGTATTGCGATTAAGCTCGGCGCGATCACAAACTGGGGCGTAAATTACCTGGTCGGTCGGGACCTGTCGGTGAAAAAATGGACGGATCTGAAAGGAAAGACTGTGGCGGTTACCGGAAAAGGCGCCACTCCTGATATTCTTTTCCGTCGCTTCCTGAAAGCTAACGGCATTGACTCTGAACGTGACGTTAAGCTTCAGTACTACCCGACACCTGCCGAGCTTGCTCAGCTGGTCATTGCAGAAAAGGCTGATTTGGCTGTCATTCCTGAGCCCTGGATTACCGAAGTGATCATGCGCTCACCATCTGCGCAGGTCTTGCTTGATTTCCAGGAAGAGTGGAAACGCCTCGAAAACAGAAAAGAATCCTATCCGCAGAGCTGTCTGGTGATCAGCACCAAGCTGTATCAAGAGCGTCCTGATGTCGTTAAGAACTTCTTGCAGCAGGCTGGAGTTGCCAGTGATTGGGTCAACGCTAACAGAGCGCAAGCCGGAATACTTGCTGAAAAATACGTCAATATTTCTGCCAAGGCAGCCACCGACGCCATCCTGCGTTGCAACTTCCGTTTCGCAATCGCCAGCTCGGTCAAAAGCGAAGTGGATTATTTCCTGAACAGTCTCTTCGAGTTTGATCCGGAGTTTTTGGGAGGAAAGCTGCCTGATGCCGCGTTCTATTTACCGCAATAAGCATCTAACCGCCATATTATCCCTGATACTGGGGCTTGCAATTTGGGCTATTGCCGCCCGGCTGGTCGGGAAGGATATTCTCCTTCCCGGCCCTGTTACATCTTTGCGTGCTTTGACGGGAATGATGCGGCAGCCGCAATTTTGGTCCAACTACTGGCATTCATTCCTGCGGGGACTGGTCGGCTTTGGTATATCTTTTATTTTTGGCACCATTGTGGGGATTATTGCCGGCTTGAACGCTTCTATGGGAGCGCTTTTTAGGCCGGTTCTTGCTGCTATTAGAAGCACTCCATCGATGTCTTTCATTCTGTTGGCGCTCATCTGGTTTCGCTCTGAAACGGTGGCGCTGTTTGTTACATTCATGGTAGTCTTTCCAATTGTCGCGCAAAATGTAGCGGAAGGCACTGCCCAAATTGACCGCGACTTAATCGATATGGCCACCGTTTATAAAGTTTCTCCCTGGAGAATTCTATGGGAAATTCGTGTTCCGGCGCTGCTGCCTTACTTAGCCGCCGCTGCTGCCACCGGAATCGGTCTGACCTGGAAAGTATTGATCTCCGCAGAAGTGCTGGCCAGTCCGGAACTGGGTATTGGCGCACAAATGGACCGCGCCCGGGTATTTTTGAACACACCGGAAGTATTTGCCTGGACTGCCGTTGTCGTGCTCACAGGCTTCTTGTTTGACTGGGTACTGGACACAGTGGTCCGCAAAAAACTGTTTTTCTGGAAATGAGGTTTTATCTATGTCATCTGTAGAATTTTCTATAGAGCATATCAAGAAAGCTTTCGGTGCCGTTCAGGTGTTCGAAGATCTCTCAATGACGGTGCCTAGTAACGAAATAACAGCAATCCTTGGCCCATCTGGTTGCGGGAAGACGACACTGTTATCGCTGATTGCCGGAGTGCTTAGTCCTGATGCAGGAGTAATCGACGGAGTCCAAGGCAAAGAAATGAGTTATCTTTTTCAGGACGCGCGCCTGATTCCATGGAAGACAGTTGCGCAAAACGTGGCCTTTGTGTTGCAGGATCGCCTGCCCTCCGTTCAGGTCGAGAAGCACGTGGCCCATTATCTTGATCAGATGGGTATATCCGAGGTGGGCGCGCAATACCCCCATCGTATCAGCGGCGGGCAGCGCCAGAGGGCTGCTATGGCACGGGCATTGGCTTTCCCATCACGTATTCTTCTGATGGATGAACCGTTTAAATCACTTGACTTAAGTCTGAAAATGGGTTTACTTGATTCATTTGTCAAAAGCTGGAGAAATGAACCACGGACGGTCCTCATGGTTACGCATGATGTCAAGGAGGCCATTATGCTGGCTGATACGGTTCATGTGCTCTCGAACAAACCAGACACCACCATTAAAGCCAGCCACCGTATTGCGGTACCACGTAATCAAAGACAAGATGATCTTAATTTGCTGGTGATTGAGAAGAACATTATTGATGAACTTGCCGCTGGATGAGTTGCCAGGCGTTGCCAATATTGCGTTCTTTATAACGTTCTTTGGTAATAATTTCGCCACTTGGCGCCACAGGAGATGGCAGGGGATTTAGTTTCTGACGAGAATTAGCATGATATGAGCAGCATGTAGGAGTAGGAAAGGTAGGGGCCGGTTATGCAATCTCGACCAAGATGGTTTTTTTATATTGTCAAGCCGCTGCTGAATGCGTGTCTCAGAATTCTGTTCAACATTAAAATCGAAGGTTGGGAAAACCTGCCTAGAGAGCCCTATATTATGGTGTCAAACCACTTGAGCTGGATCGATCCGATTGTGTACGTTGGGCTATGGCCTATCGCCCCAAAGCTTGTTTTTATAGCTAATGCAGCCACCTCTGTGAAAAATCCCACTGCCAAATTTCTTATTGGACTGGCTGATAATCCGCTGGTTCCGTTCGATAAACGCGACCGCAAATCTCGCCTGAACGCCTTGCGCAGCATGCTAAAACATGCAGAAGCAGGTCGGAATGTCTGCTTTTTTCCGGAAGGACGAATTGGGATGGAAGGTAAGATGTGTCCCTTCCATTCCGGTGCTTTTGCCTTATCTAAAAGGCTAAACCGTTTAGTTGTTCCAGTCGGCCTTGCGGGTACATACAATTTATACTGGCGCAGACCAATCAGGATCAGGATTGGTCGTCCAATAGCGCCGCAGGAAAATGAGACGATCGAAGAAATGACGATTAAGGCGCACGAAGTTATGCGCAGCCTCATTCCGCCTTATCCAGGTGATTTGCCTGAGCCGCATCGTCTGAGTTCTCTTGCTACGATGTTTAGAGTTGAGCATCATCCTTTTGTCTTTGACGGCAAACAGGCTTTGTATAAAGAGGGCGATCCTGATGGATATGACCCGGTCTAAGCTTAGGATTACCGTGATTGTCGCGCCGGATTCATTTAAGGGCAGTCTGAGCTCTATTGAGGCAGCTGGTGCCATTAAAGAGGGAATCCTGGCAGCTGCTGCACGCCACAATACTGACGTGTGTGTCAAAACGGTTCCGATGGCCGATGGCGGGGAGGGCACGGTCGATGCCATCCTGGCTTCAGTCGGAGGTCGTCGCATATCTCGTAAAGTCATGGATCCATTAGGCCGCCCGGTTGAAGCTTTTTTCGGATTGCTGGCGGATGGTGATCGCACGGCCGTCATAGAGCTGGCGGCGGCATCCGGACTAAATTTGATTAATCCAGAGGAAAGAAATCCTCTCCTGACTACTACATATGGTACTGGGGAGTTAATACGTGCGGCGCTTGATGAAGGTAGCCGCAAGATTATAATTGGTATTGGCGGTAGCGCCACCAATGATGGCGGAGCCGGTATGGCGCAAGCCCTGGGTGTGCGACTGCTTGATTCTGAAGGACAGGAGATCCGATTGGGAGGAGGTGCATTAAGCAGCCTAGCGAAAATTGATCTTGCGGGATTAGATCCCAGAATAAAACTCGCAGAAATAATTGTGGCATCCGATGTTCGGAATGTGCTGTGCGGTCCGAATGGTGCCGCCGCGGTTTATGGACCACAAAAAGGTGCCAGTCCGGAAATGGTGGTTGCTCTTGATCACAATTTGCATTTATTTGCCGATATTGTGGAGCGTGATCTGGGGATAGGGATCGCCGATTTGCCAGGTGCTGGTGCGGCTGGCGGTGCAGGTGCAGGACTGGTGGCGCTGCTAGGTGCCAAGCTGCAGTCTGGCATTGACACTGTCATGAACCTGGCACATTTTGATGAGATGCTGCAAAATGGTGATTTATTGATTACCGGCGAGGGTGCTACAGACTTTCAGACGGCCTTTGGAAAAGTGCCTTACGGTTTGGCCCAGGCAGCCAAACCCTATGGCGTGCCAGTCTTTTGCATTTCAGGCAGTCTGGGAAAAGACTATCAGAGTTTGTATGATAAAGGTATTACGGCGTTTTTTAGTACGATCAACCGTCCGATGATGCTGGAAGAAGCCATGTGGGACGCATCCTCACTGCTCTCTGCAGCAGCTGAAAATGCCTTCGGAGCTTTTCTGGCGTTTGGCCTCCGGAAAAATTCAGATCATTAAACAACATTATGAGGTGAATTCTTAATGAAGAGACTTTTAATTCTATTCGTGCTGGTTATCGCAGTGGCAGCACCATTCATTTCTGGTTGCTCTCCCAAACGTGAAGTAACGATGACGATGACTCCCGGTGCCAAAAGTGCCTTGATCGCAAGCACCAGGGATGTTATCGATCAATTCAACCTCACTCTGACCAATATTCATGTCTATCCTGAAGATGGCGGGACAGCCGGTGCGGTAGTTCTGGCCAACAGCGCTGTAGTCGATTTGAAAGCAGTGTGCGCAGGCAATGATGCGCCTGTTCTGACCACTAAACTGCCGGAAGGAACATATTATGATTTGACATTGACTTTCTCGTCAGTGGATTTCTCTGGCAGCATTGCCGGTGGCCCCTCATATACATTCGACTGTCAGCTTAATAATGGCAATGGCATTACTGTGAAATTTAACAACATAGAACTGGTAGTTGATGAAGACGGTGCCGAATTAGTTTGGAAATATGATGCGTCACTCCTGTTGACAGTCGACGGTAGTACCACTATCGTGGCATCGGGCTCGATCACGATTCATTAATGAAATAGGATTG
>JBMNNY010000127.1:0-6461 GCA_050942765.1 Bacillota bacterium | reverse complement strand
AGATTCGCCTCACAGGCGGAGAGCCACTGGTATACCCGAACTTGGCAGCGTTGGTGGCCGGAATACGAGCCATTTCCGGGATTGAAGAAATTACGCTGACCACTAATGGACTGTTATTGGCAGAGCAAGCTATGTCATTGAAGGCTGCCGGGCTGGATCGCGTTAACATCAGTCTGGACTCGTTGCAGACGGCGAGATTTGCTGAACTGACCCGGGGCGGTGACCTGCAAAAAGTACTGCAGGGGATGTCGGTCGCAGTGGCCGCCGGACTGACTCCCATCAAGCTCAATGTGGTCCTTGTCAGGGGGGTTAATGATTGCGAGATCGCAGATTTCGCGGCCTTGACGATGCGACTGCCCATTGAAGTGCGTTTTCTGGAACTGATGCCCTTCGGAATCGGGGCGGAACTGGGACGCAGTGCAGTAGTGCCAGCGGATGAAGTAATCGCCAAATTACCGGGGTTGATCCCTGTAGAAAGAAAAGATCCGATGCACAGTGCCGGTCCTGCACGTGTGTTTCGTCTGCCAGACGCGCGCGGAACGATCGGGTTTATCAGCCCGGTAACATCGTGTTTCTGTCCGTCCTGCAATCGGCTGCGGCTGACCAGCTATGGTCTGTTACAGCCTTGTCTGTTCAGTGCGGAGGGCATTGATATCGGAACGGCGGTCAGAGGGGGAGCCAGTCACGAGGAACTGAGCGCAATCATCCAGCAGGCGGTTTTGGCCAAGCCGGAAAACTGGCATAAGGTCGCCCGCGAGATACCAGATCGTTGCGGAAGGTGTTCATTAGGGCGCCCCGAAAGGCAAATGTCGCAGGTTGGGGGTTGAAGATTAATGAGTGAGCAGATGCCGGGGTCAAAAGTAAAAGGATCGGAGCAAAAAGGTGAATTGAATCATTTTTCTCCGGAAGGCCTGCCACGCATGGTGGATGTCGGTGTCAAACCTGAAACAGTCCGGGAGGCCTGCGCCGAAGGCTTGATTACAATGCAGCCCGAAACTCTGGAAATCATCCTCAACCGCAAGGTGGCGAAAGGCGATGTACTGGCAGTGGCGCAACTGGCTGGCATCATGGCTGCCAAACAGACCAGCAGCCTGATTCCGCTCTGCCACAACATCCCGCTGGACGGCGTTGATATTGTCATCGAGCCGCTGCGTCAACACGGTGCCAGTTCAAGTGTCAGCGCACTCCGGATTACCGCCACTGTGCGCTGCACTGCCAAGACTGGCGCTGAAATGGAAGCCCTTACAGCTGTTTCGGTAGCGGCATTGACAGTATATGACATGTGCAAAGCGATCGACCGCGCCATGGAAATTGGAGACATCCACTTGCTGAGCAAATCCGGAGGCAAGAGCGGTAATTATAGGCGTGCGGAGTGAGCATGCAAAGTGAGCATGCGAATTGAGCCATTGGAACGGGGGCGTTTTTTTGGCAAGAGTAATTTCTATTAATCTGAGCACAAAGAAAGGCGAGCAAAAAACCCCTGTGCAATCAGCTGTGTTTAAGAAAGAATGGGGGATTGAGGGGGATGCCCATGCCGGAACCTGGCATAGGCAGGTTAGCTTACTCGCCAATGAGAGTATCGATCAGATGCGTGCGCAGGCGCATGCTGCCGGTCTGGAGCTGCACTATGGCGATTTTGCGGAAAACGTAACCACCGAGGGGATTGAGGTCAAAAAACTGCCGGTTGGCACCCGAATTCAAATCGGGGCTCAGGTTGTTTTGCAGATTACGCAAATCGGCAAAGAGTGTCATCAAGGCTGTGCTATCCGCGAGAAAGCCGGCGATTGCGTGATGCCGCGGGAAGGAGTATTTGCCAGAGTTATTGAAGGCGGGACGGTTTCCGTGGGAGATGCAATTACGGTATGTGGCTCTGGCATGCGCCATGGCATGTGCTCTGGCGCGCACTCTGGCTTGCCCTCGGCAATCAGGGTGGGCGTAATCACAGCTAGCGACAAAGGCGCCGCCGGTGCCAGAGAGGATCGCAGTGGTCCGACTATTCGGGAAATGGCAGCAGAATTTGGCGGTACTGTCACACAATACTGCATTGTTCCGGATGAGAAAAGTGCCTTGGCAGAAATAATGTCAGCCTGGGCTGACCAGGGACTATGTGATGTGATTTTTACGACCGGAGGGACGGGGCTTTCACCCCGGGATGTCACTCCCGAGGCCACGCTCAGCGTCGTTGAGCGCTTGGTGCCGGGTATTCCGGAAGCAATGCGGGCTAAATCACTTCAGGTAACCGATAAGGCTATGTTAAGCAGGGCAGTGGCAGGAATCCGCGGGCGGACACTGATCATTAACCTGCCCGGCAGTCCGAAGGCAGTCAGAGAATGCCTGGAAGTGATTATGGGTGTACTGCCCCATGCTGTTGAAACTTTGCGCGGGGAAGCCAGTGAATGTGCGCGGTGAGTGCGCTTTAACTCACACTAGAGTGGCTTTTGTTTCCGGGCTAAGGCGAAACCCATCGCCCTTCTTTTCAAGGGTTCCTTCGATATGCAATAGGTCATAGCGCTGGGCAGCAAAGAAATCCCGGTTAGCCTCGGAAAGATGTCTTTCCAAAGCGGTGGTGCGAATTCTTTCCCCGGAAGGACCACCGCATAAATAGAGTACTCTTTTGCCGCGCTCAATGATCGGATCGCTAACTACGCGCCAGATCGCATCGCTCGTTGTGATGTAAGATTCCAGGGCGTTTTCTCCGGTGCAAATGCCTGTGGCGCCGCTGGCGCTGAAAGAGGCCGCTGCAGAAAGAGTATACAAAAGGGCGGCATAATTAAGGCGCTCTTTTTTATTACCAATTTCGCGATCGATTTGGGCGATCCAGTCGGGACGGTCCCAGACTTCGGTGCCATGACACCAGTCGTTTTCCGTTAGAATTCCGGGGCAACTGGAACAATGCCGGCATGGCCAAAGCAAGGTGAGTTCGGCATCGGACAGCAATTGATCCCTTAGTGCGATTAACTGACGCGCCGTTTCCCTTAACGCAGGTTCGGCAATCAGCAAGCGTCCGGTTGGACTCAGGCAGTTTTTCAGCAAATTGAGAATGCGTTTAGCCTCATCATCCGTGTTTTCATTAAGTACATTTAAGGCCAAAATCAGGTCAAACTTCGTTTCATCAGGGATGCGACCCATGGCATGGATTTGCAGCGGGAGTTCCGATTTTTTCAGCAGACGCACGGCAGTTTCAAGTACAGCGGTACTCTGATCAACCAGATATAGCTCGGGTACAGCCGATTCAGGAATAGACTCTCCACCGCCGTCGCCGCCGCTGCCATCGTCGCTGTCGTTACCATCGCTATCACCGCTGCCTTCGCGGTCAGCACCGGCAAAATAGTAAACCGCGCCTAGCGCTGCTGATCCTGGTCCGCAGCCAAAGTCCAGTATCTTCAGGGGAGTCGCCGATGGTTTTGGCGGCAAGAGTCCTTCGCCGGCGATCCTCCTTAGCAATAGATAAGTCTTAATGCAGTTAACCGGAAAGAAATAAGCCAAATAGGCGGCCCGCATATTGGCGTCGGACATATAAAGATGTTCCTTGCCTGAGGTTGGTAAGGGCTTCTTCAGGCGGTTAAAAAAGTCGGACAACGTACCGACGTTTTTGGCCAGTTCCCGGTGCGCCGGCAGAACACGCTCTGCTTCCAGTAGTCTTTCGATCAGTTCAGTCAGTGATTGCGTTGTATACATTGCTGAAACGGCCTCCTTGTGTCCGTGTCATGAGCTGGGTCCGGCAAATGCCAGGTCCAGGCAAAGCAATCGCCCGAGCCCAGGGATAGCAATCGCCAGGTCTGACAATTCTTGGCCTTGACAATTGTTGGGTATGGACTTAGTCATATAAAAGCGGTATAATAATTGATGCTAATGCGCCCGTAGCTCAGGGGATAGAGCACCGGCCTCCGGAGCCGGTTGCGCAGGTTCGATTCCTGCCGGGCGCACCATTTACGCCACTTCAACCCGTTCTAAACGGGTTTTTTCATTTGGTTTAACAAACAGACATGTTTTGCATTTACTAAGAGGATTCCTGTTTGATCAAAAAGAAATAAGATCAATTCCCGGATTGGGAAACTTATCTATAAGCGAAGAGTTAGTATTAGGCGACGCTTTGGGCGTCCGGTACATAAACTGGATCAAAGAAAGATATCAGTGACGAAGCTTTTTTATCTCACTGAACCAAGAAAGGTGTTGTCAAATGGCTGTCTATGTATCCACCAGTTGTCTGAAAGGTGGCAGGGATGCTCTGACAGTTGTCAGGAAGTATGTCGATGCCGGCATACGACACATTGAGCTCGGATCAGCGCACGCCAGCACTGTCGGCCTAAACGAACTGCTGACATTTCCGGGGTTAAGGCTGGCGGCCCATGGAACTTTCACCGGAAGGACAGCGCCGCGTGGTACGTCGTTGTTTTCCAGGGACGAACAGGATCGGCTGATTCAGATTAAGCAAATTAAGGAAGACATCAGATTATGCTCCGCCCTGGGAGCCGCTTTTTATACATTTCATCCATTAGCGCCTGGAGATATCGACTCGGATTGGCAGGCGGGCGTCGCCGCTTTGCGGGAAGTAGCCCGGGAGGCCGAGGAGGTCGGTATTCCGGTAGGGATCGAAAATGTTCATTATGGAAAGTTGGGACATACCGGATTACTTGATCGGGCTGAAGAAATGCAGAGCCTAATCAAAGAAATCGGTTCACCGATGTTAAAGGTTCTGCTTGACCTGGGACACCTAAAGCTGGCTGCTGTTCAGGAGCAGCTTGACCCGGTTCATTTTATACGTCTGCTGGCCCCTTATACGATTGCTATTCATGTGCATGATAACGATGGCAAGACCGATGAACATTTGCCGCTAAATGCTGACAGTGAAGTGGCCCAATGGATTAAGATGTCTGAACTGTCTAATATACCTGTGATTCTGGAAGTGACCCGGCAAACGATGCCTGATATACTGCATCAGCTGACACTGCTGGAATGGCTGATCAGAGAAGATTCGCATTTATAAAACTAGCTGGAGTCGGGGGTTTGTGTATGGTAGAGCAAAACAAAGCCGCAACACAATCTGAATCTGTAGCTGAGTATGAGGCAGAACGCTCGCGTATTCTGGATTTGCGCCGGGCGATCGAAAAACATGATCGGCTTTATTATGTTGAAGATGCGCCTGAAATAGATGATGCCGAGTATGATGCCCTAATGCGCGAGTTGCGCGCTTTGGAGGAAAAGCATCCGGAGCTGGCGGATCCCGCCTCCCCCACGCAGCGCGTCAGCGGTCAGCCTAAGGCAGGTTTTCGGACGGTCCAGCACCAGGTGCCGCTGCTTAGTCTGGATAATGCTTTTGATGCGGAGGAATTGCGGGCTTTTGACCGCCGGGTGCGCCGCGGATTGGGTGCATTGGGAGCGCCCTCCCCTTACATTGTCGAACTGAAGATTGATGGGCTGACGGTGGCCCTTACTTATCGGAACGGGGTGCTGACGGAAGCAGCTACCCGAGGGGATGGACTGACCGGCGAAGATATTACCGCCAATATCAGGACATTGCGGTCGATTCCTTTGCGGATCAACAGCCATATCCCGCTGCTGATCGTGCGCGGCGAAGTCTATATGCCAAAAGAGGAATTCGCTGCTCTGAACCGGGAACGCGAGGAGACAGGTCAACCGCTGTTTGCAAACCCCCGCAATGCAGCGGCGGGTTCACTCCGGCAGCTCGATCCCAAAGTTACGGCCAGTCGGCCACTGAAGGCGTTTTTTTATGATATTTTGGTGGCCGAGGGCAGCGAATTAGCTGTTCCTGACATTCAGTCGCAGCGCCTGGAGTTCCTGGCTGAGCTCGGGCTGCCAGTCAATCGTGATTACCGGGTCTGCGCTAATATTGAGGAAGTCATCGACAGCTGCTCCTATTGGGCCGAACAGCGTCACAAATTATCATATGATATTGACGGGCTGGTGATTAAGCTCCAATCGATTGCCGGCCGCGAGGAACTAGGGTACACTGCCAAAGCACCGCGCGCTAATATTGCCTATAAGTTCCCGGCTGTCCAAGAGGAGACTCAGGTACTGGATATTGAGGTGAATGTCGGCCGGACCGGAGCCATTACGCCGCTCGCTATTTTGCGGCCGGTGGTCGTAGCCGGTTCAACCATCAGCCGGGTGGCGCTACATAACGAGGACTACATTAAAGAAAAAGACATCCGCATCGGAGACTGGGTGCTCATTCATAAAGCAGGGGACGTAATTCCGGAAGTGGTCAGGGTTCTGACTGAAAAACGTACTGGCGCGGAAAGGCAGTTTATGATGCCCAAGAATTGCCCGGTGTGCGCCCAGCCAGTCTTTAGAGCAGAAGGGGAAGCGGTACTGCGTTGCGTTAACGAATCCTGTATTGCACGCCTCAGAGAGCGGCTGATTCATTTTGCTTCCCGGGATGCTATGGATATTGACGGTTTGGGTCCCGCGATCATAGGCCAGCTGGTTGACGCGCAGCT
>JBMNNY010000126.1:0-6462 GCA_050942765.1 Bacillota bacterium | reverse complement strand
TCCGAGACTACCGGTAAGATGACCTTTCATGTAGCGGGCCGCCAAACTTGGTTTGTAATCCAGTTCCCGTACTACTTTCCAAACTGTGGCGGCAATATCTGAAGTGACAGCCGCGGATCTGTTAATCACACGTGACACCGTCGCAACTGAAACACCGGCTTTTTCTGCTACCTGCCTAATGTTTACGGTGTTTCGTTGTTGCTTTGAGTTGCGTGCCAATCTCGCCACCTTCCTTCAAGACATCGGGGCTAAAAGGCCGAAGAATTAGCAGCGACGCCAGACTAAAGATGACTAGCGCGCCCACGATTCCCATAACAATCAGAAATCCCTGAGCGGTATAGGTACCAGCTACTTGCGCAGAGAACCGATCTAGCAGGAAGCCTGTCCCGGATTGGAAGATAATCACTGTGATGAAGTTAAAGAGGTTCATCATTCCGAACAGAGCGCCGCTTTTTCCCTGTGGAGCGATATCGTTTACCGCACATGTACATTGTACATGGCTTGCACCAGCTGAAGCTCCAAGCAAAAGGCCAATTAGTCCTGTAATATATATCGGCAGACGAATGCTGATCGCTAACCATAATGCTATCCAGCAAAGTGCGCAAGCGGTGCAAAAAACTCTAATCGCACGGCGCCGCTGAACGGCTCCGTTGCCAACCTGGCCTGCAATGAAATTGCCAAGCATCACGCCGACCCCAATGAGTGTTGCCCATCCACTGGCCGCACTCGAGTCGAGGCTATATGCACTGCTATACCAGGAAACTGCCCAAAGTCCTTGAAAGACCATGAGTGCCGCGGTGGAAATGGCCCAGACCACCAGCAAAGCCTTTAGCTGAGCGGAACAGCGCAAAGTGCGAAAGGCCTGTTTTAGGCGCATGCCGAGCGACTCGGAAGTCTTGGATTGTGACGCTTGTGACGCTTGTGACGCTTGTGACGCCGTATTTTGACTGGCAAAGATGCCACCGCGGTTGCGAATCGGGTCCCGGTTTCTCTGGGATAACAGACCCATGGCGATCAAAAGGCTGATTGCTGCCAGGCAAACAAAGACATCCTGTCGGCCCCATGTTTTAATAGCCAGTTCCAGCGGCGCGACTGAAATAACAGCACCAAGATTGCCGACAACATAGGTAATGCTGGATAATCGGGTGTATTGAGAACTGTCAAACGCTGCTGCCTGAAAAACCAGTGCCCCTGATAGCATCGGGGCTAAGGCAAATCCCGATAATAGGCGTCCTATGCCAAACACTAGCGCCGAATTAGCGAAACCCATTAATAAAGCGCTTATTACGGTCAGTAGCATGCCAAAGGCCACGATTCGTACCGGTCCAAAGCGATCATTCAATGCTCCGCTGAGCGGCTGCATGACAGCATAGGCGTAGAAAAACAAAGCGGAAATAAAACCTATAATTGTAGAACTCAGACCCCACTCGGTACCAAGGCGCGGTAACACAACTGAGGCGCTAATTCGAAAGAAAAAAGAGTAGAAATAAGATGCGACCAACATACTTAATATGAAAACAACCTGCGAGCGGGTGATACTCCCCCGTCCGAGACGGGCGGGGGAGCTGCTCTCATCTTTCGCGGCGGCAGCTGTTGTAGAATGACTGTTAATTGTGGAGTTCACCTCTAATAACCTCCATATCATCAGGAGAAAACAAAAGGGAAAACAAGCTGTTTCGGTTATCCTTAGTCCTCAGTGACGAACCCGGCTCCAACGCGGTTCATGATTTCGAAAAAGCCGGGGAATGAAACAGAAACACATTGTGCGTCATTCACCACGGTCTTGCCCTTAGCGAATAGTCCTGCCACCGCCAAAGACATCGCCACGCGATGGTCGTCATGGCTTGAGACAACGGCGCCAGTTAGCTGATGCCCGCCATGAATTGTCATTGAATCATGAGTTTCCTCAATATGAGCACCCATCTTGGCGAGTTCTTGATGCATCACAGCTACGCGATCTGTCTCTTTCGCGCGTACCATTTCAACTCCAGTGAGTTTGGTGGTGCCTTCTGCAAAACAAGCTGCCACAGACAGAATTGGAAGCGCATCCGGAATGTCCGAGCAATTCACCGTAATACCGTGCAGCTTGGAGCCGCCGGTTACAGTGAGGCTGTTATGCGCATGATCCACTTGAATGTTTGCACCCATTTCCTGAAGAACATCCACAATGGCTGCGTCACCTTGGTTGCCATCAAGGTCCAGATCATCAATAGTTAGTTTGGAATCGGTTACGGCTGCGGCAACCAGGGGGAATGCCACCGATTCCCAGTCACTCGGGATCCGCGCATTCACATTACTATACTTTTGCGGGCCCTTAATTTCAAAATAACTGTAATTCTTAGAATCATAATCAAGTTTGATGCCATGCTGGGTCATCCAGTCAACGGTCATCTGCAGATATGGTTTTTCCTTGGCATTTTCCACTTCGATCCGTGTTGTGCCTTCGATCATTGGCGATACCAATAACGGCCCGGAAATAAACTGGGAGAAGTTGCCGCTGGTTTTTACAGTTCCGGCCTTGAGTGGTCCACGCACAACAATTGGTGCAGCATCTACATCCCTGCGGGTTGTAAACGCAGTCGCCCCCAGGGCTTCCAGTGTACGCAACAGCGCACGCACCGGACGCCGCCGAATTTGATGATCGCCTGACAGGACGCTCCACTGATCAAGTAAAGCAGCCATGGCAGCTACGAAATAGAAAGTAGTACCGGAGTTACCAGCATCAACGATATCTGAAGGAACTACCAGGTTACGACCAACGCCTTCAATCGTCCACTGATCTTTGCCAACTTCGGCACGCGCTCCATATGCGCTGCACACCTTAACTGCCGAAAGACAATCCTGACTGGGCAGTGGATTTGTAAAGACAGAACGTCCTTCACTTAACGTGCTAATGATGACCGCACGAATTGTATGGCTTTTAGAACCTGGTACAGATAAGCGTCCCTCCAAGGTAGACGGACTAGCGTGAGCTTTCATTGCGTACCCTCCTGATTATGAACGTGGATTATGAGCCTGGACGCTACTAGGTTTTGGCATAACTAGATAAGCCTGGCCGTTTTTGTGAGTTATACCGCCTGGCGGTTACCCGAAAGTAACCGCCAGGTGAGTACCAAAGATGCGTACCAGAGATGCGTATCAGAGAATCAGTTGCCAGAAACTTAGTTACCCTGGAACCTCGGAATATTGAACTCTGCCGGGGACTTCTTGGCTACGCCATTGTCATAAAGCAGCCAGGAAACGATCGATTCCCATCTGGTCCAGTAATCCAAGACGGCTTTGTTGGTAATGTCGTGCCTGAGCTGGTAGTTCATCTTCTTGGCGAATTCAAGCCATTGCGGATCTTTGCTGGCTTTGACCAGAGCATCCATAATGGTGTTACGTACATCGGTAGGAGTACCTTTCTTTAACAGGATGCAGCTGGGGAAAGAGAGCGGCATGTAACGTTTGAATGCAGGCAATCCTGCGGTAATCGGAGGAACGCCGGGGAAAGCTGCCGAAGGCTCTTCGCCAAATACTGCCAATGCCCGCATATCGCCGGAATTAACATAGCCGAGAGCTTGTCCGGTTGCCGGAAACGCGAAGTCCACTGTGCCATTCAATACTGCCAGAGTTAGTTCGGCACCGCTGCCAAATGGAATAAGTTTAATATCGAGGCCCGAAGCTTGCAGCAACAAGCCTTGAATATGTCCGCTGGCACCAGGCGCTGAGTAGGACATCTTTATTTTGCCGGGGTTAGCTTTAATAGCAGCAACCAACTGTTCAAAAGTCTTGTAAGGAGACTTGGCGCTGACACAAAGGATTTTCTGGTCATCAACCATCATCATCAAGGGATCAAAGTCAGCGAAAGTGAGCTTACTGAGATCCATGACTCGGAAAGTAGCCAAGGTTTCGGCAGACCAGAGAATCGTGTAACCATCGGCTGGGACGGAGTTGACGTAATCAGTACCAATGGCACCTGATGCACCGGCCCGGTTACTAATGACTACAGGCTGACCAAGGTATTTTTCAAAGACCGGTATAAATCCGCGCGCGGCAATATCAGTGTTACCGCCAGCACCCCAAGGGATAACAACAGTTACCGGCTTTGAGGGGTATTTTGCGGACAACGACGGGACACCCAAAGCGATCACAAGTACAGCAACTAGTAGCAAACTGACCAACACTCTGCGATTCATCCAAACTCCCTCCATTTTGTAAAGGTTTTCTTGGAACTGACTTCATTGTAACACGGGCGGCCTATGACTCACAAATCGGCTTTTTGTCTAATGATACCCATATCGCCCATGGTCCATCAGTCATATTGCTTTTTCGTCGTTTTTTGTCGTTTCCCTGCCTAATCGTTACATTTTTCTGCGGATTTTTATGGAAATATGAGACGAAAAGGGGGTAAAAATTCGCGGAAGCGCGATAGGAGGCCATTTGGTGGGATTATGTTGAATGTAATCGTTTACAGAAAAATGGATACTGGGGACCATTCTCAACCCGCCGCGAGATAATATCTCGCGGCTGTGAGAATTAGTGGGCGAGGCGCCTGGGTGCCTGGATTATCTTGGGTGCTGCCACTGTAGTGCCACGTCCATTGGTGTTGCGGTCATTCGCGACGCGACCGTTACATCTTTCCATTAAAGCTTTCCGTTACAGTTTTCATTGGCGACCTTGATAAATGCGGCAATTCTATTGGGGTCTGACCGAAAGAAATCGACCAGCTCGTCACGGATATAATGGAACCTTTCGAATCTTATGTTACGAGAACCGTTCATTGAAGGATAGCCGCCAGTTTCACTATTAAATAGATGGGTGGCAGAACCGACAGTATACCAGCGTTCCGGATCGAGCTCGGAACCGTTAATAAGTATGACCGGGTGATCGGAATTCTCACCGCTACATGTAAGACCGGCAAATGCAAGTCTTCCAAAGACCTGCCCCTGTGGCCGGAACCCAATGCCAAAGCCCTGTGCCTGTGTGATTGCAGGATTATTGCGTTCACGAATCAGCCCTTCAATTTGCCGTCCGGAAATTTCGAAAGCGGCTGGCGTAATAAAGCTTTTGCAGATCTCATAAATATCGCGGACATGGAGAGAACCTTTGCGAAGGCCGCCGGAGACTCCAGGCCCAAACATCATCCCGATTTCGGCCCCGAATTTATGGCGCATGAGCTCTGCCAGCAGCTGAATCATGGTGTCATGAGAAAAGTCTTCCTCGAGAGTGCATAGCTTTTCATCAAGGATGCCTTTGACGGTGGCGCGGTGCTTTTCCAGAATAGCCCGCGCCGCCTGCGCCTGATCATTTTGATTTTGATTAATTGAGGCGATGGTGGCGGTGGCGGCTGCGGCAGGGGTGGCGGTGGCGGCGCCATCGATGTCGTCCAAATTGGACGTGTCATGCAGGCAATAACGGTTCACATTGACAATGCGCTGCTTTTGCATATCACTATATTCGTTGCAGTGTTCATCACTTTGCCTATTATCATGATCATGATCAAACTCAAGCTCGATCTCGAGTTCTCCAACGAATTTACCAAGCATGCCAGCTTGTACAATAATTGTATCGCCGACGCGACGGATTTCGTGCAGTTCACTATGTGAATGCCCACCAACGATAACATCAATCAGTCCCGGGTTTTCCGCTGCAAACTTAAGATCGTCTCGCAGACCACAGTGCGATAGAAGAAGGATGAGTTGCGCACCGCATGATTTGAGTTCACGCACTTTTTGAGTCAGAGCTTCGGTCAAGTCAAGACTTTTAAGTCCATGTAGCTGTCCTGCAGCATTCTCCATCGGATCAAGGGCTCCGACAATGCCTATCGTCATTCCTCCACGCTCCAGGATTAGATGCCTGCGGACAGCAGCAAAATCTGTCCCATCTGGTTGTGCAACGGTTGATAGCACCCAGGGGAATTGCGACTCCATGGTGAGTTGAGTCAGTGTATGGCGCGGCAATCGATAAAATTCATTATTTCCAGGTGTAAAGGCATCTAGGCCGAGTTCGTTAAGAAGTTCGAGATTCAGATGGCCGCCTGAAAGACGGCATTCGTTTACTCCAAGATCTAAATGATCGCCGACGTCAACAACCAGACAGTTTTCCGGCCCGATTTCGGCGCGACGCCTTTTGATTAGCCAAGCGCACTTAAGCCAGGATTCATATTCAGCATGCACATCATTCGTGTGTAGTATCGTTACCTTCATTATCTATACTTCACTTCCCGTAAGTTATTCGTATATGGCCTAAAGTGAGCAAAATTCAGGCCAACTGATTGCATATCACCCCCACTCAATCGGGACTTGGGACGTTTTTTTCTCCCCAAGGTCGATTTTTCTAAGCTGCGGAAGGCTGCGCACTTAAGCGTCCTTGGGCGCCTAGAAAAATATGCAGTAACATTATATCATAAAGTTCATCATGAGATTAAAGGGCGGCGCACTTAATACATAAAAAATGCAAAAAAAGACGGCGCATAAAATG
>JBMNNY010000124.1:0-6480 GCA_050942765.1 Bacillota bacterium | reverse complement strand
GCAAGGTTGAACAATGCGAGAGTTTCCATGACTGCGCCGTGCGCGAGATTAAAGAGGAAACCGGGCTTGATATACGCAATCTTCAATACTGTGGCGTTGTGCATTGGGTTGAGCGAGAAACTGGCAACCGCTATCTATGCTTTCTGTACAAAACCTCAGATTACAGTGGAGAGCTAATCACCGACTCCGCCGAAGGCGAACACTCTTGGTACACCCTTGACGAGCTACGCGCCATGCCAAAAGAGTTATTTTCATCATCGGCAGACTACACATTTTCGCCGCTGTTTCACGAATTCGGTAAATACAGCGAAGCATATATTCCATGGAGCAAGGACGAATCCTATTGGAAACGATACTACATATGATCATGGGGTGAGACCGTGGATATACTTGTCATCAGGCATGGGCAGTCTGAAGCTGACGTACTAAATGTCATCGAGGGCCGCGCGGACTTCCCACTGACCAACCTTGGACATGCTCAGGCTGAGAAAATGGCCCAATGGGTTCGTGAACACTACCAGGTTAATTACATAGTTTGCAGCCCATTACTGCGAGCCAGGCAGACTGCCGAACACCTCTCCCGGGCGACGGGCATAGGCATTGTGTGCGATGACGATTTAATGGAGTGGCAAAACGGTCTGATTGCCGGATTGACACGTTCGGAGGCCGATGCGAAATATCCGGCGCCACCTGTTAAATTCCCGCACACAAAGCTGTATGGACAGGAAAGCCAGATTGAGTTCCGGGCGCGGGCAGAAAATGCCCTGTCCCGGGTTCTGAATGAGAAACCGTCGGACAGCATAGTGGCAATTGTATCACATGGCGGAATGATCAGCATGTTGTACCGCAGCTTTTTGGGGCTTCCAATGAACACAAACATCTCTTTTGCCACAGGTGACACCGGCATTCACCACTGGCATGTCAATCAGGAAAACAGGCGCACTGTATTGTTCAGTAATCGCCAAGAACACCTGCAAGGAATTGAGACATCGCAATGACGCCGAGTTGGAGCGACGAATTTACTGCAATGTTCGACCTTGCAGTGTATCTGTCTGCTCCGGTCGACGTGCGCCTTAAGCGTATCGAAAATAGGGAGTATGCACGTTGGGGTGACAGGGTGCGCGAAGGCGGCGATATGTACGAGCAACAATAAAAGTTCAGGGAGTTTGCCGCCAAGCGGAATATTGCTCTCCTCGAACAGCAAGCCACAACATTCTTGTCCGCTTCTTCATATTGAAAACAGAAATGACTGCCACGCAACTGTGGCAGTCATAGCAGCGCGCTTTGCGCGATAATCGATGCGTTAAGCCAGGCAAAACGGCCTAAGGTATTACCACGTTGAGATTATGTTAATAGAGTTCGTAATTTGATGTAGAAACTCCGAAATGGCAAATTGATTGGGTCTGTCAAGAATTTTGTGCTTTTAGCTCATCCAGTACAAACTAAATCACTTTAGATGTGGCTTAACCTTTTCTGGGAAGAACACTGAAAACTGAAGAAGTATTAAGCCCCAATTCTGAACACGGCCTGTCCACTTTCGGAGAACATCCTGGGTGGCCAGGTAGAGCATTTTAAGCAAGGCCTCGTCAGACGGAAAGATACTCTTAGATTTAGTTACCTTTCGCAGCTGGCGATGGTAGCTTTCAATGGTATTCGTAGTATAGATAATCTTGCGTATTTCAGGTGGATACTTAAAAAAGGTCGCGATTTCAGCCCAGTTTTGACGCCAAGAACGTACTATGAGCGGGTACTTTTCTCCCCAGGCTGTCTCAAACAGATTCAGCTCTTCCAGAGCGGCTTCCTCGGTTGAGGCAGTGTAAATCTGTTTTAGACCGGCCGTAATCTTCTTGATGTCCTGAAACATATCGAATCGAATTACGAATTTGATGTACGATGCACTTTTGCACTTCAGACTGCGGATAGCAGGCTTATCCACACATATTATCAGAATATCTTGAACGCCGCGGTTTTTAAGCTCATTCAGAACGTTTAGCCAAAACTTGGCGGATTCATGTTCGCCGATCCATATCCCTAGAACGTCTTTTCTACCTTCCAGATCAATACCTACGGACATGTAGGCGGCCTTCTTGGTAATCTAGCCGTCCTGGCAGACATTGAAGTGAATGGCATCCATAAAAACAACGGCATAGATGTTAGGTAATGGCCGGTTCTGCCATTCCTTGATGAGCGGCATAATCTTGTTTGTTACATTCGATATCAAAGTTGGTGATGCTTCAATACCATACAGGCGTTGCAGATGGTCCTGAATTTCACGGGTACTGACTCCTTTAGCATAAAGCAGCAGGATCTGCTCCTCTATGCCGGCGACACTTTTCTGGTGCTTCTTGACGATCAGCGGTTCGAATTCTCCGTCCCGATCGCGGGGAACCTCAAGAGTGATATCGCCATATTCACTGCGAATCGTCTTTTTGCTATGACCATTGCGCCGGTTCTCAGTATGCTTGTTGCTGTCATCGTGTTTTTCGTAACCCAGGTTCTGATCCATCTCTGCTTCCAACATTTCCTGCGGAGTGCCAGAAAAAATGTCCCTTAGAGCATTCTGGACATATCTTCAGCCGTCTTGAGATTGTTCTCCTTAATGAACGCCCGCAGGACATCCTTGGGTATTGTACGCTCATCATCTTTCTTGACCATGTGCTCATCCGCCTTTCCTTTTCCATTATACGGGTTTTTATTATAGAAAGGCTAAAAGCACGAATTATTTTACACACTCTCTGCTCACGACACCGATATGAATGGAGTATATCCATCAAATTGGGCAAATGTCAAGATTTCATTTCTTTTAATGCAACAATGACAGAAAGATAGTCTCGAAGCAAATATATATTTTGCACAATGTAGTATCTGACTTGAATAGATGTCTTAGAATTTGAATTCGATAGGTCTGCTGTAACATAAACATACTTTAGATGCTTGCGTACTTGTCGAACACAAATATCTACTTCGCCTTGATATACATACTCGACCCAAAATGAGATATCCTGGAGCAGTTTTTGCTTTTCTTCTTCTGACTCAAACATTACAAACTCAGTAGCTTTTGGGTTACCTTCCTGTAATGCTGTTATAAAAGACTGTAGCAATTTGGTGTATCGAGCCTTTACAAATAAATACCCATAGTTATTATATAGGAATAGCAGCAGGATAATTACTAGCAGAACAAGTCTACTTTTAATATTCCTAATTACTATCTCCACCTTTACAGCCATATTTGGCAAAACCTGTTAAAATTTACAGCTGATTTCAAACATCAATATCGCATAAAGTAAAAGGAATCAGTATTATTCTTGATAATCAGAAGAACGTTCATCTACATAGAATAGTTTTTCGCCGTGAACTACATATCCATTAAAGGATTCTATCTCTTCCTTTTCCTTTTGATCATATTCCCTATTTATTTCGATTTCTTTTGCCAATCGCTCATTGTCAATAGTAAGTGCAGTAAGCTCATCTGTAAGCTTATCGACTTCTTCCTTAGATAGACCACCCCCCGCTAGAATTGCTTTAATTTCATTTATCCTCTTTTCATTAGCCTTCATAGTATCCTCTGCTTCATGAAGGAACTTTAGTCGGTCTTCATAATCAACAATATGCTCATAATCCGTTTCGTCGAGTATGATTACGAGCTCTTCGATAACACACACAGCGCCAAATACAGGACAAACCAAGGAGAATAGGAATTTAACTCCCCATATTGCAATTTTTTTCCCCGTCGTGTCGTGATAGGGATCTTTCATCAATCTGTATTTTAGAAGAACACTTGAAGCATCTTTAGGATGCTCTCCGGATGCATCTATTAGATTTAAGGGGTTACTATAGCAATAATGATATAAGTTTGCATTTTTGGATATCTGACCTGCGCTAGATAATTGCTCCTCAATGAGTTCTTTTATCGTGACTGGGTCTTCACTAACAAACCTCCCAAACTTCGGATCATACCATCTCGCATTAAAATAATACAACCCAATCTTCTCATCCCAAACCTTCCCAGTAAAACGCGGCACTTCATCCACTGCTCCGCTATCCGGACCCCCTACCCCCTTGGGTTTGCCAAACGCCTCGTAGTCAGCCCACCAGACCATGGTTCCGTCTTCGTCCATCAGCCCATGCGCCGACCCCAGATGATCTGTCATATACCAATATTTGCTCCCACTTTCGATCTGGCCATCAACCCTGGCGAAGATTTTGCCGTTCAGAAAGATGAAATTGCGCCTAGGCCCACTGTCTGGCTCCTCAACAATCGGGTTTTCAGTTAGCATCCCAGTATAATCATAGTGATAATAGATCCCTTCATTGGTTCCATCACCCTGCGGATAAATTGCCTTAATGCGATTTCCTTCCGGATCGTAAACATAGCGCGCCACAGTCGACCCGTTCTTTTGGACTTCTATCATGCAATTGCGAGCATCGTAAATATAATCCCATGTTTCTCCGGTAACTTTATGAGTACGGCCAATCATGTTACCGTTATCATCGTAATTAAAGATTTCATCGCTGGTTTCTTTAACTCGATTGCCGGGATCGATCACATATGTGTCTTCTTCAGAGTTTTCTTCAAATCTAATCCTGTTTCCTGTAGCATCATAATCAAATATGCGATCCCGATCAGGTTCCGGTTGTTCTTCTGAAGGAGCCGCTAACTCCAGCAAACCGCTGTATTTTTTGAGTTTGGGAATTGACCGGCTCTGAGAGTTATGAACCAAAATCAATTCCGCATAGGCTTCACAGACCTTTCCATCTCCGTTTTCGTCAAAAGCGACAATTTCTCCGGTAACGGTCCCTTCTTTATCTATTGCCTCAATAATACCTCCGCTAATCTGTCGCTCGGTCCGTAGTGTTTTACTACGTACCTTATAGGTTCTTGTCTGGACTGCCTTGCTGGTAATATAGACTTCCATGCCGTCGCCACGGTCAGTGTCCACTTCTTGTATTGTTACGAAATCAGAAGAAGCTGAATTGACATCAGGCGATGTATGAAAACTCGCCTCGATCGCTATGTTCCCTCCCACAGGAATATCGGAGACAGTCACATCCGTGTAGATATCCCAACGACTCAAAGGCACAGCTTCCGTTTTCTTTACTACTCCATTGACTTTAACGACTAAATAGCCGCCAACCAATGCATAACCGGAACACTTGATCCTTAGTTTCTTCATTAATCCATCCTGCTTAATAGTACAGGAAGTATCCCAATAAGCGCTGTCGGTTCCCTCGGTATAGATCAACTGGCTGACTGAGGTATCGGCACTTGTAAGTGTGCCGCCAATTGCTTCCACCCGATTCTTAATGTAAACCTTGATCCAGTCGTTTTTGAAGCTGGCCAAAATGGCTGTAGAGCAAATATTAACCTGGATTGTATGATAACCGACAGATAATGCGCTGACATCCAGATCTACGGAATAGGTTCTGGTTCCGGAAGTCGTATATTCCTTACTCGCTTTAAGCTTACCATCAATGTAGACCGCGACTTCTCCTTTTCCCTCAAACTGCGCCTTAAGATTATATACTTTATCGCGCGCATCCACATAGATGTCAAACTTCCGTCCAATCATCCAATTGTTTACGATGCTGGTTACACGCTCGCGATCATAATACATAAGTATATTAGGTGTAGTAGTCTGTGTTGGTATTTTTACGAAGTTAGCGCCCCATATAAGGGAAGTATCCGTGTTTGCCAAATCTATGCGGGATTGATCCCTAAAATCGTCAGAAAGCAAGTTTTTATGATAATCGTCTGCAACTGTTGTCATCTCAAAACTGGCAATACGATAACAACGCTCCCCGGCAGACTCAACTCCTTCTCCGACTGTCTGCATCAATTGGCGCTCTCCAGCAGCATCTACTAATGCAACAAGTACATGGACAGTACCATGATAAGATTGAATGGCTGGAGTCCGGGGTTATCGTTTCCCGGCGGCAAGGTTGAACAATGCGAGAGTTTCCATGACTGCGCCGTGCGCGAGATTAAAGAGGAAACCGGGCTTGATATACGCAATCTTCAATACTGTGGCGTTGTGCATTGGGTTGAGCGTGAGACCGGCAACCGCTATCTATGCTTTCTGTACAAAACCACTGATTACAGTGGCGAGCTAATCACTAGCTCCGCCGAAGGCGAACACTTTTGGTACAGCCTTGACGAGCTGCGCGCCATGCCAAAAGAGTTATTTTCATCATCGGCAGACTATACATTTTCGCCGCTGTTTCACGAATTCGGTAAATACAGCGAAGCATATATTCCATGGAGCAAGGACGAATCCTATTGGAAACGATACTACATATGATCATGGGGTGAGACCGTGGTTTTACTTGTCATCAGGCATGGGCAGTCTGAAGCGGACATACTAAATGTCATCGAGGGCCGCGCGGACTTCCCATTGACCGACCTTGGACATGCTCAGGCTGAGAAAATGGCCCAATGGATTCGTGAACACTACCAGGTTAATTACATAGTTTGCAGCCCAT
>JBMNNY010000115.1:0-7053 GCA_050942765.1 Bacillota bacterium | reverse complement strand
TCTGTTTTCATCCTTGAGCATGCTGGTGAGTGAGTTGGTGCGCTTTATCAAAAAAGCGATTCGAAAAGTAGTATCCATAAAAAGGCGTCCAGGCCTTGCACGGGCATAAATCACTGGCATACTTGCTTATGCTGTCATATTGGTATACCGGTATATTGCATGAGGGGCAGTGGAAAACTAAACCAAGTTTTCTCCGGGAGTCTGCTCTGGGAGTGAAAAGCTTGTGCCACTGATTCTCATTCTGCTATTCGGGTTCATACTGCTATATTTCATTCCAGTGCGTTTTCAGGTCAATGCGCTGCTGAGTCCGGCGCTTCAGACTGTCCGGCTGGATTTGAAGCTGTTCTATGGTTTGTTCAGTTTTACGCATCAATATAACTCAGAAGACCAAAAGCTGAAAGATGACACGTCCGAGGACAAACGCGAGGAAAAAGAAAAAGATTCACAACATCGCAAAAGCTATCTGCCGCAGCTGTCTGAGTTTTGGGATCGGGCAAAAGATTACGGACTCGGCATAGCGCTGTTATCGCTATTTATTAACAATAAATATGTCCATTGGGTGGCTTCATTTTCAGCGACACACTCGCAAACCAAATGCCTTAATTTCCGCTGGATCACCGTTCTGGGGCTTGGTGATGCGGCCGCCACAGCCGTTGCCACTGGCGCGTCATACGCTGTTACGGGGTTGGCTTTGGGGTACTTGCAGCAGTATATTGATTTCAGCAAGTGCAAAAAGCATCAGCTTTCCATCCTGCCATCCTACGATCAGGCAAAGCTGGAGACGGACTTCTTCTGTATATTAGAGCTCAAAATAGGTCATATTATTGCTGCAGGTTTCCGCAACTATCTCAGACACTTTCTGAGAAAGGAAGGAGTGCAATCCCACGAACGAACATCCTATTGAAGGCTTAATGAAAACTACCATGTCCAATATTAAAGAAATGGTCGATGTTAACACCATTTTGGGTGATCCTGTGGAAACCCCGGATGGGACAGTGATTGTTCCTGTATCACGTGTAACATTTGGCTTTGCAGCAGGCGGTTCAGAATTTGACAGCAACAACCGCGCTCAACGTGACCGCGAACGGGAACGTGAGCGCGAAAATGCGGAATCTTCTCAGCTGCCCTTTGGTGGCGGCAGTGGTGCCGGAATTACTTTGAACCCGGTCGGTTTTCTGACTGTAGGCCAGGGTGATACCAGATTCGTCCCGGTAGGAGGCAATGCCGTATTTGATCGGGTTTTGGATACCATGCCTGATCTGATTGATAAGATTGACGGGCTGTTAAGAGGGAAGAAGGACACCCTAACGCATTGACCAACATCGGCTTAGACGGCAAACCATGCTTGTCGCAGCTGAATTGGACTGGATTGTCGAGGCTTATGCGCCGCGGATCACCGCGGCTTTTTTGCAGGCCTTCCGGGGGCCAGTGCGCGGTCTGGCTGCCAGTTCATACGAGACCTTATATTGTTCCCAGTCATTTCAAAAAGGGATTGTGCGTCAGGATCAGAAAAAAGTTCAGTCGTTGAATGATTTGACCACGTTGAATGGTTTTAACTCATTGATCCGGAGGTCGCGTTGTCATGAAACGGATAATAGCAGTATGTTTGCTGGCTTTCTGCCTGCTACTCAAGGTGACTGGCCTGGCCTGGGGCAGTCCTGCCGTGTCCGCCAATTCTGCCATTCTGATGGATGTCACTACCGGCAAGATTCTTTATCAGAAAAATATCCATCAGCAAATGGAGCCAGCCAGTACTACGAAGATCCTTACTGCTATTGTTGCCATTGAAAATGGTGACTTAAATTCCAAAATCTCTGTTAGCAAGAATGCGGCGCGCGTGGAAGGTTCTTCGATCTGGCTGTCACAAGGGGAAGTCCAGACACTGGAGGATCTGCTTTATGGCGTTTTGCTCAGTTCTGGCAATGATGCCTCGGTTGCGGTGGCTGAACATATTGCCGGCGATCAAGAGCGTTTCGCGGTCATGCTTAATGAAAAAGCGCGTGCCATTGGTGCCAGGGAAAGCAACTTCGTTAATCCTCATGGACTTCCGGAGTCGGGTCATTTAACAACCGTTAATGATATGGCGCTCATCACACGTTATGCCCTGCATAACCCGGTTTTTGCCAAAATGGTCTCTACACGACAGTATGTAATTCCTTGGCCAGGAAACGAATGGGATCGTTCTCTGACAAATCACAACAAACTACTCTGGCGTCTTGAAGGAGCGGATGGCGTTAAAACCGGTTATACCAGATCCGCTGGCCATTGTCTGGTAGCCTCCGCCACCAGGGAAAATCATCAACTGCTGGCCGTGGTTTTTAAGAGCCAGAACATGTATAACGACTGTGCGAACCTCTTGGAATGGGGGTTTGCCAATTATGATTTGATGCGTATAGCCGCCGCGGGTGAGATAATTGGGGCAGTGAACATTACTGACGGAGTGAACAATACCGTCAATGTGCTTCCCGCTCAAACACTGAATCTGGTACTTGAAAAGAATTTAGCAACAAAAATTGCTTTAGAGGTTGACCTTCCCTCTGGCATTTTGGCTCCGGTAGAGCGCCTGCAAAAAATCGGGAAGCTAAGAGTGGCCTGCGATGGTGAAGTTTTGGCTGAGACAGACTTAATCGCAGAAGAGGCCGTAGCTCGCAGAACTTTGTTGCAGGTATTTATTGCCTGGCTAAAAAGACTGTTTGGACGTTAAAAACCAGGCAGTAAAAACACATAAGAAAGCAGCAAAAAGCATGTTAGGAACATGACCCCGACTGACTATGACAGGACGGGGTTTTATGATACTATTTTGGCAGTAGGTATTTGTTTTTGGTGGTGATTCATGCCATGGAGCGTTTGCAGAAATACTTGGCAGCTCAGGGGGTTGCTTCGCGCCGGCATGCCGAAGACTTGATCCGGCAGGGCAAAGTAACAGTGAATGGCATTGTTGTTCGCGAAATGGGATATAAGATTGAGCCGGGACAAGATAAAATCGCGGTTAACGGACAAGCAATAATGCCCGAAAGCAAAAAAGTGTATTTGATGCTGAACAAACCAGCCGGTGTACTGGTTACCGCCCAGGACACGCATGATCGAAAGACGGTGCTGGATCTGATCGGCGATATTGGAACACGCGTCTTTCCGGTTGGCCGTCTGGACAAAGACACCGAGGGATTACTATTATTAACCAATGACGGAGATTTATCCTATGCATTAACCCATCCAAGCAAAGAGGTTACGAAAGAATATCATGCCACTGTGGCCGGTGTTCCTGACAAGCGGCAACTAGATCGCTTGCGTCAGGGGATAATTATCGAAGGACGTCGGACCGCTCCGGC
This sequence comes from Bacillota bacterium, assembly GCA_050942765.1. GTDB lineage: Bacteria > Bacillota > UBA4882 > UBA4882 > UBA4882 > UBA4882. Next base: position 3,724 of record JBMNNY010000115.1, on the reverse strand, counting down.
ACAGGTTGATATAATCAAATCCGGAAATGGGTATGCTATTCTACGAATCAGGATTCATGAAGGCCGCAAGCGGCAAGTCAGAAGAATGTGCCAGGCGATCGGACATCCGGTCAGCAGATTGCTCCGAGTGCAATTAGGACCCCTGACTATAGAAGGACTTGCGCCGGGGAGTTACCGCCACCTTACAGAAAATGAACTAGGGGCTTTGCGGACTATACTGCCGGATTGGAACGGTAATTAAAGCATTGCAGCCAAAACCCGCGAGGTGAGTTTGATTTGAAAACACCTGTCCGGGCGAGATTGCGTTTTGACTTTCGTGGAGAACCAAAGAGCCGGCGCTTTATTTTCGGCTCTGAAGATCCAGCGCAAGCCGCAGAAAAGGTCAGAGAGAGACAGGTCGAAATACTGCGCAATATGCCTTTACAAGGGCTTGAGCTTGAAAGCATCGAAGATGGCAACGAAATTTACCGTCTTGCGTCTGATGCCCCAAACGAAGGGGCCGTGGCCTATGCGCCTGTAGAGTTAACCGTTACCGCTGCCTCAATTGAAGACTTGGCGCAGCTGACCATGAAAAAGGAGTTTCGCTGTATCAAGATTCTGGAGCCGGAACAAATAGAACTCACCCAATATGATGTAGAACGTATGTTATATCGCCTTAGTGAGCAAAACCGACAAGCAGGCTTATACAATCAGGATTTCCAGTGAAGCCGGGAGGGCATCATGGCACTGCATTTTGTCAGAAGGCATTTTTCCAGGGATTTGGGTATAGATTTGGGCACGACTAACAGTCTGGTCTATGAACGCGGCCGTGGCGTCGTATTACGTGAACCTTCGGTCGTGGCAATTAAGAATGGGCCAACCAGAGAAATTCTGGCCATTGGCGAAGAAGCCCGCCAAATGATTGGCAGGACTCCGGGAGACATTGAGGCTATCAAGCCGCTCAATGCGGGTGTGATTGGCGATTTCAATATTACCAGAGAAATGATTCGTTATTTGATCAGAAAAGTCACCAAGGGAAGGCCTTTTTTCAAACCCAGGGTGGTCATTAGTGTTACGTCTCAGATTACGGATGTTGAACGCCGCGCGCTCACTGAAGCTACACTCTGGGCTGGAGCCCGGGAGGCATTCTTGATCGAAGAGCCAGTTGCGGCCGCTATCGGGGCGGGCCTTCCTGTTCACGAGCCTTCTGGTAATATGGTGGTTGATATCGGTGGCGGGACCACCGATATTGCCGTTATTTCTCTGGGGAGTATCGTCACCGGACAACTGATCAGAGTAGGCGGAGAAGCATTTGACGAATCAATATTGCGCTTTATCAGGCGCAAATTCAATCTTATGATAGGCGAACGAACAGCCGAGCAACTGAAAGTCACCGCTGCCTGGGCAATCGAACCTACGGAAAAAATGAACAGCGTTGTTGATGTGCGCGGCCGCGATTACATCAGCGGCTTGCCAAAAGAAATCCAGGTCAAAGCCAGCGAGCTTTATGAAGCTGTGCAGGAACCACTGGAGGCAATCATAGTCGGCATAAAGACGCTTTTGGAAAACACGCCGCCCGAATTGCTCTCGGATATTATGAACAAGGAGATCGTGGTAACGGGAGGCGGTTCCTTGATGCGCGGATTGGCCGAACGACTGAGCAAAGAGATTAATATGCCGGTCCGTATTGCCGACAATCCTTTTGATTGTGTTGTCCTTGGTATTGGCCAGACTCTTGAGAACATTTCTAAATACCAGCGCTTGTTCATTGCGGCGAAAAAAGCCGCGACTTGACCTGCAAAGGACTGCCAAAAGCTCGCCTGGCAGTACACTCCCAACCAGGCACACCCCAAATTTTGATCGCATGGTCAAAGTTTGGAGTGTTTTTTTATGGGAATTTGATTGACACCCGCCTCCGTCACGGCTAAACTTAGATAGAGATTAGCATAGAACTGAAAAGGGTGATTTATTTGCGCGTTAGGAGTTGGCAGATCGGAATTGGACTGATCTGTATGCTGTTGGCCATGTTAGTGGTCTGGCAGTTCCGGACTCAGGAACAGATGCGTAAATGGCTTCCATCCAGTAATGTTGATGAGCTGGCAACGCTGCTGAAAAATCAGGAAGATACTCAAAAAAAGCTGGAAAGCGAGATCCAGACTTTGCGTAATCAGCTTCATAACTATGATCGCGATGCTGAACTGGAAAGACTGCGCGCTATGGCAGGTTTGACCGCTCTTGAAGGGCCCGGGATCGAAATTCTCCTGGACGATAAAAAGGATATCGCCCGCGATGAAGAACCCATCTTTTTCATTGTTCACTATGACCAGGTTGAAGGAGTAATCAATGAGTTATTTGCGGCTGGTGCCGAAGCAATCGAGATTAATGGCGAACGCATTGTAACCACCACCGGTTTTAGCTGCGTTGGCACGACCATACTGGTTGACACCAAAAGGATGGCGCCGCCTTATATTATTCGCGCCATTGGCGACCCGCAGACGCTGGAAAATGCAATCATGATCCGCGGAGGATATGTGGAGCAGCAAATCCTGCAATGGGGTTTGGAGTTCCAGGTCAAGAGGGTAGACAATCAAAAAATTAATGCATACCGTGGCAGCCTCAGTTTCGATTATGCCCGTGTGACAGGAGGGAGTCAATAAAATGCTGATTCCGCTGCTTGGGACCATCGCCGGAATTTTGCTTGGCTTTCTCATACCTGTGGAAATCCCCGTCAACATGGTGAGTTACACCGCCGTGGCGATCATGGCGGGTCTGGATGCCATTTTCGGTGGTATGCGTGCCCAATTCGAAGGGAATTTCAGTTTTCAAAAATTCCTGACCAGCTTTTTTATTAATATTGCTGTGGCTGCCGTTCTGACATGGATTGGCGATTTACTCGGTATCGATATTTATATCGGTGCCGTGGTAGCATTTAGCATCCGGATTTTCAACAATCTTTCGATCCTGCGCGGTCTGGTCTACGAGCGACTGTTCCATAAGAACAAATAATTGACAAAACGTTTTCATGTGTATAATATAGATATAAAAATTGATCATTGGAAAGACTGTGATGGAGAGAGTAGGGCGAGTACATGTCCCAGAGAGCCGGAGCATGGTGGAAACCGGTGTCATTGTACCGTCTGAAGATCACTCCGGAGTCGCTGTCCGAAAGGTTTTGCCTATAATGCCCGTTGCCGTAAAGTGCGAAAACGTGCGGACGTGCGGACGAAAGATGGCAAAGACTGATTAAGCACAGCCGGCAGCTGCCGTTAAAAGCGTTGAGAGGATCGCCGCTTATGTGCCTTGCCTTGCCATTCAGACTGCTGCGATCAACTTGGGTGGTAACACGGATTAAGCACTCCGTCCCTTGGACGAAGTGTTTTTTTTGTCTTTTGGAAAGGGGAAATTGAAATGGATTACAACAAAACTATGAATCTCCCTGTAACGGATTTCCCAATGCGTGCCAATCTGCCGGAACGCGAGCCCGGAATTCAGAAAATGTGGGAAGAGCATGACGTTTATCATCAGGTTCTTAACCGGGCCAAGGAGAAAAAACTGCCGCCATTTATTTTGCATGACGGTCCTCCATATGCCAATGGACATATGCATATGGGGCACGCTCTGAATAAGACGCTGAAAGATATCATCATCAAGTTTCGCGCCATGCAGGGGCATTACACCCCCATGATTCATGGATGGGATACGCATGGTTTGCCGATCGAGCAGGGCGTCATAAAGAACCTGAAAG
>JBMNNY010000012.1:0-24195 GCA_050942765.1 Bacillota bacterium | reverse complement strand
AAAGTTAACCGTTTTGAAGTCGGGCCGGTAGAATTTCGCAAAAAATGTGCTGAGTACGCGCTCCAGTTTCAAAGTATTCAGGAGCAGGAGATCCGCCGTCTGGGCGTATGGGGCCTTTGGGAATCTTCGTACCTGACACTGAAGCCGCAGTACGAAGCTAAGCAAATTGAAGTTTTCGGCGAAATGGCTTCCAAAGGATACATTTACAAGGGGCTGAAGCCAGTCTACTGGTGTGCTGCTTGCGAAACCGCGCTGGCAGAAGCAGAAATCGAATATGATGATCATCAGTCTTATTCCATCTATGTCAAATTTGCGGTGCGCGACGGAAAAGGCGTTTTGCCGGAGAAGGATACTTATGTCGTTATTTGGACGACTACTCCCTGGACGCTGCCTGCCAACGTTGCTATTTGTCTGCATCCGGATTTTGAGTATACTCTGCTTGATAACGGCCATGAGAAGTTGCTGGTAGCAGCAGAATTGGCTGAGCAGTTCTTAAAAGAAACCGGTCTTGAGGGATATCATAGTGTTGGCGAACGTATTCCTGGACGATCTCTGGAAGGCGTCGTTGCAAGGCATCCTTTTATCGAACGCGATTCACTCCTGATTCTTGGCGAGCATGTGACGAGCGATACCGGCACGGGTTGTGTTCATACCGCACCTGGACATGGTATGGAAGACTATGAGGTTGGCCGGCTGTATAACCTGCCGATTATTTCTCCGGTCACCGGTAAAGGCACATTCTCAGAAGAGGCCGGAAAATACGCCGGAATGAAGCTGGAGGACGCCAACCCGGCTATCGTTGAAGATTTGCGTACGAGCGGACATCTGATTTCCGCAGGAACCCTATCGCATCAATACGCACATTGCTGGCGCTGCAAACGTCCGGTTTATTTTCGTGCCACAGAGCAATGGTTTGCATCTATCGAAGGTTTCAGGGAGAAAGCCCTGGAGGCTATCAAGGATGTGCGGTGGATTCCTGCCTGGGGCGAGGAACGCATCAGCAATATGGTAGCCGGCAGGAGTGATTGGTGTATTTCGCGGCAGCGTATGTGGGGCGTGCCAATTCCAATCTTCTATTGCGAAGATTGCGGAACACCACTAATGACTCAAGAAACCATTCTGTCGGTGCGTGATCATTTTGCCAAAGAAGGGTCCAATGCCTGGTATGCACATTCGGCAGAAGAATTACTGCCGCCTGGTACCAAGTGCGCTCATGAAGGCTGCGGCGGAACCAAATTCCGCAAAGAGCAGGATATCATGGATGTCTGGTTTGATTCCGGCTCCAGTCATGCGGCTGTTTTGGAAGAGAACCCGGATCTTACCTGGCCATGTGACCTTTATTTGGAGGGTTCGGATCAGTACCGCGGCTGGTTCCAGTCTTCGCTGCTTACCGCCGTTGCAACACGCGGGCGGGCACCTTATCGCACTCAGTTGACACACGGCTTTATTCTCGATGCTCAGAGTCGTAAGATGTCAAAATCAGAAGGCAATGTCATTGCGCCTGAGACGATCATCAAGCAGTTTGGTGCTGATTTGCTGCGGCTTTGGGTTGCCTCGTCAGACTATAAGGCTGATGTTATCGTTTCAATGGAGATTTTCAAGCAGCTGTCAGAGGTTTATCGCCGCATTCGCAATACGGCCCGCTTCCTGCTGGCGAACCTGAATGATTTTGATCCGGAAAAGGATAGTGTGCCATACGAAGAGCTTAGTGAATTGGATCGCTGGGCCCTAATGAGAAATGAGCAGCTACTGCGCAAGGTCACGAAAGCTTATGATGAATATGAATTCCACTTGGTGTACCATGCGATTCATAACTATTGCGTCGTTGATATGAGTGCTCTGTATCTCGATATCGTTAAAGACAGACTATATTGCCTGCGCCAGAGAGATCCTAAAAGACGTGCCACACAGACGGTTCTTTACAAAATCCTGAAGGATCTGACGGTCATGATTGCGCCGGTTCTGGTTCATACAGCGGAAGAGATTTGGAGTTATCTGCCGGGCAGCAAGGAAAGTTCGGTGTTCATGGCTTCTTGGCCAGAGTTAAGTGATCGCTATCTTGACGAAAACCTGGATCAAAAATGGTCCAAACTATTAGAGGTTCGTGAAGATGTCTCCAAGGCACTGGAACTGGCCAGAGCAGCCAAGCAAATTGGCTCTTCTTTGGAAGCCCGGGTGATCATCTATCCTACCAAGGAATATATCGCCACTGTCGAAGTCTTTAAATCGCAGCTGGCCGAGTTGTTTATTACTTCTCAGGCGGATGTGGGAGAAAGCGGTGTTGCAGACAACGTGGATGCTGATTCCGTCAAGACTTCTGTTCCCGAAGGCGCTAACGCTCATAAAGGCGCTCAGACAGGTACCGTTGTAGTCGTCTTACCCGCCAACGGAAAGAAATGTCAGAGATGCTGGACATTCAGCGAAACAGTCGGGGAGTGTCAGGATCACCCCGAAATCTGCGCACGCTGCGCTGCGGCTATCGAATAAGGAAGAAGGAGAGGGAGGAACGGGTATGGAAAACTCCAAACCGACTATTCCGGTGGTCATTATTAAAGAGGAAGGGTCTGAAAAGACTGCGATTGACCTTTTTAGCAGGTTAATGGCTGATAGAATTTTATTCCTGAACGGGCCAATTACGACCGAGATGAGCCACATCGTTGTAGCCCAGCTCTTTCATCTGGAAAATCAAGAACCCGGCAAGGACATTCGCATGTTTATCAATTCTCCGGGTGGCGAAATTACTGCCGGATTTGCCATTTATGACGCCATGAAGATGATCAGTTCGCGTGTAATCACGATTTGCTCCGGTATGGCAGCCAGTATGGGTGCGTTTTTGCTGGCCAGTGGCGACTTAAGACAAGCGCTTCCGAACGCCGAAATAATGATCCATCAACCTTCCGGTGGTGTTCAGGGTGTGGCCACTGAAGTGGAAATTGAGGCGCGTCGTATTGTCAGAATGCGTCATAAAATCAACAACCTGCTGGCGCAAATGACTGGTCAGCCGCTCGCCAAGATCGAAGAGGACAGCGATCGTGATTTTTGGATGACAGCTCAGGAGGCCAAAGATTACGGGCTAATTGACGAAGTACTGCTTCCGGAAAGGAGTAAGGCGAAATCATGAAGGCAGTGATCCCTCTCGCCGGGCTTGGTACCAGGTTGCGGCCGCAAACGTACTCTAAGCCCAAACCGCTAGTAAATGTTGCTGGAAAGCCAGTCTTGGGGCATGTTCTCGACCTGCTTTCGGACTTGCCAATCGATCAGTATATTTTTATTACCGGATATTTGGGCGAGCAAATTGAAGAATACGTGCAAAGCCGCGAGCACAAGTTAAACGCAGTTTTTGTTGAGCAAAAAGAGCGCAAAGGACAGTCGCACGCCATTCATCTTGCCAAAGAGTACCTCGATTCGGATTTGCTGATTCTTTTTGTAGATACCCTTTTTGAGTATCCGATCCGTCGCTTGATTCATACCAGCGGCGATGGAACACTGCTTGTCAAGGAGGTAGCCGATCCTCGCCAATATGGGGTAGTAGTGCTTGAGAACGGACGCATTACACGTCTGGTCGAGAAACCATCCACTCCAGTTTCCAATTTGGCGGTGATTGGTGCATATTACATCCGTAACCACAAGTTGTTCCTGGAGTGCCTGGAAAAGCAAGTTACTTCGGGTGAAACCAACAAGGGAGAGTACTATCTGGCCGATTGCCTGCAAATGATGATTGACCAGGGCGCGGAACTGCGGGCCGACAATGTTGGCGTATGGCTTGACTGCGGAAGCTCGGATAATTTATTGGAAGCTAACCGGTATTTGCTGAAAAAATCCCATTATGTTGGCGGACAGGTGGAGAACTCGATTCTGAAGCCGCCCGTTTATATCGCGGACAGTGCGGTCGTCAAGAACTGTGTACTTGGTCCGCATGTATCTGTTGCCAGCGGAGTTCATGTCGAGGAATCGATTATCAGCGATAGTATTATTAGTGAAGAAGCCATTATTGCCAAAACGCACCTGCGAGGATCTTTAATCGGAAAGAATGCCAGAGTACAAGGCACTCCTGTACGATTGAATGTTGGCGATCACAGTGAAATCAGCTACTAAAAAGATTGCGGCTGTCGATAAGCGACAGCCGCTTTTTTTTGAGTGTAACGCGCCAAATGCGGGAAAAATGATTGGAGGGACACTAATGACTAAATGGCCGCAACGAGGTCTTTACGCCAGACTTCTGCAGCAGATTGATCATCTGAACCGCATGCTGGAGCGGGCTAACCTTGTGGAATATATGCAATTAATTCAATCTCCGCGACGCATGTTTTTCCTGAACTTTTTTGCGGGTGTTGCAAGAGGATTCGGTATTGCGGTTGGTTTCACAATTATTGGAGCGCTATTCGTCTATTTGCTTACCAGATTGGCCAGTCTAAATCTGCCGATTATCGGAGAGTTTATTGCTCAGCTAGTCAGGATTGTTGAGCAACAGCTGCGCTGACGGGAAGGATGCTACGCAATAACCTCGCCGATGGATCAGATTATTTGAAGGTTGGGGGTTATGTAATGGGTACAAATGCTGTTGATTTGAACTGCATAAAGTGGTTTCTGGAGCAAAAACGCGACAGAATCAACAGGCAATTGCAGCAAAGTGATGAATACGGTTTGAATCAAAGCCTTAAGGATTCAGTGCACGAGTTGTCTGCTTATGATAATCATCCGGCGGATTTGGGCAGCGAGACTTATGAACGGGAAAAGGATCTGTCTCTCAGGGAATTATCCCGGCGTACCCTTGAAAAAATCGATGATGCCCTTGAACGCATTGCCGAGGGTAAATATGGTATTTGCGTACATTGCTGCCGACAGATTGCTCCCGATCGGCTGACAGCGCTTCCCGAAACGACTCTCTGTCTGGATTGCGAGCTGGAGATTGAGGACGAACAAGATCGCACGTCCAGACCGGTTGAAGAAACACTGCTATATCCGCCATTCAGTCGTACATTTCTGGACGACAGTGATTATTCCGGCACAGATGGCGAAGACATTTGGCAGGATGTAGCAAAATATGGCACTTCAGAAACAGCCACCGATCTGGGCGGCGATTTCAGTTTTGATAATCCGCAGATCGATGGCGATGAGGAGATTGGCACAGTGGAAGCAGTAGAAAAACTACCGTATGAGCATCCGGATGAGGAGGCTGATGAAGTCGCCGATGAGGAGGCCGATGAGGATCCGGACTCCTGATGATACAGAACCTTGATGACTTTCCTGTTTTTCCTTCAGTTGCAGATGGGCCTTTCAGTTCTTATAATAAAGGAAACAAACCGTGGATGGCGAATTTTATATTTGATAAAGTTCAAGTCCGCCGCCTAAAAACTGAAGGGAATGAACTAATGTATGAAACCAATTATTGGTCGGATTTTCGGGCTGGACATTCATGGCTATGGTACAGCAATCGCACTTGGTTTTCTTACCGCTGTCATTATCGGAATCATCCTTGGCCGTAAGAAAGGGTTCCAGTTTGAGACCATTATTGACGTTGCCATTTTTGGATGTATTGGCGGATTGGTAGGAGCCAAACTGGGCTATGCCATTCTGAATTTGCGGTTTTATCTGGCGTATCCCTTGGCATTTCTGGATTTTCGTGAAGGCTATTCCATTGTAGGCGGGCTTTTGGGCGGAACGTTGGCTGGTATTCTTTATCTTCGTAAAAAGAAGCTGCCGGTGTGGAAAATGGCTGATGTAGCAGCCTATTGTATTCCGCCAGCCTATGCTATTGGGCGTGTCGGATGTCTTCTGGAAGGCTGCTGCTATGGTGTGGAATCGGATGTACCCTGGGCTCTCGCTTGCGGCCCCGGTTCTGCTTTGCGGCATCCAACTCAGATTTACTCCAGTATTGGTGCATTGATTATCCTGTTAATCCTGTTCTTGCAGAGAAAACACAAACGGTTCTCAGGATTCTTCTTTGCACAGTTTATTTTCCTTTATTCAATTGAACGCTTTATCGTTGAGCTTTTCCGCGAAGGTGACGCTATCCTGCTAGGGCTTTCCTATGCGCAGATATTTACGATATTCTCCGGACTGGCTGCCCTGGCCGTAATGATCGTTGGCGAGCGTCGCAGACTGAACAGACTGAAAGGAGAAACCGTTTCGGATGGCGAACCCGGAGATGAAGAGCTTCATAGTTAATCCGGATGAAGCAGGTCAAAGGCTGGACGCATTTCTGACCGATAAAGGGGCGGGTCCTTCCCGCTCCTTTTTGCAGAAAATAATCGCGGACAACGGTGCCATGGTAAATGGAAAAATAGCCAAGGCAGGATATCGCTTGGTTGAAGGCGATAAAGTTGAGATCACCATTCCGGAACTTAAGCCGCTGGAAGTAAGCCCACAGGATATTGCGCTGGATATTCTTTATGAGGATGATGATCTAATCGTTATTAACAAGCCCCGCGGTCTGGTGGTTCATCCAGCGGCAGGCAATCATGACAGTACGCTGGTTAATGCGCTGATGTGGCACTGCACGAACCTTTCAGGTATCGGAGGGATTATCAGGCCGGGGATTGTGCATCGCATTGATAAAGATACATCTGGCATATTAGTGGCCGCAAAAAATGATTTTGCGCATTTGGCGCTGGCGGCGCAGTTTAAAGAGCACTCCATCACCAGGGTATACCTAGGCGTCGTCGTCGGTATTCCGCCTGCTGAGTACGGTACTATTAATGCTCCCATTGGACGTCATCCCACGGAAAGAAAGAAAATGGCTGTTGTGCCGGGCGGCCGCAACGCTGTTACGCATTACCGCTTATTGGAGAAGTTTCGGCGCAACGCGCTGGTTGAGCTCCGGCTGGAGACTGGCCGCACTCATCAGATTCGGGTTCATATGACGCATATTGGTCATCCTCTGCTTGGAGATGTTACGTACGGCAAAACCCGCAGTCGATGCAAAATGCTTTCCGGGCAAGCCTTACATGCTGCCGTATTAGGGTTTGTACATCCAAGGACCGGGCAGTATCTGGAATTTAAGGCAGAAATGCCTGCCGATATGCAGGACCTTGTTGCGCAACTGCGCGCGGGAGCGGAATAGTGCGAAGACGACACAGGGGAGAGGGGAGGGGTCTGTGAAGTGCAGATTCATTGGTTTCCGGGACATATGGCGAAAGCCAAACGCGAAATAACTGAATTGTTGAAATTGGTCGATTTGGTTTTAGAAGTGCGCGATGCCAGAATTCCTATCAGCAGTCGTAATCCTGATATCAATCGTCTGACTGCTGGCAAAGAACGGATCATCCTGCTTAATAAATCAGACCTTGCTGATAATAACGCAAATGCAGTTTGGATTAAGCACCTTACTAAGGATCAGGAACAAACTTCAGTTTTGGCAGTGAACGCCAAGAGTGGAGAAGGATTTCAGGTATTATTGAAGATGCTTAAGAAGAGCGGCGAAAATCTTGCTGCCAGGCTCAAAGAACGCGGGCGCCTGCCGCGTCCACTGCGCATATTGGTTGTTGGTATCCCCAATGTTGGCAAATCAACTGTGCTCAATCGTATGGCAGGGCGTAAGGCGGCCAAAACCGGCGATTTGCCCGGTGTCACCAGAGGCAAACAATGGATTACGCTGGCGGGTGGCATTGAAATGCTCGATTCGCCAGGCCTCTTGCCCCCGAAAATTGAGGACCCGGATGTTGGGGTGAGACTGGCCATGATCGGCACTATTCCGGAAGAGCTTGTCGATCAAGAGGAACTGGCCTGCCGGCTACTGTCATTTCTAACCCGCAATTACGCCAATACGCTGAGTGAGAGATACGGCGTAGTGGTGACTTCTGAGCAATCATTGGAGGAAGCCCACGATTTGCTGGCTGTCCTGGCCAAAAAGAGAGGCTGCCTGCAAACGGGAGGCAGCCTTGATTTACTTAGAATGGCACGCATCTTGTTTGATGATTTTCGTAGCGGCAAATTGGGACGTATTACCCTGGAACTGCCTCTTGACGAGATTCATTAGCAACAAAACGCATAAACGCTGCTCCGCCGACAAAAGTGTTCAAATAGAAAGTGAACACGCGCCAGATGAACACGAACACACCGATGAGATTTTGAGGAACGCCAAAAACTTTGAACAGGGCGGCGAATCCAACTTCGGTTACGCCGCTGCCACCAGGCACCGGAATACAAGAAATAAAGAACAACCAGACAAACTGCACAATCAAAACGGTTGAGAGTACAATCTTCATTCCCAGGCCAAAAAGCAACATCACGGGGGCAATGCCCAGATACAGAGGCCAGTAAAGAATAGTCAGTAAAATGGTCAACAGCAACTGTCCCTTTTTCTGTTTAAAAATCAGTGCCAAATTGGTACGAAACTCTTCAGCCGTAGTCATTACTCTGGCAAAAGCATCGTCAAAACGGTGGCCTAAAATGCGACGCACAATTTTCCGGGCCATGACCCACTGAATTATCTTTCGGAACGCCGTAGGCATCAATAAAGGTACTGCGGTCAAGGCAGAAATAAAAGAAATCACGAAAAACAGTGCTTCACTGGCCGGAAAGCTTGGAAAATATGAACGGAAAATTATATAAAACACTGGCGACAAGAAACTTCTGACAATGGTCGTTAAGGCCACGCGCATCGAAACTACCACGGTAGCCTTTCCTACAGATAATCCCTTTTTGTGAAGAAGATAGACTTGTGTAGGGGGGCCGCCGGTCGTCAGGGGTGTTACATTGCTTGTAAACATACCCGCCAGATTGATGAGCATGGCATCCCGGTGTCCAAGGCGTTCTCCAAGCATGTTTGAGAGTACTTTTAAACGCAATGACTCGACAATCCAGCTGCCAATCAGCATTAAGCTGGCAATCAGGATAAAAATCGGGTTAAACTTTAAGATACCGGACCAAGTGCGCTGATCTACCGTTTCCAATAAAATAAAAGCGGTGATTAGCAGGCTGAGTACGAGTGTTATGATGATGCCTTTTTTGACTAATCCTTTGTTGATCATGCCTGCGCCTCCTTTAAGCGGTATTCTTAAGCGGCTTTCCTGTAGGCGGCTTTCTTGTAAACGGCGTTCTTGCAAGAGGCTTTCCTGTAAACGGTTTTTTGCCAAGCAGCCCAAGCAGCTTAATAACCTCGAATTCATTCTACTATATCACAAGACCTTCCTGCTATCAAATAATACCTGCATTGGTTGGAAAGGGATTACGCCAGATCACAGAGAATCTACCATGTCGGATCGCGACGCCGACTTTGGTACACAGATTTCGGCTTGCCGCGCAAAAACGGAGGATTAGTGAACATATGGCTGGAGTAAAAAGGGCAGATCTTAATCGCAATCTGCGCATGTTGTTACGCAATGAAACCGGCAGGCCTTTTTTCTTTTTAAACGAAGCATTGCTTTCTTCAGTTTCGCAAGAAAATGCCTTTTTTTCCAAAGAAATAGCCCGTCTAAGTAAAATGGCGTTTTTTGAGAAATCAACTCTTGAATCATTTGGGAATTGTAATACAATAACTGTTGGAGAGCACAACCCACCAAACATGCCCGACATGCATGGTTTACCGGACATGCCAGGCGTACCGGACATATCAGGCGTACCAGACATATCAGGCGTACCGGACACCCCGGTGGTTGCCGGCGTAGATGAAGCCGGACGCGGGCCTTTGGCCGGACCTGTTGTTGCAGCCGCTGTAATACTGCCGCCCTGTTCAGCTTTGCCTGGCGTCAATGATTCAAAGCAATTATCGCCTGGCGAGAGGGAAGAGCTGTCTGAAGAGTTGGCCGCTATTGCCCATTATGGCATCGGGGTCATTGGCCCCGAGCAGATTGACGAAGTCAATATCCTGCAGGCCACATACCTGGCAATGCAGCAAGCAGTGGCCAAGTTAAAACTACGACCGCAGTTCATACTGGCTGATGCTGTAACAATTCCAAACCTTAATATTCCGCAAAAGGGAATTATTAAAGGTGATTGCTTATGTATTTCGATTGCTGCGGCATCGATTATGGCGAAGGTTGCGCGCGACAGGATTATGGCTGCCTATGATCGCATCTATCCACAATATGGATTTGCCCATAATCAGGGCTATGGTACAAAGGAGCATCTGGCGGCTCTGGAGCGCTACGGTCCATGTCCGATTCATCGAGTCAGTTTCTGCCGCAATTACTTGCCGGACACACAGAAAAACGCCTGAAAAAAGTATTTTGAGGCAGGAAATAAAGTAAGTTACACGAAAGCTATTAACTGAGTAAAAGTGGGTTTACATAGTGCTATTATTGCCCTTGAGATTCCGTGGGATTTATCCGACGGGTTTCTTTGCGACAATAGCTAATAGCCACCCAAAAAGCAAATGTAACAAAACGAATAGGTGGGAGGGTTCTTGAATGGTTATTCCGTTGGAAAACCAGCCGGTTGCTTCCCCGGTCAGCATCAACAAACGTTGGTGCAAGAGATGCGGAATCTGTATTGCTTTTTGTCCAAAAGGAGTTTTGGCAGCCGGGCCAGATGGTTACCCTGTAGTCGTTGCACCGGAAAAATGTATTAAGTGTCGCTTATGTGAGTTACGCTGTCCGGACTTTTCCATCATTGTTGAGGAAGGTGACAAAAATGGCGGTTGAGCGGTCTGCTCGCCTGATGCAAGGCAATGAAGCATGCGTAGAAGGAGCAATAGCTGCAGGATGCAGGTTTTACGCCGGGTATCCTATTACACCTTCTACCGAAATTGCCGAGTTGATGGCAGCAACTTTGCCGCGCGTTGGCGGAAGATTTATTCAAATGGAAGACGAAATTGCCAGTATGGCCGCAGTAATTGGTGCTTCACTGACTGGCACCAAAGCAATGACAGCTACCAGTGGTCCGGGTTTTTCCTTGAAACAGGAAAATATCGGTTATGCTTCTTTAACAGAAGTTCCATGTGTGATTGTTAATGTTCAGCGTTCTGGTCCGAGCACCGGATTACCAACCTCTCCTGCTCAGGGCGATGTAATGCAGAGCAGATGGGGAACACACGGTGATCACCCAATCATTGTAGTCTCTCCATCGTCAGTATCCGAAACTTACCGGCTGACGATTCAAGCATTTAATCTTTCTGAAAAGTACAGAAACCCCGTAATTTTATTGATGGATGAAGTCGTTGGTCATATGCGGGAACGTGTTGATCTGCATAAATTAGATACTCCTATTATTGACAGGGTAAAACCGACCTGTTTACGTGAAGACTATTTGCCCTACGATGCTCCAATGAACGGAGTAGCACCAATGGCAGATTTCGGCAGTGGCTATCGTAGTCATGTAACGGGCTTGATTCATAGCAAAAAAGGTTTCCCAACCAGCAAAGCGGAAGAAGTTGATTTCTTAATTCGCCGCCTGCACAACAAAATTAGCCAAAATTTGGACGAAATTCTGAAATATGAAGAATATATGACGGATGATGCCGAAATACTGGTGCTTGCTTTCGGTTCGGTGGCGCGTTCAGCATATAATGCTGTCAAGACTGCCCGCCAAAACGGAGTTAAGGCCGGACTGTTCCGTCCGATTACCATCTGGCCGTTCCCGGAAACGGCTGTCGCCAAGTTGGCTGAAAAAGTCAGGCATATCATTGTTCCCGAAATGAACCTCGGACAGTTGCGTCTTGAGGTTGAACGCGTTGCTTGCTCCAGATGTCAGGTAAGCGGAATTAACAGCATTGTCGGCGAGTTGATTGCTCCTGATCATATACTGCGGCGCATTATGGAGGTGTAAAAGAATGGCTTCTCAGCATGCAAAAGATTATCTCCGTAATGCCATGATGCCTCACATCTGGTGTCCGGGATGTGGACATGGCATTATTCTTGGAGCTATACTGAGGGCGATTGACAAGGCGGGCCTTGATCAAGACAAAACGGTAATCGTTTCAGGTATTGGCTGCTCTTCAAGAGCATCAGGCTATATGGATTTTGACACTCTGCATACCACCCATGGACGGGCTCTGGCATTTGCCACCGGTATTAAAATGGCCAAACCGGAACTGAATGTAATTGTCATTATGGGTGACGGTGACTGTTCGGCCATCGGCGGCAATCATTTCATTCATGCCTGTCGTCGTAATATTGATCTGACTGCCATCGTTTTCAACAACTCAATATATGGCATGACCAGCGGTCAATATTCGCCTTTGACTCCGCGTGGCAGTTTTGCCACTACCGCACCATATGGTACCATTGAGCGCGAATTCGACCTTTGCGACCTGGCGATCGCGGCTGGTGCGACTTATGTTGGCCGAGGCACAACTTACCATGCTCAGTTGTTGTCGGATTTGATTGTGAAAGGATTGGCCAATAAAGGATTCTCTCTTATTGAAGGTGTCAGCCAGTGCCCGACTTATTTTGGACGCAAGAATAAGAAGGGCGGGCCGGTCGACATGATTAAATGGCAGCAGGAACATGCTGTAAACGCTGTGGCAGCAGCCAAAATGACGAAGGAGCAGTTGGAAGGCAAGTTTATCGTTGGAGAATTGCATAACAGTCCTGCTCCGGAATACATTGCGGAATATGACAAAATAATTGCCGCAAGGAGGGCCTGAGTATGGAAAGTGCAATTGAATTTCGGTTGGGCGGCTCCGGCGGACAAGGTTTAATTCTTGCCGGAATTATATTGGCTGACGCCGCCATTCTGGAAGGCAAGAACGCCGTCCAGACACAAAGCTATGGCCCGGAGGCACGTGGAGGCGCCAGTAAGGCGGAAGTGATCATTAGCTATTCCGCCATTGATTATCCCAAAGTCACAAAACCGCATGTATTGCTTTGTCTGTCTGATGAAGCTTATCGCAAATATGGAGAAGTTGTCGATTCGAACGGCATAATCATTACTGACACTTCGATGAATCTGCCTTTGCCGGATGAAAAGACGGCGGCACCGTTGTACAAGCTTCCAGTATTAAGCATTGCCCGTGAGAAAGTTGGACGCAGCCTGACTGCTAATATGGTCGCTTTGGGCTGTTTGAACGCTCTGGCGAAAGCCGTCTCTAACGAGTCAATGGAAAAGGCCATTTGCGAGCGCGTTCCGGAGGGTACTGCCGAATTGAACCTGAAAGCCTATAGGGCTGGACTGGAAGCTGCACAGCAACTCCTTAATGCCAAATAGGGAAAGGAGCACGATTTATGTACGATCAGACCAAGTTGCAGGAAATTAAGCAAAGGGCTTCTGACTGGCAGGAAAAATCTGTCGCGAAACTGCTGGCCAAGTTTCCCGAAAGCCGGCCAGTCTTCCAGACACCTTCTGGAATAGAAGTGAAACGACTCTATACTCCCGCTGACATTGATGATGTTGACTATCTTGAAACGCTGGGCTTTCCAGGCGAGTTTCCTTTTACCAGAGGCGTTCAACCGACCATGTATCGCGGACGGCCATGGACCATGCGCCAATACGCGGGGTTTGCCTCTGCGGAGGAAAGCAATATGCGCTTCAGATATCTTCTGGAGCAAGGGCAAACCGGACTTTCGGTCGCTTTTGACCTGCCAACTCAGATCGGCTACGATTCGGATCATCCGCTGGCTGCCGGTGAAGTAGGCAAAGTCGGAGTAGCCATTGACAGTCTTAAGGATATGGAAATCCTCTTTAATAGCATTCCGCTTGACAAAGTCAGTACTTCCATGACGATCAATGCGCCTGCCGCCGTCTTATTGGCGATGTACATCGCAGTAGCTCAAAAGCAGGGCGTGGCTGTGGAGAAGATTTCCGGTACGATCCAGAATGATATTTTGAAAGAATATGTCGCACGCGGTACATATATTTTCCCGCCTAAGCCTTCCATGCGCCTAATTACGGATATTTTTGCATACTGCTCGCAGAATTTGCCGGAATGGAACACCATCTCAATCAGCGGCTATCATATTCGTGAAGCAGGAGCCAATGCTGTTCAAGAGGTTGCCTTTACACTGGCTGATGGAATCGCTTATGTCCAGGCGGCCATTAATGCCGGTCTGAACGTTGATTCCTTTGCTCCGCGGCTGTCGTTCTTCTTTAACGCTCATACCGATTTCTTTGAAGAAGTGGCCAAATTCCGCGCTGCGCGTTATCTGTGGTCCAAAATTATGCGCGAACGTTTTGGGGCTACCAACCCGAAATCTTGGATGTTGAGATTCCATACCCAAACGGCTGGCTCCACTCTTACGGCACAACAACCGGAAAACAACGTTGTGCGTGTAGCTTTGCAGGCCCTTTCAGCCGTTCTTGGCGGTACACAGTCTTTACATACCAATTCAAGGGATGAAGCTCTGGCGTTGCCGACTGAGGATTCAGTGCGTATCGCTCTTAGGACGCAACAGATTATTGCTTTTGAAAGCGGAGTTACCAATACTGTTGATCCATTAGCCGGCTCCTACTATATTGAAAGTCTAACCAAGGAAATTGCCGACCGGGCGGAAGAGTACATTCGCAAGATTGATGAAATGGGCGGCGCACCTGGTGCGATCGAGAAAGGGTATATCCAGCAGGAGATCCAGGACAGCGCTTACCGGTACCAGAAAGATGTCGAAGCAAATGAACGGATAGTTGTTGGTGTAAACCGCTTCCAAATTGAAGAAGCTCCTCCTTCTGGTTTGATGCGGGTTGATCCCGCTGTGGCTGAAGCGCAGCATCAACGGCTGGCAGCCCTCCGGGCCGAGCGCGATGGCAACAAAGTTGCTCAGTGTCTGGAGGCTTTGCGCCGCGCAGCTGCTGGCACAGACAACCTGATGCCTGTCATTCTGGATGCAGTGCATGCCTATGCCACTCTTGGCGAAATTTGCGGCGTGCTCCGCGATGTGTTTGGCGAATACCGCGCGCCGGATATTCTCTAATGTCTCTAAAGTGGAATGTGAATGTGTGCATTGCTGTGCATTGCGCCTCAAATGTGCCAATGTGTTTTGGTGAGTTTCAAACGGAGGAGGATTTGATTTGGCTACAATTCGCGTCTTAATCGCAAAACCTGGTCTGGACGGGCATGATCGCGGAGCCAAGGTTATTGCGCGAGCCTTGCGTGACGCTGGTATGGAAGTAATTTATACCGGGTTGCGTCAAACCCCCGAGCAAATTGTCGATGCCGCCCTTCAGGAAGATGTCGATGCTTTAGGCTTATCTTGTCTTTCAGGGGCACATAATCACCTTTTCCCGCGTGTCGTAGAATTGCTCCGAGAAAAAGGGGCCGATGATATTCTGGTATTTGGCGGCGGTGTCATTCCGCACGAAGACATTCCAGGCCTGAAAGCTGCCGGAGTTGTTGAAGTATTCACGCCGGGTACTTCTACTATGGATGTGGTGGAGTTTTTGAAGAAACATGTCAACAAATAAAGACTTGCATGCGCCGGAGATCTTTGCTGAACGAATCATCAGCGGCGACCGCCGTGCGCTGGCCAGGGCTATTACGTTGCTGGAAAATGGCGCACCCGAGGCTAACCGCATACTCAGTCTGCTGCATCAGAATGCGCAATTGAGCAAAGCTAAATTTATCGGAATTACCGGTCCGCCTGGTGCAGGCAAGAGTACTTTGAGCGATGCGCTAGTTACCTGCTTGCGCAAAAGAGGAGAAAAGGTCGGCCTAATTCTGGTGGATCCGGCCAGTCCACTGACAGGCGGTGCCATTCTGGGAGATCGCTTGCGGTTACCCGGTCATTCAGGAGATGAATGGGTATTCATTCGCAGTATGAGTAACCGCGGGCATCTTGGCGGTCTTTCGCCGACAACTGCCGGTGCGGCAGCACTCATGCAGGCGGCTGGTTTTGATCGGATTATCATCGAGACTGTCGGTACCGGGCAGGCAGAAACAGAAATTGCCGGGTTGGCAGATACCGTTGTATTAGTAATGGTTCCCGGACTCGGAGATGACATCCAGCTAATGAAAGCCGGTATCATGGAAATAGCCGATGTATTCGCGGTCAACAAGTCCGACAGAGAAGGGGCTGCACTATTAGCTGCCGAAATAAAGATGTCGCTGACTGTTTCTGAAGAAAACCGTTTTGTGCCTGAAGTTATTTTAACTTCGGCACTGTCAGGCGATGGGGTCGGAAATCTGCTGGATGCGATTGATCGGCATTATGCTTATCTGGAGCAATCGGGGCTGATCGAGGTTTCCAGAAAGAAACGGATCCAGGTGCAGTTGAACGGGGCTTTACAGGGTCTGTTTCGTAATGCTCTGGCTGGAATTAGCCCTGAAGATCTTGCCCGGATTAGCGGTCAGCTTGAACAATGTATACTGGATCCGTATAGCGCAGCTGAAGCCATATGGAATTTGATCACAAAAAAACAATAAGGGAGGGAAGTACGTACCATGCTAAACAAAATCGAGCATATCGGAATTGCCGTAAAAAGCATCGAGGAGTCTTTACCGTTTTATACGGAGGTTCTTGGTCTTGAACTGCTAGGCATTGAGGAAGTTCCAGACCAGAAACTACGTGTCGCATTTCTGAAAATAGGACAGAGTAACATTGAGTTGCTGGAACCGACTAGCCCGGACGCTACCGTGGCCAAGTTTCTCGAAAATCGCGGTCCCGGCATCCATCATATAGCATTTGCTGTGGACGATGTTGCTAAAGAGCTTGAGGCTGTTAAATCCCGCGGTATCAGAGTAATAGACGAAACCCCCAGAATTGGCGCTCACGGAGCCAAAATTGCGTTCCTGCATCCAAAGTCCGGGGGTGGAGTACTTATTGAACTTTGTCAGCACTGATTGGAGGTAAACCGCGATGTCTGTCCGGAATAAATTACAGGATTTGCAGAACCGCCGTGAAAAGACTCAACTGGGCGGCGGTGCTAAACGCATAGAACGTCAGCATGCCGCCAATAAGCTGACTGCCAGAGAACGTCTGGATCTGCTTCTTGATCCAAATAGTTTTGTCGAAACCGACATGTTCATCAAGAACCGCTGCACAGACTTTGGCATGGACGAAGTAGAGACTCCTGGCGAGGGAGTTATCACTGGCTACGGCACTATTGACGGCCGTCAGGTATTTGTTTATGCCCAGGATGCCACCGTTTTGGGCGGTGCTCTTGGAGAAGCCCATTCCAAAAAAATATGCAAGGTCATGGATCTGGCTGCCAAAGCTGGCGCTCCGTTTATCGGACTAAATGATTCTGGTGGAGCCCGCATTCAGGAAGGCGTCGATGCCTTGGATGGCTATGGTCAGATTTTTTACCGCAACACGATTTATTCGGGAGTCATTCCTCAAATTTCTGTAATCATGGGTCCGTGTGCTGGTGGCGCTGTTTATTCACCGGCAATTACGGACTTTATCCTGATGGTTGAAAATACCAGTCAGATGTTCATTACCGGACCGCAAGTTATCAAGTCTACTACCGGTGAGGATGTAACTCTGGAAGACCTGGGTGGAGCTTTTACCCACAGTTCCAAGAGTGGCGTGGCACATTTTGCATCGCCAAGCGAACAGGAATGTCTGGCTTTGGTCAGAAAGCTGTTGTCCTATCTGCCTTCCAATAATATGGAGGATCCTCCTGCAGTTGATTGCCCCGACCATATTGAAAATGAGATTAATTTCGAAGCGCTGTTGGACATTATCCCGGATGATCCAAACAGACCATATGATGTCAGGGAAATCATCAATCTGGTGACTGATCCAGGCTCTTTCCTGGAAGTACAACCCGATTATGCAGCCAATGCGGTAATCGGTTTCGCCAGAATGCAAGGCCGGAGCATTGGAATTATTGCGAACCAGCCAAAATGCCTGGCCGGATGTCTTGATATCAATGCCAGTGATAAGATTGCGCGCTTTGTACGAACCTGCGATGCCTTTAATGTTCCAATCGTGACATTTGTAGATGTACCTGGATTCTTGCCCGGTGTTTCGCAGGAATTCGGCGGCATTATCCGGCATGGAGCCAAAGTGCTTTTTGCGTATTCGGAAGCTACCGTACCTAAACTGGCAGTGATTTTGCGGAAATCTTACGGCGGAGCATATGTTGCCATGTGCAGCCGTTCTCTGGGAGCAGACGCCGTGTATGCCTGGCCAACAGCTGAAATTGCTGTCATGGGTGCAGCCGGGGCTGCTAATATAATTTTCCGCGATGACATCAAGAATGCCAAGGATCCCGAAGCTACCCGCCGCGAGAAAGTGGATGAATATACCACAAAATTCGCCAATCCATACATCGCAGCTGCCAGAGGCTATATTGACGATGTCATTGATCCACGCGAAACACGTTCTGCTTTGATAAAAGCTCTGAACATGATCGCCAATAAGAGAGAACAGCGTCCAGCCAAAAAACACGGGAATATTCCGGTGTAAGGAGGAAAAAGCCATGCGCAACGTGGGTGTCGGAATAGAGCTTCTTTTCCTTGGCATGGGCGTGGTCTTTTTTGCGCTGATCGTGATCATTTGCGTGATGAAATCATTGCAATATTTCTCAGGTACCAATAAGAAAAAAGCCGAACATCAAGTATCTGAGAAGTCAGCAGCTGCCAGTGTTTCAGCAAGCATGAATTTTTCAGGAGTTTCAGCTGAGACAGTGGCTGCGATTAGCGGTGCGATTGCATATATGATGGGCTCTGCTAAGGGCAGCTATGCAATACGTTCCATCAGACCATGTATCGGAAGAGAGTCGTTTTCGCCCTGGGCTATTGCCGGGCGCTTTGATCAAGTAAATGCAGGAAATTTCCTAATTAAGAGGAGGACTTCAAGATGAAGCGGTTTAAGGTTGTTGTTAATGGAACACCTTACGAAGTAGATGTTGAGGAAATAGCATCCGGAGCAGCGGTTCATAGCGCTCCAAAAACTGAGTCAACCACGGTTGCGGCAGCTTCTGCGGCTGCGGCACCAGCCCAGACAACTGTAAGTACTCCGGCTACCGCTTCTGATCTTAGCAAAGAGAGTCCGGCAGCTAAAACCGCAGATTCTTCTCAGGCTGGTCCTGGAGCGATTGTTGCACCAATGCCGGGCGTAATCGTCACCATTAAAGTAAAACCCGGTCAGGAAGTTAAGCGTCGCGATGTTCTGCTGACCTTGGAAGCCATGAAAATGGAAAATGAAATATTGGCTCCGAGAGACGGGCGCGTCAAAGCGATTTTCGTTCAGCCTGGTCAAAGCGTCAATCCGCAAGAACCGCTGGTTGATCTGGAATAATTGCACGCAAAACCTTAATAGATTTATTTATCCTGCTATTTCACGCTGCAAGGTGTTTAGACAGAGGTATTCCAAGCTGCCATCTGTCTGAACGGCATTCATACTGTGGTTTTAGTTTATCATTAAATGAATTGGAGAAAGAGGTAAATGTGGCAGACTATCCAAGAGTTTATTCTTAGCACCGGATTTGCGGTTCTGACCTGGAAGCATGTAGCGATGATTGGAATAGCTCTGATTCTAATATATCTGGCAATTGTCAGGAAATTTGAGCCGCTGCTACTCCTTCCGATTAGTTTCGGTATCCTGTGGGCCAACCTGCCATTAGCAGGCAGTTCGAAAACAGTAGACACTTTTTTGTATTACATTTACCAGGGAGTCAGTCTTGGGCTCTTCCCTCCGATAATCTTTTTAGGAATAGGGGCTAGTACGGATTTTGGCCCGCTAATTGCGAATCCCAAGACTTTTTTGCTGGGTGCAGCAGCTCAGCTGGGGATATTTACCACCTTAATCGGCGCATTATTGCTGGGGTTTACCCCCACACAAGCAGGCGCAATTGGTATTATCGGCGGGGCTGATGGTCCTACTGCGATCTTTCTGGCCAGGAAACTGGCTCCTGAACTTCTGGGATCCATCGCCGTTGCAGCCTATTCTTACATGGCGTTGGTACCACTGATTCAGCCGCCTATTATGCGCCTTCTGACCACCAAAAAAGAACGCAGTATTATCATGGAGCAACTACGGCCGGTTTCTAAAAAAGAAAAGATTTTATTCCCGATTATTATCACAATTTTCACCGGTCTGCTTTTGCCCGATGCCGTTCCATTGATTGGAATGCTGATGCTGGGAAACCTTTTCCGTGAGAGTGGAGTTGTCGATCGGCTTTCTAAGACTGCTCAAAATGAGTTAATGAATATTATTGTAATTTTCCTGGGTCTCACTGTTGGAGCTACCACGACTGCAGAAACATTTTTGACTTGGGATACCATTTCGATTTTCTTACTTGGTCTGGTAGCGTTTGCAATGGGCACAGCTGGCGGAGTGCTTTTTGGCAAACTGATGTGCTGGGCTACCAAAGGTAAAGTCAATCCGCTAATTGGTTCTGCCGGCGTTTCAGCAGTACCTATGGCAGCCCGTGTGTCGCAAATAGAGGGTATGAAGGCCAATCCACAGAATCACCTGCTGATGCATGCCATGGGTCCCAATGTAGCAGGCGTAATCGGTTCGGCAATTGCCGCCGGGGTTTTGCTCTCAAGGTTAGGATAGCACGACACGGCTAGAATAGCTCAGCGCGCTAGGATAACACTGTTAGGAAAGTATAGTCCGTGTTAATGGTATGATAAGATAGTATGACTTGACTGCGACATAGCTTGAGTTTGGCATTGCTTGAGTTTGGCACAGCTTGCCTGAAAGACAAGACATATATTGATTTCGCAACCGGGCATTTGTGAGTGCCCGGTTTTTCTGTGCCTATGCGGGCGGGGTGCGGCTACGGGTGTGGGCGTAGGTGCAGATGCCTTGGGGTGAATATGAGAAAGGCAGAAGGAAAGGGAAGGCGGAAGGGAAGGCGGAAGGGAAGGAAGTCTTGCAGATGAGGCTTAACCGTGCGAAGCTTGGTCAGGTTGGAGAAGCATACGCCAGAACTTATCTGGAAAGCAAAGGTTACCAAACACTGGCTGTCAACTACCGCTGTCCATACGGGGAAATCGATCTGATTGCCAGAGAAGCGCACGAATTGGTTTTTATTGAGATTAAGAGCCGAACCGGGTCTGCCTATGGTAGCGGGTTCGAATCAATCACCCGGTACAAGCGACAGCATATTCTTCGAACTGCCTGTCACTTTCTTGCGCAGCAGCGCAAAGGCCAAACAAATCATTGCCCGATTCGTTTTGACGTGGTGGAAGTCACCTTCGACTATGATGGCAATCCGGTGAAGGCTAAACTAATCCAAAATGCCTTTGCATTTGATTCTTAGGTTAAGTTCTTAGTTAAGACAGGTTAAGACGGTAATGAAATAGAGCGGTATTGCAGCGCTTCAGCAATATGTTCCCACTCAATATGGGGATTGCCACTTAAATCGGCAATCGTGCGCGCTACCTTAATCGTTTTAAAGAAGGAACGCGCACTCATGGCAAAACGGGCAGCCGCCTGGTGCAGCAGTGTCGAGGCAGCCGGACTCATTTGGCAGTATTGACGGATTTCACCAGAAGTCAGATTGGCATTCCACTTATAGGTTCCTTCCGGATATCTGGATTTTTGTGTTTTGCGGGCCTCGATGACACGCTGACGAATTGCAGACGATGATTCGCCTGGCTTAAAGGCAGTTAATTCGCTGTCTGGCATACGTGGAACATTTACCTGCAAATCGATGCGGTCAAGCAGTGGCCCGGAAATCTTGGAGCGGTATTTTTGAATTTGGAGCGGCGTGCAGACACACGGCTTCGTGGCATCTCCCAAGAAGCCGCAAGGACATGGGTTCATTGCTGAAACAAGCATGACTTTTGCTGGAAAGGTAATGGCATTGTTGGCACGGGCAATGGTAACCACGCCGTCTTCCAGCGGCTGACGCAGTACTTCCAATACTTCGCGCCGATATTCCGGAAGCTCGTCAAGGAACAGAACACCCAGGTGTGCCAGACTGATTTCACCGGGACGGGGGTTCCGCCCGCCGCCGATGAGTCCTGCGTAACTTGCGGTATGATGGGGGGCACGAAAAGGCCTGGTAGTAATAAAGCTATTTCCTGCTGGCAGCAACCCAGCGGCGCTATAAATGCGCGTTAACTCAATTGCCTCCGCTTTTTCTAGCGGGGGCATAATTGTGGGGATGCGGCGCGCCAGCATCGTCTTTCCGGAGCCCGGGGGGCCGCATAGCAGCAGATTATGTCCTCCGGCAGCTGCAATTTCAAATGCTCGCTTGGCATGTTCTTGTCCGCTTACTTCTAAAAAATCTACATCGAAGACCGGTTGTTGAGACAGGTTCCATTTGTATAATATGGAAGATTGGGCAGCGGATTTGGAGGATGGGGTCGATGCAGTACCCAAATATTCCAGCACATCCCGCAAATGATTGGCAGGCAGCAGTTTAATTCCCTCAATGATTGCGGCTTCATCCAAGTTATCGGCTGGCAGAATCAGCTCCCTGCAACCTGATTTCTGTGCTGCCAGGGCCATCGGAAGCATACCGCGTATGGGACGGATATCTCCACTGAGAGATAGCTCCCCGACAATCATGCAGTTGCTTAGGCTGGCGTGGTCGAATTTTCCGATACACGCCATGATACCCAAGGCGATCGGCAGATCAAAAGAAGCTCCTTCCTTGCGTAAATCGGCAGGGGCAAGGTTAATCGTAATCTTGCGATTTGGCAGCTGTGCTCCGCTATTACGCAATGCAGAGCGTACCCGGTCCTTGCTTTCCCGAATTGCCGTGTCAGGAAGACCGACGATTCCGAACCCGGGCAGGCCTGAACCAACATCCACCTCTACTTCGACCGGTATTCCATCAATACCGACAACTGTACAGCTAAGAATTTTAACCGGCAATGTTACCAACTCCAATACGGGCTCCATGTAAAGCACGACATATAATTCGTTACATATATGGAAAATCCTCCCTGTAACTTGGATCAAGCCTCCCATCTAATGGATTTCTAGCGTGCGAAAATAACATTTATTGCAGCTTTGACAGGGAATTTCTTAATTATGCAGAAATAACCAATGACAAAAAAATTAAATCACAAAGGGGCGGGAGGCTTTTCAATGCTTAGAAGTACAGGTATTGTGCGAAAAATCGACGAGTTAGGCCGTTTCGTCTTGCCCAAGGAAATGCGTAGAATGATGGGTATCGAAATTAAGGATCCGATGGAAGTGTTTTTTGATGCAGAAACACAGTCAATTATCCTTAAGCAGTACAAACCGGGTTGTATTTTCTGCGGATCTGTTGATGGTACAAAGCTTTTTAAGGGACATTATATCTGCAAAGACTGCCTGAAGTCAGCAAAAGAAAAGTAATAGTCGAATTTGAAGTGTCAAATTTGTGGTTTGTGGCGAATTTCGCCGCGACAGTCTTGATAGCGTTGCCTTTAAGTCCTTTCTCTAGCGGGGAAGGGCTTTGTTTTTTTTATAGGGATGAGCCTTTGAGAGATGGAGTCTATAGCAAGCGAGTCCGCACCCTGGGACATAATGGGCGCATACGGCATAATATGAAGCCAGGAAGGAGGATTTTTATTCCTTTCCCCGCTCGCCGCGCAGGCTGCTTCAAACCAAGGTTTTTGCGTCGGCGAATGAGGCCCGTTGGAGGAGTGAACAAACTTGTACTCCGCAAATTTTGGCAAAGATCGTCAAAAAAACTTGGATCCACTTGAAAGCCTTAGTCCCCGCGAAAACGAAATCCTTCAGTATGTTGCCAGCGGATTGGGTAATGCTGAGATCGGCAAAACCCTTTTCATAAGTGAAAAGACAGTCAAGAACTATGTGACCAGTATCCGTAAGAAACTTGGTCTGGCCAACAGAGCCCAGATTGCTCTCTATGCTCTGCAGCGTGGCGTTCTTGACTTGAGCCAGATAAAGCTGACCGATCAGTAAGGCTTAATATTCCACAAACTGAGCATAGTCGTGGTATGCGGCTATGCTTTTTTTTATTGCTCAGTTTATCATTTAAAGACAGCTAATGGCAATCTGGCTGTTATTTGCCTAAAGGACAAATGAGGGGACAGGAGAATTATCAGAACAGGGGTGAAACAGAACCACTGAACGCACATTTAATCGCAGCTTAAACGAAGCAATCAATTCAGAAGGAGATGTTTCAACTTGATGCAGAGGAAACCGGCTTATCGTTTTTTCCAATCTGCAGCCCTGGTTCTGGTTGCACTCCTAATCTTCGCACCAGCCGTCCTTGGCAGCACGTGGTATAGTACGTCATCTGGCAGTTCCTATTATCGTTCCGGTTGGTACAATTCCAACTACTATTCCACTCGCACCGGCGGCTATGTCCAGTATTCTGTTCCGACGTATCGTCCGACCACACCAAGCATTCCTTCCACAACGACACCGGTTCAGAACCCGACTCCGGTTCCAGCTCCAGTTCCGGTTCCGCAGCCCACGCCAACTCCGATTCCGCAGACTCCAACGCAGCCTCAGACAGCTC
>JBMNNY010000122.1:0-6586 GCA_050942765.1 Bacillota bacterium | reverse complement strand
CCCCATGTCACAGCAATAGTCCAAAAAGTGTAAACCAACAGCGGAGTCAATAGTCTTCCGGTTTTCCATTGGAATATTCCAAGATTCATGAGCATGTTGGAAAAAACGACCGAACCTATGATAATGGTCAGCATATAAGGATATCGTAGGTACCACCTTGAGGGAAGAAAGTAAAAGTACATCGCGAAAAACGCTGACCAGGCCAGCGGTGGAAAAAAAGGAAGTTTTCCAAACCCCAGAGGACCAAAATTGATAAAACCGCCGATTCCCAGTAGAAGGTCCACAATTGCCAATATAACTGCATCTGCAAGTCCGCCAAAAAGAATGCCATATACCAGATAGGTCCGCATTTTATCTCTTGGTACTATGGCCAGTAATGCGGCCCACAGTGCACCTGTATAAATAATGTATAAGAAGTATAAAGGCATAGTGCACCTCCCAAAGTGTGGCATTTCTACAGCTATTATGCCTTAAGAAATGTACACTTAGTCAGATTACTATGCCTTTTATGCCTTTATCGTTGTTTATATCTCTGGCTATGTTTTTGTCTATATCGTTGTTTATATCGTTCTCATACCGTACCTGGCGTTTCAGCCTCAGGCAGCAGTAGCGCATACTCTGTATGCTTCAGTACTGGCGGAGCGGGAACGCCGTCGGATGAAGTGGCACGTGACTTACCATGCTCAATCTCCTGATGAAGATCTTCCGGATTTTCGAACACCTTAAGCAGATAATGCTTGCCCTCTGATTCCACCAGATACACCGAAGTGCCAGATTCCTCCCGAATTTTCTTTACCAATGGCAGGCGTACACCCATTTTGACCAGCTGCAGGATATATGAGGATGGAAACAGCTTTTCCGGTTGGCCAAGCTCTTTCAGGACAACATTAATTTGAGTTAAAACCTGTTCATTAATGCCTTCCCAGCGCAACATTTCGACACCGCTGTAACGCAGCAATCCGGATACATGCTTTATCTGGCGTGTCTCAAAAGCTTGCTGCGCACTTTCAGGCAGTCTATCGAGCAGCAGCTTAATAGGCAGCAAAGCCACAGGTTCTTTTGGCGGAAAGCTGCGCTCAAATTCTTCAACTTCTTGCGGATTAGGATCGTATACCGGATCATAGACATACCGCCCGCACACACCGTCAAGCGCTCCATCATAGAGCGGCATGGCCATCAGTGCGTCAAAGCTCTTTCCGTTTTCGGAAGTGATTCCAAAAGCACTTGCACGGTCGAAGCCAAGGCGGGGATAGTAATCGGGATGTCCGTAGAATATAATCGCCCGGTAGCCAAGTTTCTGCGCCTGCGCAATGCTGTGATGCAACAGCGCCGCGCCGATGCCCTTCCGTTTATATTTTGGCAGAACACTGATCGGACCAAAATTCAGTACCTCGATTTCGCGACTGTCCGGCGTGATCACTTTCGCCTTGCTGTATATGATATGCCCGGCCAGCTGCCCGTCTACTTCGGCTACGAAGTCCAGCTCCGGCACAAAGGAGGGCAGACCGCGCAGTTTATGGACAATAAGATGTTCGCCGTCACAAGTAGGTTGGTCCATGCAGCCCCAAAAGGCTTCGCGGGTCAGCTCTTCAACGACACGATAGTCTTGCGGTTGTTCCAGCCGGATTTTTATTGAAGAGGTTTCTATTGTCATTTAGTTGTGATGCCTCCCATTGCTCCAACAGCCAACGGGGCCAATTATGCGCTTGGCCTCTATGGGTCCTATTGCTCGCTTTGCCGTTATTGATCTATTGCTACTGTTTCTGCATCAATGCCCACATGATTGGCGAATTTTCATCGTATGGCTTACCATCATAATCAGAATAAAAACCCACTGGGACGAAATGACGCGGTTGAGTTTCTTCAACTAAAGATTGCTTCGTAAAGCATGTGTTCCAAATATTAAAACACCTGACGCTGCCTTCCTCAATGATCACATTGCGATCCAGGTCAACGCCGTCGCCGCTATCATAGAAGTACCGGGCATTCAGACAGATATGCGGATTTGGACTCCAAAAACCGCCATCGGCACAGACTTCCCATGATGTGGTTTCTTTGCGGTTTAAGTACAACTGCGGGGTGAATTCCAGAATGGTTCAGCAGTCTTTTCATAAAGTTTTGGTTTTTGCAGCAATGTGCTTAATTTGTTGTACATAACTCAATCCTCGCTCTCCGTGTTCTTGTTCTCAAATGAATCCGGACCGTATGGAGTCATTTGAGCATAAAAATAGCGCAGCAAGCAGCCATCTAATGTTCTAATGCTGTAAACTGCGATTCGAGCGTACCATTGTTTGACAATAAAGTCAATTCCTAATCAAATAATCCAATCTGTGTGGATAAGGGGTCAGACAACTAGAGGAACGCGTTAATCTGCGCCGTTAATCGCCTGGATAATTGGACACATTGGGACGCCCAGGAGACGGAAAAAGTCAAATAATGCATCGGTAATTTGGATAATGACTATTTCACAATTCTCTTTGCTTTCGCCTATGGCGTACGGAATCGGCTCCTGCGCTCCGATAAACATGCGAAACACACACAAAACGTTGACATTGGCGAGTGACGCCGGAGGGGCGGTAGTAGGTTGGCAAATCGGAATACCAGCTTCCATCAATGAGGTGAATACTTCTTCAGAAATGCGCACCAGCATAATCCGATCGGTATTGGTGTTTTCAACTACGGCAAAGGGCTGAAGCGGGGTGCCAAGCTGGAAAAGGCAGCGAACAACTATTGAAGTATGATGGTCTTTCATACACTCTTCCCCCTTTCGGATAGTCTGGCATTATATTATGAAATTGTGGGACATGTTGACACTCTACTTCGGGAATTGGCGGGGATAGGCGGTTGGCTAGCTGGGGAGCGGTGAGGGAACACCAACAGGGTGTAGCAGGGGGAGTAGCCGACCCCACCAACCGGGCATCAGCGCGGCATCATGGACAAGGCAAATAATATTATGCGGGCCTGGGGTTAAAAATAGATAAAATTACATATGATAAAAAAGCCGCCAAATTTAGTATCAGGTTTTGATCTTTGCCAAAGAAGGGGGGATGCCGCTCAATATCAGCGTCGGCAGGAAAAGAGCAAAAGAGCTGCTCTTTATCAGTATCGGTCCAGTAGGGATTAGAACCCGGACACATTACAGAGGCAAAGTGCTGATATTAGGCCATTTAGGACGACTCTCAGCCAGATGGCAATGGCATACAGGATTGACAATGATTGTATGCGGTGATATGATTAATGTGGTATTCCGCAATTGTGGCGGGGTACCTTATGTTTTATTTCCGATAAATTTCCTTTTAATGGGGAGGATCAAAGAGAATGGGCAAATACGTCTTATCTGAACCAATCTATGAGAACTTGTTGCAACAACTTGTGTCTATTGAGGAACAGAAGGATCAGCAAATTGCCAATTTCCTCTGTACATCTCCCCGGGAACGCGAAGAATGCATTCAAATGCTGAAAAAGTACCTGACCAGTTTGGATCAGGTACTCAGAACAGCAGAACGCAATAATGCCGCGCAGGATGAAGTGCCGTTTGTCACTGTGGACAGTTATGTCCAGTTATATGATTATGAGACCGGCGGCATTGAAGAATTTCGCGTGATTAGTCCCTTCTGCGAAAAAGTCGGACTTAACGATATTTCGTTTCTTTCGCCGCTAGGCAAAAAACTGCTGATGAAAAAGGTCGATGAGGAAGTGGTTGTGGAAGCACCAGGAGGTACTTTCAAATACCGCATCGAGTCCATCAGGATGTAGTCTGGACAATTGCAAACCGCTATTGCACAGTATTCTTATTCGGACGGCTGCCCGGCTTGACAATTGGCATACCGGCGCGGCACATGGGACATTCAGATGCTTCAAAAGATTGCACTTCCAAAGTTCTTACGGCGCGGGTAGGCACTCCAAATTGGACGGCCCCCGCGCTTCTGTCTATAATCGCGCCGACGGCTGTTACGCGCCCTCCCAGGGCGGTGGCCACTTCAATCACTTCGCGGACAGATTTTCCGGTCGTAAGAACATCTTCGGTAATCAGAATGCGGCTGCCGGGCTCAAAGGCCTGACTGCGTTTCAGGCACATGATGCCATTTTCTCTTTCGGTAAAGAGCGCGCGCAAGCCCAGCGCACGGGCTACTTCATAGCCAAGGATTATGCCGCCCATGGCAGGCGACAGCACCAAGTCGAATTCAAGATCATCAAAAAGTCCGGCCAGGTGACGTGCGATTGGTTCAAAATAGGCGGGGTATTGCGAAATCATGGCGCACTGAAGATACTGATCACTGTGGCGTCCGGAAGTAAGCAGGAAATGTCCATTCTTTTGCCAGACTCCGCTCTTAACGAGGATTTCATCGATTTCTGCCACACTAAGTAATTTTGACATTGATACCCCTCCAAAGCTTATAACTTATGCCCGTTCAACGCGAGTTCTATTGTAGCTATTTTTGTGTTGTCCGGGATTTCTTGAGATTTGTTGTTGGTTAAGATTATTGCTATCTATTGCTATCGCTAGCGCTAACGCTAACGCTGCCTGGCCTCCTTAAGCATTAGGCGCGCCACTGCACCGGGATCGGGGGCAGTGGTGATTGGGCGCCCGACAACGATGAAGTCTGCGCCATATTGCAAGGCTTGGGCGGCCGACATAGTTCTCTTTTGATCGCCGGTCTGAGCGCCGGAAGGACGAATACCGGGCGTGACAATCAGAAAATCTCTGCCAAGGTGCTCGCGAATCATTTTTATCTCCTGAGGAGAAGCAACTACACCGTCCAACCCGGAAGTGTCAGCAAGCTTTGCCAGGCGCAGGACCGTTTTTTGGATATCAGTCTCTGCAAAGCCGATGTCTTTTAAATCCGGACTCTCCAGACTAGTGAGGACCGTTACGCCAATCAGTCTGGGGCGCCGGATTTTGTTTTCTTTTTCAAGACGGTTCAGTTCATTCACAGCAGCTTCCATCATGGCGCGTCCGCCGGCGATGTGGAGGTTGAGCAGGTAGACACCCAGAGTGGTGGCAGCGGCACGCACTGCACTGGCCACAGTATTCGGGATGTCATGGAACTTCAGGTCTAGGAAAACCTCTTTGCCTTTTTTGTGAATTACTTGAACAATTGCTGGTCCCAGTGCGGAAAACGCCTCATTACCAATTTTATAAACATCAACGCTGTCCTTGGTGGCCTCAATCAGTTCCTCGGCACGTTCCAGACTAGTTGTATCAAGCGCCAAAATAAGTGGTGAAATCGATTGGTCAGTAAACGTACTCATATGTCTATGTCAACCTCCTCCAGCATAATGAGAGTCAAGAATTAAGTCTGTCCCCGATCGGCACATTTTGCCCCATTTGGGGACAGTCCCCGATGGATCGTTTTGACCTGATTGGGGACAGTCCCCAATCGCTCATTTCGATCCAAATAAACCTGTCCCCAATCGGATCATTTTGGTCCAAACAAACCTGTCCCCAAATGGATCAACCTGTCACCAATCGGGTCAGGTCTTGGATGCTGGTGGCGCCTTTGTCTTTGACCCATTGCGCAAGTCCGTCGCAGATTTGTATGGGGGCATCCGGGCAAACGAAGTTAATTGTGCCTAGTCCAACGGCACTGGCTCCCACCAAAATCATTTTTTGCACGTCTTCGAGCGCACTGACACCACCCATCCCAACGACAGGCAGTTTGGTGGCGGCGACGGTCTGATGGACGCAGCGCAAGGCGATCGGGAACACTGGCGGACCAGAAAATCCGGCATAGATGTTATTGAAAACCGGTCGTCCGGTATTGAGATCAATGTCC
This sequence comes from Bacillota bacterium, assembly GCA_050942765.1. GTDB lineage: Bacteria > Bacillota > UBA4882 > UBA4882 > UBA4882 > UBA4882. The sequence goes on along the minus strand of JBMNNY010000122.1, from coordinate 809 downwards.
ATTCCAAGGAAAGTATTGCACATTACGATGACATCTGCACCGCCGGCCTCGGCTGCACGCACGGTGTCGGCGATGGAAGTTACATTTGGCGTAAGCTTCACTAATAGCGGCTTGGCTGTCGCACGTCGTACTTGTCCAACCAGTGTTTCAATTTTTTCCGGATCAGCACCGAAAGCCAGGCCGCCCTCACGGACATTTGGGCAGGACAGGTTCAGCTCAAAAGCATCAATAACGGCATATTGCTGCAATGCATCAGCCAGTTTGACATAATCGGAAGTTGCACTGCCAGCCAGGCTGGCAATTACGACCGTATCCAAATCAGCCAACTGCGGGATTATTGTCTTTTCAAACTCATCCAGCCCGGGGTTAGCTAACCCGATAGAATTTAACAACCCGCCATGGCACTCTTGGATTCGCCGACCGGAATTGCCGGGGCGGGGTTCTGGTGTAATAGACTTCAGTGTAATAGCTCCCCAGACACTTGGATCCAGCACAGAGCGGTAAGCTTCGCCAAAGGCATAAGTGCCGGAAGCCGCGATCAGGGGGTTCTTAAGAGTCAACGGTCCCAGCTTACAGGACAGGCCGGACGGGTTGGACAGGCTGGACAGGCTGGCCGGGCCGGCCAGCCTGGTCTGAAACTTAAATTTATCGCTATTCATCCCAATTCACCACCGTGGCATCCAGTACCGGCCCTTCGCTGCAAAGAAGCACAGGTCCCTTTTTCGTTCCACAGGAGCATCCCTGGCAAGCGCCCATACCGCAACCCATCATGCGTTCCAACGATACTTGCAGTGGCAGCCCTTTTTCTG
>JBMNNY010000121.1:0-6637 GCA_050942765.1 Bacillota bacterium | reverse complement strand
TGAGGTGCGGCGTGAGGTGGGACGCAGGGTGGCGCAAGGGGCACGCGAGCGAGGCGTAAGCAAGGCGCGAACAAGGCGCACGCAGGGCGGATGCGGGCGGACGCGGGCGGACGCAATAGGGCAAGGTAAGGGTGGTGAAGAGCGACCGTGAAAAGAGACGACTCGATAACACACGGCTGGAGTCCCCAGCGTGCCTGGTATTATTTGAGCCTGCTTGCCTGCGGAGTTGCTCTTGTGCTGTTTAGTTTGCTGAGATCACCATTTCGCAGCTGGATTGCCATTTTGGGACTACTTGGCGCGCTGGCCCTTATTGTTGAAGGAGTCATTTCCTACCGGCGGGTGCGTGTGATTCTTGAAGATACTCCGACCTCCAAAATACGGGCGGCCAGTGTTGGCCAGGCTGAATTTACTGGCAGAGTTGTCCCTGTTGAATTGGTGTCAACGGGCAGCGACCAAAGCGCCCGATACAGACGCGATACCGGGATGTGGCGCATCGCGATGGCGATGGCCGCTAAAAGTGAGGCAGCCGCTTTTCCCGAAATGACTCGTGAAGCATTACCTTTCTATCTTGAAGACGAAACCGGCCGAATTCTCGTTGTGCCGCATGGCGCTGAATGGGTCGATATTACATTCGATAAAAAAGACCGTTCCCTCGCGGAAGATCGCTGGCTTTTGCGTGCTAATTCTGTGATTACGGTCATTGGTCATGTTAGTCCTGTGGTCGCTAATAGTCCCGAGCTGGGTTTGATGGTCGGCAAAGGCGATTCTGGCAGGCCATTTGCCATTATTGCCGGCTCCGAGCGGGACGCCAGGATTAAACTGGCCGGGGGGACGATCTTTTTAGCCGGGGCGGGAGTCTTGCTGGCGCTGGCCGTTGGTATTTATGCGCTGGTGTTGTTGTGATTTAGCGAGTTTCGGGAGCGGCGTGCGCCGCTGAATGACTAGCGCTTCAACATGATGCGGATGGTGCATGCGGCACAGCACGGGCAGGAGAGCAGCCCAAGATGTCAGAACATTCCCGCAAAACGATCCGTTTGGGGACAGGTTTATTTGGTCCATTTTGAACCATTTAAACCTGTCCCCAATCGGATCAAAATGGACCAAATAAACCTGTCCCCGATCGACGGTCCCCGATCGATCGATCGTCCTAAATTCAAAGGCCGCCCGGTTGGGCGGCCTCTGCCTTTGCGTCGATTTTACTTTTGCTTTTGCTTCGCGTTCTTTTTCGTTTTCTTCTTCGCTTTATTCGCCTCTGAGTTCTCTGTTGCTCTTGACTTTTGCCTGCCAGGCGTGCAATGCCAGCGCCACCGCAATTACGCCGTACGCCAGGAATACACGGAAGTATTCGCCAACCTGCGGCGTTCCAAAGAGTCTCTGGCCGGCAAGCGGCGACACGATGAACAAGGTATGGAACAGGATTACGCCCACAACAGCGTTCCAGATGGTGGCCTTGCGCGTGGTCGCTCCGCCCACCAGCAGCGCGGCAATGGCAAATGTGCCGACCTGCTCATGGCTGTTATAGGTGTTCATGGTGCCCATATTCTGCAGGAAGATCAACTGTCCCCAGGCCGCCAGCACGGTCGAAATAATAAGCGCTATTGTGCGGGTGCGGTTGACGTTGATACCGGCAACCTCGGCAATATGCATATCCTGTCCGACTGCCCGCATCTGTTGACCCAGACGGGTACGAATCAGGAATGAAATCACCACTGCCAGCAATGCCGTAACCACGAGTGTCAGAATCGGTATCCGCCAGGGTCCGACTGGAATCGAGCCGATATCAAACATGACAAGCCCATTCCAAATAAAGTCCAGCCCGCGGTCCAGCGCATTGGAAATTTCAATCAAGTCGATTGTATTCTTTAATCCAATACCGCTCGGCAGCATTATGGCCGGGTTATTCATGGGAATGATCCATCCGAGCAACACCAGGAATATCAATTGGTAGACACCATTTGCAAAGAACCCCAAAATCATACCTGTAACCATTTCACGGCCTTTGGCCTTGTTAAGCACCACCGCCGTCAGCCAGCCGACAACCATAGAAATTGGCACTGAAATTAGCGCTGCTAGTGCGAACCCGCCCAGACCGCCGATCCCGTAGTGCGTGACAATAATCAAAGCTGCCTGACCAGCCATGGCACCAACGACAATACCAAAGTTGAGACCAAGGCCCGCCATAATCGGAATCAGCAGCGAAAGCACCAAAAAGGTGTTTCTGCTCAGTCGGCCGATTAACTCATAAATCAAGTTGTTGATATCCAGATCAGCCGCAATAATGCCGACAATGGATAGCACCAGGAAGAAAATCGGAACCGAATTTCTACCTAAAGTAGCACCAATTTTTCTCAGGTTAATACCCGCTTGCTTGCGAGTTGTACCAGTCGCAGGTGTCGTGCCAGCTGCAGGTGCCGCTGAAGTTCCCGAAGTCGTTGGAGTTGGTACCTTTTTCGGCATAGCGATTACCTCCTTCCTACCCTGGTCAAGGCGTAGAGGATCGTACCATTCTGGATGATCATACGCGCAATTTCACTGATGCCGCCACCGACTTCGGAACCGTCCAAAACAGTCTGAACTACCGGCAACGCGGTCGTCAGCAGTGTGAAAAACAGAACCGAACCGATAATAACCTGGCTGATTGTAGCCTTGCGCAGCGTAGCGCCACCAATCAGGATTGCGGCAATCGCCGGAAAAGCCATGTACAACGGTGCGTTATAGAGTTGCAGGAATCCGTAACTCTGGGCGTAAACGAGAATACCAATCGCACCCAGCACCGTCGACATAATCACGCCTGTATAACGCATCCTGCGGATATTGACTCCGGAGGAAGCGGCATATTGCGGGTTAGAACCTACCGCCAGCATGGCCAGTCCGGTCCGCGAACGGAAGAACAGATACAGCAGCACACAGAACAGGCCAAAGAACAGCAGCAAGCCCGTCGGTACATTCATTGTAAATTTTCCGATGACAATGTCAAATGCCAGAAAGTTGTTCAGTATGCCACCGAAATAATCCTGCAGGGTCAATGTATAGCGCAGTCCCTGTCCGCCAATGGCGAAAATCATGGATGGGTTCTTAATCGGAGCCGTCAGCCAGAAAATTGCCATTCCAGCTACTATGGAGAATCCGACGTAGGTGCCAACCATCATTTCCTGACCGGCCACTTTTTCGAGCAGTTTGCCGTATAGCCATCCGGCGATTACTGACAACGGAAGCGCCAGGGCAATCGCCACGAAAAACCCGGTAAACCCGGTCAGATCCATGCTCATACTGAAGACTCCGCCAACCAGGCCGCAGATAATCCCTACTGGCAGACCGAAGTTCAGTCCAACACCGCAGGTGATGGTCGGAACCATCGCCAGTACCAGTAAACCATTCATACCAACACGCGTTAATGAATCTCCCAGTAAACTGCCGAGATCCATTTTATAGATAATGGCCAAAATGATCAGAACTAAAAGGAAGCAGGTGATGATCAGGCGTGGCACACCATACCATTTCATAAATTCAGAAACGGCGGCGCCAACCTTTTGCAAAAAGCCTTCTGCGCCCTGAGCCTGAGCCTGCACCTGGGCCTGAGTCCGATTATTATCCAGATCGGATCCGTTGCCGTTGCCATTGGCATTAAGTTTGGTGTTGCTCATCTCAGCCTACCTCCTTTACGTTACCAGCTTTGCCAGCCATCATCAGACCGTATTCTACGTCGGAAGCATCGGGTGGCAAAATACCGACCACTTTGCCCTCGTAGACAATCGCAATACGGTCGCAGATTTTCCTCAATTCGGCCAATTCACTGGAGGTCATAATAACAGTCATCCCATGAGTGCGGTTGAATTCAACCAGCAGATCAAGCACCAACTGTTTCGCGCCGACGTCGATTCCGCGGGTCGGCTCAGAAACCCAGAGAATTTTCGGCTCCAGAGAAAACGCCCTGGCGAGGCAGACTTTTTGCTGATTACCGCCTGAAAGCCGCCTTACCAATTGGGTCGGACCGGTGCAACGAATATCGAGATCCTTGATCATCTTGAGAGCGTGAGCACGGATTTTCTTACCGTTCTGCAGGCGCAGCGCATTCAAGGGCCCCTTGTATAGGAACTTGTTCTGAGCCTGCATGCTGGTCAGCACAATATTCATCTCAATGGATTCATCCAGCAACAAACCAACACCGCGCCGGTCTTCGGACACAAAGGCCATGCCGGACTGCAAGGCGGCCTTGGAATTGTTCAAAGGCACTTCCACACCGTCCTTCTCGACCTTACCCATTGCCGGATACATTCCCATGACACCATTGGCCACACCGACTTTACCATGGCCGGCCAAACCGCCGATGCCCAGAATTTCACCCTTGCGAACCTTCAGATCCAAGCCTTTAACCCGTTCGCCAGGCATTTCGACCCTAAGCTGGCTAATCGTAATGGCAAGATCATTATCCGAAGGTTCAACGCTGCGCGGCGGCAGTTCGGCACGCTCAATTTTGCGGCCGACCATTAACTCGGCAATACGCTCGAGTTTGGCTTCCTCTCTGGGTATTCTGGCCACAATTTCGCCGTCACGCAGGATAGTAATGTTATTGCTGACACTCATCACTTCGTCTAAGCGGTGCGTGATAAACAAAATTGCGATTCCTTCCGCAGCCAACCGGCGCATCGCGGTCAGCAGGTATTCTGCTTCGCTTTCGGTCAGCACTGCAGTCGGTTCGTCAAACACAAGCAGTTTAATATTCTTTTTGTCAATTTCGCGGGCGATTTCCACAAATTGCTTATAGCCAACCGGCAACCCTGACATCATGGCCAACTCGTCAACCGTAAGGCTGAGCTTTTCGAGTGCTGCCCGCGCGTCTCTGCGCATCGCGGGCATATTCAGCGTTTCCATCTTGGGACCGAGCACGCGACTGACCACGTTCTTGCGGGTTATCTCGCGGTTAAGCTTAATATTCTCGGTAATGGTAAAACCAGGCAACAGCATAAATTCCTGATGAACCATGCCAATTCCAAGTTCCATGGCACGGCGCGGAGAATCAATCTTCACGTTCTCACCGTCAAGAATGAGTTCTCCTTCGAAACCGCCGGTTTCATGAATTACGGGCATTCCAAACAAGATGTTCATCAGGGTGGATTTGCCGGCTCCATTCTCACCGACCAAAGCGTGAATTTCGCCCGGCCTGACTGAAAGGTTCACATCTTTAAGGACTGTTGTTCCAAAGTAAGCTTTAGTGATCCCTTTCAATTCCAACACGAAGGAGTCAGACATGGCTTTTTCCCCTCTCAATGCGAGTCTGGTTCGTAATTCGTTACAATTCTGATTTTAAATTTCGCCGTTACGAGTCCGATTCGGAGATATTACAAGTCTGTACGAGTCTGGTCTGTACCCATGTATCCGCGATACGTTAAAAGAACAAGGTGCTGGGCAAGGCCCAGCACCTCGCGGCTGTTTATGAATCAGACTTATTTACCGCCGAAGATAATGGAATCGAAGATGTACATATAGAAGTTACCGTTGTTGCTGCGTTTCCGGAAGGAAAGGGCCTTGTTACCGGAGCTGACTTCCACGAGCTGTTTGATCGCTGCGACGTCTTTAATGTTGATGGTTTTCTCAACAGCGCGTTTCGCAATCTCAACACCAGCGACGGTGTGGAGATAACCGGTTGCTGCCGGCCAGGTCGCAAAACGGCCAGCGCCACCGCGTTTCACGATTTCGGCTTCGATAGCCTTGGAAATGGCCGGGAAGTTGCCTTTCATTGCATCGGTGATTTCAAGACCGAGTGCGCCAGGATAGCCGTGGGTCGGGCTCGGGCAGCACTGCTCGGGGAAGATCGCACCGGATGTCAGAGCAGCCAGAATAAGGGGCTCCTGCATACCACAGTTTGTTGAGAAGAGTGCGATGTCTTTGCCATGTTTGGCAACCTGACGCGGAACATCTTCGAGAATGAACTGCTGGGCAGCGGGGAGTCCGCCTTCACCCATCGGGTCCGGAGCGGTGACATCAATGAACTCCATTCCGAGTTTGGCGCAGGTTTCTTTCATGATGTTGCGGCGGGTTGACAGGTCCTGATAGGACATATGGCGCGGGAAGGAGTAATGTAAGAACTTCTTGGCGCCCAACTTCTTGGCGAGCTGAACAATGGTGGTACCACGCTCAATATTGTCAGGAATCAGGGAAACATCAACGTATTTTTCGATTAGTGGCGGATCTTCGTGCGGCTCGCCAACTACGAAGATAATGTCCGGGCGAAGCTCTTTAACTTTACGAATCGCAGCCACTGTGCCAGGCACTGCCTGATTGATTACGATTGCTTTTACATCCCTGTCGGAGGCAAGACCTGTAATCTGAGCAATAAACGTCTCCTGCTCATTCATAAAGTTATCCGGGTAAGTTACATGCTTGATCAAACCAGGGTACTTTTTGATAGCACTCTCAGCTCCGCGATACTCGTCTTCGTTCTGCGAAACTGTACCGGTTACAACTCCAATCTTATAGTTGGCTCCGGTGACAGTTAACGCTGACAAAGATATGACAAGAACCAAGGCGATAGAAACTAACAGGAGTCTTTTTGCCATTTTTCCTCTTTCCTCCTTTAATATTTTGACGGGACCAGATAAACGCCCGTCAGATAAGTAGACACCCTTTATAATTCTAC
>JBMNNY010000157.1:0-5085 GCA_050942765.1 Bacillota bacterium | reverse complement strand
CGGCGGCATAGCGCACAGACTGAATGCTCCCTTCCCTTACCGGCAAAAGCTCAGGGTGGGGTCGGCGGAATCGGGTATACCAGAAATTCTTTGAATCCCGATAGCCATAATCCACCGGCACGCGCGGGAAGTCTTTGGCTCTGACGCCATCGATAATCGCCTTACGGTATTTGGGTTTCATCAGAATCTTATCGATACGCAGGATAAAGTGAGCACCGAACTCCGAGGTGATGCCATTGAAATCGTGGTAAGGCGGCGGATAGCCATCCAGCTTGCCAGGGGCATCATTTTGAGCGTTGTCAAGGTGTCTCATCCAGGTACATTCCATTACCTGAAATGACTCGGTTATGACTTTAGGATATTTGCCAGTGGGATCTTCTTTGGCCATCAGCCCTTCTTCCAAAGTGAAGAGACAATTCTTCATCTTCTCCTCAGGAGTATCGCCGGGGAAGCCCATGCGCACCGCTTCTTTAAAGTACTTCTTATTATCTGGGATAAAGTTGATACTGCATTTGCCATTGCGTAAAATATTCTGGGCGGTATTGGACGAGTTGCGGCAGCACAGCAGCATGGCATAGTAATCTTTGCCCGCAATATAATAGGGCTGTACCAAAGAGTAAGAGCCTAAAGTTGTCATGCCAGCTTCGGTAAGCGTGCCGACCATGACAGTAGGCATGGGGAAAAAGGCAGAGGTTTGATAAAAGTTGTCGACTATGCGCAGGTTCTCAAAACTGCTCATCAGTATTCCTCCCAATAATCATAATGAAGTTGAAGTATGGATTACGAAAACAAGCGCTGGACCGTTTTCGATAATACCATGAAATCAATATCCTTCTGCATAGCGCACGCCAGAACTGTTTCAGCCAGCAGCGGGCACAATTCCACATCATCCTTGCGACCATGACGCTCCAGCAAATCAGATAATAATCCCGCCAACTGGCTGCGCAGCAGCACATGGCGTTCTCCAAAGCCGCTTAGAACACCTTTGTAAGCTTTCCAGACTTTTTCATAGGTTTGTACATAATCGCCAATAGCACAATATATGGATCTAACGCCCTGCTCAATAGTGGCAGCTATTTGACAGCTTTGGCGCATTTCTTGCAGAGAGGTCAGCCAGTCTTCGGCCATGATGGAAGCCACCAGCATATCTTTGCCGGGAAAATAGTTGTATATGGTACCCACAGCCAGGCCGCACTGCTCAGCGACCTCACGAAGGTTAAGTCTGGCGTACCCTTTTTCGAAAAGATGTTTTCTGGCAGTGAGAATAATTTTGTCTTTAGCATCAGGGATTAATTTTGGCATACCGCACCTCGTTTATATGAACCTGTTCATAAAAATTATATGATAATATTAACACGATGTCAATTTTCAAGAAGGTGACGGCATACATACCGGCAGCATTCAGCAGTCAATTTGCAAACTTTGTCGAATATATGACTCCGGTAACTTATCATGCAACAAATTATCCATTATAATGAACAAGCATTTATATTAAAAACGGATCGGAGGTTCTATTACTAGTTTGGTGAAATCGGGAGGTGCCAAAATGAAAAACATGAAACTAAGTGAAGGTCGCAGGATGTGGGTACAGTTTATCATCCTAACCCTGTTAATGGGACTGTTTGTTGCTCTGATCTCCGGTAGTTTGCAAATCAGGCGCAACATACGTGCCGGTGTTTCTTTGGAAGACTTTCGGGCACATATGGATAAACGTATCCCTGATCTAATGAAATTGTACCGGATTCCAGGCTGCAATATTGCACTTATACATGGTCATGAAATTGTATGGGTAAAAAGTTTCGGCTATGCAGATTTGGAAAGTAGGAGAATACTTACAGACAATACTCCCATGAGCGTGCAATCCATTACCAAATCCGTTACCGCATGGGGAGTAATGAAGCTTGCAGAAAAAGGCTTAATTGATCTGGATGCCCCCGTGATGAGTTATCTGACTAGCTGGCAATTTCCACAGACCGATTATGCGGTGGAAAAAGTTACAATACGCCGGCTCCTTAGTCACACTGCAGGAATGCCTATAGGCGACTTTACTGACATATATTCACCCGGGGAAGAAATGCCTTCTCTTCGGGAAAAGCTCACGCAAGAAGCGATCTTATTTCGCGAGCCGGGGACGGGATTTTCCTATTCAAATGTTGGTTATCATTTGTTGGAGCTCTTGATTGAGGACGTTACTGGACAGAGTTTTGCGGAGTATATTCGTTCGGAGGTGCTTATCCCGCTAGGTATGGAAACGGCCACCTTTGAAGTTGACGATGCCATGATGCAATATCCGCCTACGGGATATACACTTAGCGGAAAGCCGGTACCAGTTTATGTTTATCCCCAAAAGGCATCAGGCGGTTTGTTTGCCACGGCTGAGGATATTGCCCGGTTTGCGTTGGCGGGCATGCAAGAAAATTCGGTGCTTAGCGCTGATTATGTGGGGCGGATGTATACACCTGAAAGCAAACAAATTGGAGCATACGGTCTGGCATTTGAGGCTTACGGATTCGGACATTATATTGAAACGCTGCCGAATGGCCTGCATTCATTTTCTCATGGCGGCCAAGGCAAAGGCCTCATGACGCATTTTCAAATTGTGCCAGAAACTGGCGACGCTTTTGTAATCCTCACTAACAGTCAAAGAAGCTGGCCGTTTATATCCTATCTGCTCAGCGACTGGGCAAAGTGGCTGTCGTTTCCAACTGTCGGAATGGAAAGAATCATCTGGGGACATTACGGACTGAGTGTGGTAATCGGTATGCTGCTATCCATGAGCTTACTGATTATTGTAAGGACGATTCCGGCTTTCCGCAGGCAGGAACGAACCAGAACAAGACTTATCCATCGATTATTGCGAATTGGTGCCGCACTTCTGCTGCTCGGGATTTTGGTTTGGAGTGTGTGCCAACAGTATTTATTTATATCCTCAGTCTTTCCGGTTCTGTCTGTATGGCTTGGTGGTGCAATGCTTTTTCTATCAGTGGCCCTGCTTTTGTCCTCACTATTTCCGGTAGGTAATAGGGAATAATCACTTGGATTTGGAGAGGGGTATGTGCTTTGTTACGATCATACGATGCCAATACCCGATGCATTTGATTTAGGTGGGTTGACGGTCGATGGATTCGACGCTCACTTTATTGATGACTTTGTTGGGCTGTTTGAATCTGCCTATATGCAATTGAACCTGGAAAATGGGTGGGATACGAAAAGCTATTCTCGGAATGCTGAAAGCTTTTGCCGCCAGCTAATTGAACTGCATGAGCGGCAGCTGCTGAAATCCTTTTGGAATCAAGGTGTTTTATTGGGATGCTATATCATAGGGGAAAACTTTATTAATGATATTGTTATCCATCCCGATTTTCAGAACAGGGGGTACGGCAGCCTTATATTAAGGCACTGCCTCCGTTTCATGCGCAAGGAAAAAGGTGTGTTCGACATCTATTTGCGCGTCGCGAGATCAAACGAGGGAGCAAAACGGTTGTATGAGCGGAACGGCTTTTGCGTAATTTCACACTTTGCCGAGCATACATACCAAGGTTAAACAGGCGAAGCGGGCATAAACTCAAACTCATAGATTTTACAAAGAGCACTAAACAAATGAAGGTGAACTTTGAAACAAATAGCGAATTAGACTCGCTAGTTAGCGATAGAACTTCGCCACAGATGCGTCCAGCAATTACAAAAATCTATGCAGAGGTGAGATTTGGTTGGCAGAGACAATTCTAACAGTCGAAAACTTGTCCAAGACATACAATGTACGTAAGAGCAAACCGATTAAAGCCGTAGACTGCATTTCTCTGGAGGCCTACCGCGGCGAGATTCTGGGAATACTTGGTTCGAACGGTGCTGGCAAGACTACAACAGTCAAGATGATTTGCGGACTGATTAGACCGGATAGCGGCCGAATCCTGATCAATGGGAAAGACAACTTCAAGCAGCGTTCAGTTGCCATGGAACATATCAGCGCCGTCTTGGAAGGAAACCGTAACATTTACTGGCGTCTGACTGTCCGCGAAAATCTTGAGTTTTTTGCCGGGCTCAAGGGTAAAGATCCCCGTGCTATTAAAAAAGAGATCGATTATTACATAGACTTTTTCGGACTGGGCACCAAGAAAAATGAAACTGCCAGCAAACTGTCGCGTGGCATGCAGCAAAAACTGGCGATCGCAGTGGCGATGATTACCGGCAGTGAATTAGTGCTGCTGGACGAACCAACCCTCGGCCTGGATGTCAAGACCTCCTATGATATTCGCGAATTGCTGAAGCAAATCGCAGCTGAAAACGGACGCACCGTGCTGCTTACTTCGCATGACATGAATGTCGTACAGGATGTCTGCGAGCGCGTGATCATTATTAATAACGGGCGCATTATCGCCCAGGACAAGGTATCTAACCTGATGCGGCTTTTCGATGTGAAGGCTTTCAAATTTGTAGCGGAAGGCTCGCTCAGCGAAAACCTGAAGCAGGCTTTGGCTCAAATTCCGCATTTATCACTGGCTGAAGAAGAAATGAACACTGTCATCACTCTGAATCTGGAGGAAACGCGCAATTTCTACAGAGTAGTAGAACTGCTTGGCAGCGAAAACGTTTCGCTCCTCTCAATTAATCGTCAGGAAATCAACTTTGAGCAAGTCTTTATGGGAATCCTGGGAAGGAGTGAGAACGGTGGCGAAAAAATGGCTGCTCTTTAAGCAACTGGCCAAAAAATCATGGATTGAGTTTCGTCGTTATTTTTTCAATAGTATGGGCGGTATTATCACACTATATGTCGTTTTTCTGGTAATCTTTATGGGATACAAGGGAATCGCCGGCGCTGCCGGTCCTGATCTGGGAACCTCCATTGAAGGAATTCTGGTAGGCTATGTCCTGTGGTTTTTGGCTTTATCAGCCTATCAGGACGTGGCTTATTCCATTCAGAATGAAGCCAGGCAGGGAACTCTTGAACAGCTCTATATGTCAGTACATAACTTTGGATGGGTTATCGGGTTGCAACAGATTGTCAATGCCTTCTATAGTTTGCTGGTTGCCAGCGTCCTGACATTCTTCTTAATGCTGACCACTGGCAAATGGCTGACCATAGAC
>JBMNNY010000120.1:0-6686 GCA_050942765.1 Bacillota bacterium | reverse complement strand
AGATACATTTACAGTGCCTTATGCCAACGGTTTGTCCGTTCCGGGAACAGTGGCCGGGATGGCTTGTGATATTGCCGCTACAATCACAGGCGGTACAGTTAATGTTAATGTTGGTTCCACACTTGCATCATGGAGTATTTCTTTTAGTATCACGGCTAACACGTTCTTCCCTCCGCCACAAGCGATTGACGTCGATAGCAATATCGCGCAGGTAGGCCAGTAGTAGTAATGGTATGCGACAGATAGACTACCATTAACCAAAGCGCTTGACATAGAGGCTGTTCCGGTTAATAATCGGGCAGCCTTTGTTTTTTGTGGATGTGCGGTCTTTTGCGCATATCTTGTCGTAGGCGCAGTGGGAATGCTATAATAATAAATGGTCTAAATTGTCGGATGCCATAATAATTGGCGTTGTAATGGAGGTACCACGGTGAAGCAGTCTCATATTCGCAATTTCTGCATTATTGCCCATATTGATCACGGGAAGTCCACGCTGGCTGACCGGCTGCTTGAGTACACCGGAACGGTCTCTTCCAGAGAGATGGTCCAACAGGTTCTGGACAGTATGGATCTTGAACGCGAACGCGGTATTACCATCAAAGCCCAGGCGGTTAGATTGGAATATAAGGCTAAAGATGGTGAAGTCTATCATTTGCATCTGATTGATACTCCCGGTCATGTCGACTTTACCTACGAAGTCTCCCGCGCTTTGGCGGCCTGTGACGGAGCGTTGCTGGTTGTTGACGCCACGCAGGGTGTGGAAGCTCAAACCATTGCCAACTTTTATCTGGCCCTCGAACATGATCTGGAGATTATCCCGGTTATCAATAAAATGGATCTGCCTTCTGCCGATCCAGAGCGCGTTAAAAAAGAGATTTACGATATTTTAGGTTTACCGCCGGAAAGCGCTGTGTTGGCCAGCGCCAAAACCGGACTGGGAACGGAAGATATCCTGGAAGCTATTGTTGCGCGCGTGCCAGCGCCGAAAGGTTCACCGGACAAGCCTTTGCGAGCGCTCATTTTCGACTCACTCTATGATTCATATCGTGGAGCGATTGCCTATGTGCGCGTGATGGAAGGCACGATCCGGCAAGACATGAAAATCCGCATGATGGCGGGTCAGAATGAATATGAAGTCGTTGAAGTGGGTACTTTCCGCCCCAGAGCCGTACCGGTGGATGAGTTGAGTGCCGGAGAAGTCGGATATGTAATGGCTAGCATTAAGGAGGTCAGCGAGACCAAGGTCGGCGATACCATTACAGAAGCTGATCGCCCGGCTGACAAACCGCTTCCAGGATATCGGCCCGCACTTCCGATGGTATTTTGCGGTCTATATCCAGTCGAAAACGAAGACTATGGCGACCTGCGGGATGCCTTGGAAAAACTGAAGCTGAATGACGCTTCCCTGGTGTTTGAGCCTGAAACCTCTGTGGCACTGGGATTTGGCTTCCGTTTGGGTTTCTTGGGTTTGCTGCATCTTGAGATTGTGCAGGAGCGTCTGGAAAGAGAATACAACCTGAATCTGATTGCCACCACGCCGTCGGTTGTGTTTCATGTCTACCTAACTGATGGCGAGATGGTTAAAATCAGCAATCCGGCTGACATGCCGGACCCCGGCAAGGTCGATTATATCGAAGAGCCCTATGTCAGGGGGACCGTGATTGTTCCCAATGAGTATGTCGGTTCGGTCATGGAGCTGTCCAAGGAAAAGCGGGCCGAGTTTATTGATATGAAGTATCTCACGCCTACGCGCGTGGAGTTGATTTTTGATTTGCCGCTTTCTGAAATCCTGCTCGACTATTTCGATAAACTCAAATCCCGTACCAAAGGTCATGCATCCTTTGATTATGAGTACAAGGATCATCGCCGGTCGGATCTGGTCAAGATGGATATTCTCCTGAACACCAAAGCCGTGGACGCGCTCTCAGTTGTTGTGCATCGCGACAAAGCATATAACAGAGGCCGCCAGATTTGCGAAATCCTGAAAGAGGCCATTCCGCGTCAAATGTTCGAGATACCTATTCAGGCATGCGTTGGCGGCAAGATTATTGCCCGTGAAACCATCAAGGCCTTGCGCAAAGACGTCTTGGCGAAGTGCTATGGAGGCGACATCAGCCGCAAAAAGAAACTGCTGGAGAAGCAAAAAGAGGGCAAAAAACGCATGAAGCAGGTTGGCAACGTGGACGTTCCGCAGGAAGCCTTCCTGGCGGTATTGAAGATCCCCGATTGAGAAGCAAATAACACGTGCGCCGGCCATTGCTTAGGCCGGCGCCTTTTTGCACTTTTTGGCCAAAGGTTTTTCGGTAGTAGAAGGGCTAGTAGAAAGAGGGTTTCGCGATGCAGTCGCTAGGCGTATACCTGCACATTCCTTTTTGCCGCTCTAAATGTCGCTACTGCGATTTTGCCTCCTTTGCCAGCAAAGAAGGTTTAATTCCGTCTTATGCGGCGGCGCTCATTAAGGAAATCGAATTAAGGGCTAATGTATTCTCAGACTATGTCGTTGACACAGTCTTCTTTGGGGGAGGTACTCCCACGCTGGCTGGCGCAGCCATAGTAGATGAAATATTGGGGTCATTGGCACGGCATTTTCGGATCGCACCACAGGCAGAAATCACGGTCGAAGGTAACCCGGCAACAGTTGAACAGCAGGAGCCCGTTCTGCTAAAGAGATCCGGGGTTAACCGCTTCAGTCTGGGAGTGCAGTCATTTAATGAGAAACTTTTGCAGGTGCTCGGTCGTATTCATAATAGTGATGATGCACTGCGTACTTATGATAATTTGCGGGCGGCGGGGTTTGATAATATTAACCTGGACCTGATTTATGGCGTTCCATACCAGACTGCTGCCATTTGGCTGGCTGATCTGCAAAAAGCAATTTCGCTTAGGCCGGAGCATTTGTCCCTGTACGGATTGCAGGTAGAAGAAGGAACTCCTTTGCAGCAAGATGTGGCGCAGGGATTGCTTCGTGAACCGGACGAGGATGTGACCGCCGAGATGTACCTGGCAGCGGATGCGGTGGCCACGAAGGCTGGCTATTATCATTATGAAATATCCAATTTTGCCTTGCCAGGCCGGGAATGCCGTCACAACCTAAAATACTGGCGCTATCAGCCCTATATTGGTTTGGGGTGTGCAGCACATTCTTTTGTAGAAGGCATACGGACTGCCAATACGAGTTCTTTATTAGATTATTTACAGCGCATGGCTAAAGGAGAATCGGCTGTAATTGAGCGGGAGCATATTTATGGGCAGGAAGAGTTGGGCGAATATCTCATGCTGGCCTTCCGGACATCCCGGGGCGTCAATGAAAGGGAGTTTTACGAGCGCTTCGGAAGAGAACTGAATTTGATGCTGCCGAACGTGGAAAACTTTCTGCGTGAGGGATTATTAATCAGAGAAGACGGCGCAATCAGGATGACTCCGCAGGCCTGGCAGGTCTCAAACTACATTCTGGCGCAGATTCTTCCGGATTGGCAAACAACTGGGTACTCTTGACAAACAGGCCATAGCGTGTTATTTTTTACTTAGATTCTTAGCACTCTTTCGAAGTGAGTGCTAACAAAAAAGGAGGGGCGATGATGTCCTTCAAGCGTATGGATGAGCGCAAAGAGAAGATCCTGCGTGCCACAACAGATGAATATATTTCGAGTGCTGAGCCGGTTGGATCCCGTACCATCGCCCGAAAATATAATCTGGGGTTGAGTCCTGCCACTATTCGCAATGAAATGGCCGATCTTGAAGAAAGCGGTTTTCTGCAGCAGCCACATACTTCCGCAGGGCGGATCCCATCTGTACTCGGGTATCGCTACTATGTTGACGCGCTTATGGAGCAGCGTGCCCTGACTCCCGAGGAGGAATCCGTGGTCCGGCAGGAGTTTGAAGACCGGCGGCGCGGAATTGACGAGTTGTTGGTGCGGACTTCCCGCGTGCTTTCGCAGCTCACGCATTATCCGGCTATGGTGCTCGCTCCGGAAATCGATAATGTCATCTTTCGGCATGTTCAGCTGGTACCGATCGATGCAACCGCCATTATGGTATTGGTCGTCACCAGTTCTGGAAGCGTGGAACACAGCATTATGCAGTTAGATTCGCCGATACCGGAATCTGATATCGAGAGCGTTTCCAATATTCTGAACCGTGCTTTGAAGGGACGTACTTTTTCGGAAATTAGGCCAGCATTCTTAAAGAGAATTCGGTCAGAAGCAATTGCCAATGATCATATTCTGGAAGACATTTTGCGGCTGATCACGAATAGCTTGCGCTCCAAGAGTGAAGAGACTATGCGGGTTAACGGCACTATTAATATTATTGAGCAACCGGAGTTCAAGGAAGTTGACAAGCTTAAACCGTTACTGTCGCTTTTGTCGGAAGGGTCGCATCTGTCGAAGTATTTGTCCCGCCTGACTAATCAAAGCGGCGTGCAGGTCATTATCGGTGAGGAGAACCATCTGCCGGAAATGACGGACTGCAGCGTAGTAACTGCCACTTATGAAGTTGGTGGCCGGCCATTGGGTATCATTGGGGTACTTGGCCCCACCCGTATGGAATACAACCGGGTAGTATCAGCGGTAGAATATGTAGCCGCCTGCCTCAATGAAATGCTCATGATGTTCAACAGGGATTAACGCCTGGAACCATATAGCCTGGAGGGATGGAGTTGACCGATCGAGCAGAAAAGGAGTGCCACGCACAGCAATGTGATTGTGGCAAAACCTGCAGCTGCGGGGAAACAGGTAAACAGATTGATCTGTCCGTCAAGGAAGCGGACGATGCTGTGAAAGAGACAGTGACCGGAGTAACCGCAGAGGTAATTCCGGAAGAAATTGAAAAGATGCAGCAGGAGTTGGAGCAAACGCAACAGCAGTACCTGAGGCTGATGGCCGACTTTGAGAATTATAAGCGCAGAACCAGAAATGATCTGGCAGTCGCTGGCAAGGCAGCACTGCATGATTTTATGGGCACTTTATTGCCAGTATTAGATAATTTTGAGAGATCGCTGGAGGTTGGCGGTGATTCATACGAGGCATTCAAGACTGGTGTTGAGATGATCTATCGTCAGCTAAGCGAAGTATTGCAACAGGCAGGCCTAGAACAGGATAATCCGGTTGGCAAGCCATTTGATCCAACGATCCATGAGGCTGTGTCCTTAGTCGACGGAGAAAGCGAGCATCCTGTTGTGAAACAGGTGTTCCGCAGAGGTTACCTTTTCAAAGGCCAGTTGCTAAGGCCCAGCATGGTTCAGGTTGGACCGGGCGATCAACCTGCTGAAGAGTGATTCTTGTGATTCTACGGTGAACCGAATGGTAATGGAGGCTGATGTAAATGAGTAAGGTTATTGGTATTGACTTGGGAACAACTAACTCAGTAGTGGCTGTTATGGAAGGCGGCGAAGCGAAGATAATTCCCAGTACTGAAGGTGGAAATCTGACCCCTTCGGTCGTGGGATTCAGTAAAAACGGCGAACGTTCAGTCGGACAGATCGCCAAACGTCAGGCTGTGGCAAACCCGGCCCGTACAGTTGTCTCGATCAAACGCTACATGGGTACTGATCATAAAGTAAGAATTGACAACCGTGATTATACGCCTCCTGAGATATCGGCCATGATCCTGCAAAAACTGCGGGCGGATGCCGAAGCTTATTTGGGAGAAAAGGTTGAAAAGGCTGTCGTAACTGTGCCGGCCTATTTCAGCGACGCCCAACGGCAAGCCACCAAAGATGCAGGCAGAATTGCCGGTTTGGAAGTTCTGCGCATTATCAATGAGCCGACAGCGGCAGCGCTGGCTTACGGCCTTGATAAAGGGCATGATCATAAGATCCTCGTCTTTGACCTCGGTGGCGGAACATTCGACGTTTCAATCCTGGAACTGGGTGATGGCGTTTTTGAAGTGCGCGCTACCAGCGGTAATAACCGTCTGGGCGGCGATGACTGGGATCAACGCATCGTCAATTATCTGTTAGATCAGTTCCGGTCGGAGAACGGCATCGATCTTAGCAATGACCTGACTGCCATGCAGAGATTGCGTGAGGCTGCTGAAAAAGCTAAGATTGAGCTCTCGACTTTGACTTCGTCGACGATCAGTTTACCATTCCTGACGATGAAAGACGGCGCGCCTTTGCATCTGGAGACCAGCATCACCAGAGCGAAGTTCGAGGAACTGACCCGCGATCTGCTTGAGAAGACCATCCAGCCGGTTATGAATGCGCTGAAAGACTCCGGCTTGAAACCGTCTGATATTGATAAAGTGATTCTGGTCGGCGGATCGACTCGTATGCCGGCCGTCCAGGAGACCGTCAAACGGATTTTGGGCAAAGAGCCGCACCGCGGTGTCAACCCGGATGAAGTCGTGGCTCTGGGCGCTGCCATTCAGGGTGCCGTACTGGCCGGTGAAGTGAAAGATATCGTCTTGTTGGATGTCACTCCGCTTTCATTGGGACTGGAGACCCTGGGCGGTGTATTCACCAGGCTAATCGAGCGCAACACAACGATTCCTACTTCTAAGAAGCAAATCTTTTCAACGGCTGCCGATAATCAGACTGCGGTAGATATTCACGTTCTGCAGGGTGAACGGCCTATGGCTGCCGACAATATCACATTAGGCCAGTTCCGTTTGGACGGAATCCCGCCTGCGCCGCGTGGAATTCCGCAGATCGAGGTCGCCTTTGACATTGATGCCAACGGCATTGT
>JBMNNY010000009.1:0-27627 GCA_050942765.1 Bacillota bacterium | reverse complement strand
GAGCCTCCCCCAGCGGGCCGCTATTGCATCATAGGATAGGATCACGCATCAGTCTCATCATTCACCCGCTCAATACTGGCACCCAGCTGAGAAAACTTTTTCTCCAAGTGTTCGTACCCGCGATCAATATGATAAACACCAGAAACTTCCGTAATGCCCTCCGACATCAAACCGGCAATCACCAGCGCAACGCCGGCACGAATATCGGCGGCTTCTACCGGAGCGCCGCTCAGACGCTCGACCCCTCGGATAATAGCAGTATCGCGTTCCACTTTGATGTCTGCGCCCATACGCCGCAACTCGTCCACATAACGGAAGCGGTTGTCAAAGATCGTTTCACGAATAATGCCTGTTCCCTCGGCTTGTGTGAGCAGCGCTGCAAAAGGTGCCTGCAAATCAGTGGCAAACCCGGGGAAAACAGCAGTTTCAATATCGACGGAACGGCACCGGGATTTGGTAACAACCCGAATATCATTATCGTCCTCGGTAATCTCAGCGCCGGCTTCACGCAACTTGGAAATTGGCATCCTCAGATGCTCCGACAGCACGTTTTTGACCAGGACATCGCCGCCGATCGCAGCGGCCGCGATCATGAAAGTACCTGCTTCAATCCGGTCTGGAATAACGGAATGCTCACAGCCATGCAGGCTTTCAACGCCTTCAATTCTTATGGTATCTGTTCCTGCACCACGGATTTTAGCACCCATACTGTTCAGCAGAATGGCAGTGTCAACTATTTCAGGCTCTTTAGCCGGATTATCCAATACCGTAGTCCCTTCGGCCAAAGCAGCTGCCAACATAACGTTTACCGTCGTACCAACACTGGCACGGTTAATATAAAAGTTGGCCCCTTTAAGCCCGTTACTCTTGGCGATCATCAAGCCATGCTCCACCGATACATCAGCGCCCAGCGACTGAAAGCCTTTCATATGAAAGTCAACCGGCCGGGATCCGATTTCATCTCCGCCCGGCAAAGCGACTTCCGCCTGTCCCATTCTGGCGAGCAACAAGCCGGCTGTGTAAAAAGAGGCTCTAATTTTCCTGATTAATTCATAGGGAGGCTGATAGTTATTAATATCTGACCCGTTAATGCAGACACCCTCATCGCTGATGTCAACGCGCACTCCGATTGACCGCAAAATGTCAGCCATGGTGTAGACATCAGAGTTCATGGGCACGTTTGTCAAAAAAACATCCCCCTTACCGAGGGAAGAAGCAACCATGAGAGCAAGGGTGCTGTTTTTAGCACCACTGATTGTTACCGAACCTTCTAGTAAACGTCCTCCGGATAATACGAACTTAGCCATCAAAGACCCTCTCTTTCAAGATAGGTACGCACCAACTCGTCGATAATCTTGTCTCTTTCGAGTTTTCTGATTAGCACCCTGGCATTGCCATGACTGGTAATATAAGCAGGATCACCCGACATCAGATAACCGACGATTTGGTCAAGAGGGTTATAGCCCTTTTCAACCAAGGCTTGATAGACTTCTTTTAGTACCAGAGCTACTTCACTAACGCTGCCTTCTTTGGATTGGAATTTCATCGTTCTCTCAATCTGTTCGTTCAAAGGAAGGCCCTCCTCTATTAGCAGAAATCGGCCACTCGCCACGGCCCTTGTCACTACTCATAACTACGTTTGATCGAAGCATTACTCCTTATCATCAAGCCGTAGCGCCAGATTCATCTCTATGGGACCACAGCCGGTGTCCAACGGCACAGCCAGCGCCGTTTGAATATGCTTTAAGAAATCCGGAACTGTTCCTCCAGAAAGCAGGATCGGAGGCGTAATATTACATCTTAACCCGATTAGCGAAAGATTAGTACTGGCATTGCCGATGATGATATTTTTCAACTCGCAAATAGCGCTTTTGCTCATCTCATCCATGGTGGCGACTTCATACCCGAGCATGCGGCTGGTGATATTACACGCAGTAGCTTCGCTCATTCCGCATATAACTTGTCCCTGAACGTCACCAAGTACTCCTACCAGAACGCAAACTTCGTATTTTTGGAGTGGATTTTCGTTGAAAAAGGGCCGGCCTGATTGTATCACCGGTGTAACCATCGTTTGGACAACCTGATAGGCCGCCTTTACAAAAGAATCAATATGCTGAAACGCCACTGTCATTTCCGCCTTTCCAGATGAGCTTGGCTCTCGGTAACCTGATGACGCAGCTGCTGTAACCGCTCTCCAGGTTCTCCAGGACCGAAAACAGCGGAGCCCACTACCGCAATATCTACTCCGACCTGAGCCAGCATACCAACATTATCAAGATTAACTCCACCATCGACTTCTATTTCAAAGGAGCAATTCCAATCCCGTCTCAATTTTACCAACTTTTTAATTTTATCATAAATGGCAGGAATAAACAACTGCCCACCAAACCCGGGGTTCACTGACATAAGCAATACACGCTTTATATCATGAGCAATGTATTCCAATACATCCAGTGGCGTTGACGGGTTTAAGGCCACTCCGGCTTCCGCCCCAAGGCTCTTTATGTTCTGCAGCGAGCGGTGCAAATGAGTGCTGGCTTCGGCATGTACCACGACTAGACTGCATCCTGCTTCTACAAACCAGGGGGCCATGAAATCGGGATCAGTGACCATTAAGTGCGCCGTAAGGTTCAGATCGGTTGCTTTTCTGACCGCTTTGGCAATAATAGGCCCAAATGATAAATTGGGAACATAGTGTCCATCCATGATATCAAGATGGATTTCATCAGCCTGGGCGACTGCTCCAATGGCTGCACCGAGGTTCAAAAAATCTGCGGTCAGAATAGAAGGTGCCAAACGCATTAGTGAAACCTCCGTTTTTCCTGATCAATAAGTTCTTGATAAAAGCGCATGTAATGCTCATAACGATCTGAACGGATTATGCCGTCAGCTACGGCAGCCTTAATCGCACAATTCGGTTCACTGATATGCACGCATCTCCGAAAACGGCACTGCTCCGATATGACGGCAAATTCCGGAAAATATGAAGCCAAATCGGCAGCTGCAATACCTTCAATATCCAATTGCGTAAATCCTGGTGTATCCGCTACAAAACCGCCCGTTTTCAGCTCATTGAGTACAGTATGCCTTGTCGTGTGTTTGCCGCGCCCGATTTTCTCACTGACACTGCCAGTACGCAGAGCAAATCCCGGTTCTACCATGTTCAGCAGCGCGGATTTACCTGCTCCTGACGGACCGGCTACTACTGAAACCCTGCCTGCCAGAAGTGCCCTTAAACGTCGCTGACCGACGTTATTGACCGCTTCTGTAGCCAGTACACGGTATCCGGCAGCCTCAAAGTGGCGCATAGCGGCCTTGACTTCCCTGGGTGCTGCCAGATCGCATTTATTCAGGCAAACGATCACATCAAGATGTTGCGCCTCAGCCTGGAGCAGAAAACGATCTGCCAGATAAAGATTCAGATCTGGATTTTTGATTGCCAGTACAATCACTACCTGATCAACATTGGCAATTACGGGACGCAGTAATTGACTCTTACGAGGGTGTATCTTTTCGATTATTCCGGTTTTATCATCAATGCGCGTAACCTCTACGCGATCCCCCACAATGATTCTATCGGCAAACTTGACTTTTCCGCGAGGTTTGCACTCAAGGCTTTCAATAGCGCCCGTGCCCTTACCAGCGCCATCAGCAGCCTCAGTGTCGGGTTTCACATAGTAAAAACCGCTAAATGCCGCTACTACTATACCCTGGAGTACATTCATCAGAAACGATACTCCTTGATCTTAACATCGTTGATAAACACCAGCAGCGTTCCATGGCCTCGTACTTGAATAGTGCGTGCAAATATTTCGCCGGGCTGATGGATGCCGCTATAGACTTCCTGAGTACTTCCGCTTTCGTATCGCACGATAATCTGAAGCCTCTGATTACGCTCGCCGGCAGGAATAGGCACTTTGATATCAAGGGAATTCACGATACCGCCCATAGTTTGACTGCTATCAGTATTACCCCCGGTGCCCGCATCAGTGCCTATGCCTGTGCTCCCTGTGCCAGCGCCAGTGCCCCCAGCGCCTGCGCCCGGACTTTGCTGCTCTCCGGTGCCAGAAACCGTAAAATCGATGGCCGTCCCATAGGGCACAATTTCTCCTGCCACCGGATGCTGCTCATAGATAACACCAGATGCATAACGCGGATTGTTTAGATATACCACGCGTCCAACAGTCAAACCAATCGCCTGCAACTGCTCCTCAGCCTGTTCCAGCAAAAGTCCGTCCAGATATGGAACTTCCACTGTCAGCGCACGCTGCCCCTCGCTAATGATAATATCTACTTTACTGCCTCTGGGAATCTGTTCGCCGGGTTCAGGAACCTGTCGGACCACCAGATTAACGGCGTAGCTGTCGCTAGGTTCTTTATTGACAGTGCCTAAAAGCAGCTGGGCATTCTCAATTTCTGCGAGGGCCACCTTCTCAGTAAGACCGCGTAAATCAGGAACTGTAACTAATTCAGGACCTTTGCTGACTTTAACTCCCACAATTGTGTTACGACGTACTGAAGAATCGGCCCGTTTATCCTGGAAAAAGATAAGACCTGCTTCAACTTCGCTAAAATCTTCCGAGATCACGTTCAACCGCAGCTCATTGCGCTCCAGAATTTCTCTGGCCTGACTGACAGTATATCCGGATACATCAGGAACCTTTACGGTTGGCCCGCTCTGTGGCAATAACAGATAAATTAAAAAACCGATTACTGGTAATATTGCCGCCAGAAGACCTGCAATCAGCCAGGGAAACTTACGTTTGCTCTTCGGTACTTTTACTTCGTTCAGGATTCTCGTTGCCTCCAAATCATCGACCTGAGTGGTCGGGTTTTGACCTTCTGCTTTGCGAATATCATTAACCATATCAAGAGCAGATTGGTAACGTCGTTCCTTGTTTTTCTCCAGCGCTTTCATGACAATGGCTTCCACGGCAATTGGAATGCCAGGACGGATCTGCCGTGGTGGCACAGGATTATCCTGAATATGTTTCAAAGCCACTGCTATTGGACTGTCGCCCTTAAATGGCACCGAACCGGTGAGCAGCTCGTACATTACACAGCCCAGCGCATAAATGTCAGAAACATGGCCTGCCGGGATCCCCCGGGCTTGTTCAGGAGAAAAATATTGTACTGAACCCATGACAACACCCGTCTGAGTAACAGAGCTGCCGCTGATAGCCTTGGCAATTCCAAAGTCGGTTACTTTAACGCGACCGTCGCGCGTGAGCAAAATGTTCTGAGGCTTAATATCCCGATGGACAATATTATTTTGATGCGCATGATAAAGTGCCTCGGCAATCTGCCTTGAAATATCCAACGCCTGGTGAATCGGTAAAGGAGCATTTTTCCTGATAATATCCTTCAAATTCTCGCCCCGCACATATTCCATGACAATATAATGAATATCGCCTTCTTGACCGACATCGTAAATATTCACCACGTTGGGATGCGAAAGGCTCGCCGCAGCCTGAGCTTCCCGGCGGAAACGTTCTACAAATTCGGCGTCGCTGGCATATTGAGGTCGAAGGACCTTTACTGCCACCTCGCGGTTCAGCAAGGAACATTCTGCCCTATAAACTAGTGCCATGCCGCCTTCACCGACTAATTCAATTATACGATAACGATTACCAAGAATGGAGCCGATCATTGTTCCTCACCTCCTGGCTAATGCAGCCTGCAATACTTCTTTGGCAATGGGAGCCGCTACGACGCCCCCGGATCCTGCGTTTTCAACAATTACTGCTACTACTGCACGCGGTGCTTCCGCAGGAGCGAACCCCACAAACCAGGCATGGGAAATTCCATGCGGATTCTCAGCAGATCCTGTCTTGCCAGCCACTTGTACTCCCGGAATAGCTGCCCGTTGTCCGGTCCCCCACTCGATCACGCTTTGCATGGCCGAGGTTATTTGCTGGCATAAATCAGCGCTGGCGGCCCGATGCCAGACTACTTCTGGATAATTAACTTCGTATAGGCCCATACGGGACGAAACCTTTTTGACAAGTCTGGGAGCCATAATTATTCCCTCGTTGGCAATGCCGCACATCGCCAGTGCCATCGAAAGCGGAGTGAGCTGCAACCGTCCCTGTCCAATTGAGGTTTCAGCCAGCTCCACCTCTGAAATTTTGCCTGAGGGCAGCCGCGACCGTTCCAGAGGCAATATAAAAGGCGGCACTTCTCCAATGCCAAAACGGCGGCAAACTTCCCGAACGTCAGACCATCCGGCCTTTAACCCCCATTCTACAAACGCCACATTACATGAGACAGCCATGGCGGTATTCAGATCAACCTCACCATGAGCTGTCATGCGGGGTTCCGAAATTTGCCTCCCGCCCACCATTGTCTTTCCGCCACAATGGATTGTAGTTCCATTCCAGAGATCCGGTGATGCCAGTGCAATCAGAGGCTTAAAAGTCGAACCTGGCGGATAGAGTCCGGATATAGCCCGATTAATTAGAGGTTGCCGTTGATCCTTGGAAATCCAGAACCAATCTTTGCTGATGTTGTTAGGATTAAATCCCGGATTGCTAACCATCGCCAGAATATCGCCTGTTAATGGATCAATGGCGACCACTGCGCCACGTCTGCCTGCCAGGGCAGCTACAGCAACCTCCTGAATCCTGCGGTCAATCGTCAGAGTTACGTCCGCTCCTGCCATGCTGCGTCCGATAGCAGCCCCCAGAGTATTTTCCAGTTCAATGGCAGTAAGTGCGCCACTCAGCTCCGAATCAAATACGCTTTCCAGGGCAGCTGTGCCATAACGGGCATCGGCATATCCAATGACATGTGCCAGTGAGTTTAGGACATAGCTGCGTCCGATGCCTGTCCCATCTTTTGTGTAAACAGTTAAAGGTTCTCCGGTTCGATCATAAAATCCTCCCCGAAGTACCGACTTGCCCAAACTTGCCCGTCGAGGATTGTTCGGATGCGCCCATAGCTCCTCCGCACGGAAAAATTGGTACCAGGTTAACAGCACCGCCAGAGCGGCAAATAATATGATTGTGAAGTAAAATAGCTTCTTAAGCTGTTTATCCATCATAATAGTTGTTAACACCAGCCATTCCCTGAAGCAATCCAATCGTAGCATAGCTGCTCATCAATGAACTGCCGCCATAACTTATGAACGGAAGATTTACACCGGTGAGCGGAAATAAACGGACTACTCCTCCCACAATGACAATCACTTGCCAGGCCATCAGCAATGAAAGACCCGACCCCAGAAGAAAACCAAACACTGTTCCAGTTCGTTTGGCAACGTAAAGTCCCCGGCCGCAAAGCACCAGAAACATGGCCAGCACCAGCAGACTGCCCATCAGGCCAAGTTCTTCCGCTATAGCTGCAATAATGAAGTCATTGTGTACGGAAGGAATAATCTCCGGCCGACCGGCACCCAGTCCCACTCCCAGAATACCCCCGGACCCAAGTGCAAACAACGATTGCACGACCTGATAGCCTGCCCCGGTAACATCATTCCAAGGATTGAGCCAGATCCTGACGCGCATCCGTACATGTTCAAACGCAACTAAGGAGATGATCCCGCCACCGGCAGCCACAAATCCTCCCGCAAAAACATAACTGATTCTTCCGCTGACCAGATAAATTAAGGCCAGAAAAACTCCAAAGTACAAAACTGCAGTACCCAGATCACGCTGGAACACCAACAACAGTAAGGCCAAGCTCCAGACAAATAATAGCGGTCCCAAATACCATAGGGCTTTAAAAGGCCTAATCCACCATTTTGGATGCGCATCTCTGAGATACTGCCCATATTCCGAAAGATAACCGGCCAGGAACAATACGATGAAAATCTTCACAAACTCGGAAGGTTGAATCGAAAATGCTCCAAAGGACAGCCAAGAGCGGGCCCCTCCAAAACTTTTGCCAAATGGAATGGTTAACCCCAGCAGCAACATGCTTAAAATCGCCCAAATATATTTATAACGCGCCAGTTTTTCATAATTAAACTTACGGATCAGTGCCGAGACTACCAGCACTGTCGCCATACTAACCGCCAACCATGCCATTTGCCGAAAAGCAACATCATCGTAAATACCTTTAATTTGCTTCATTTGCAGGGCATATAACTCAATCAGTCCTAATCCTGAAAGAAAAGCAGGAACAATAAACAGAATTGGTTCCGGAAAGAGCCTAAACTTCCGGCCGATCAAGAAGGTAACTGTTACCAGCACTACATACGTAACCCCAAAAACCAGGGTTAACAGCAACTTCTCATTTCCCACTGCCACAAAGGCAAGAAATAGACCTAATGTGAACAAGGCCAGCAACAGTAACTGCATCTTGTTGACTGATTTCATAAATCCGCCTCCGTAATCCTGACTAAAATTACGGAAATGTTATCAGGCCCACCCGCTTCACAGGCAGCCTTCACCAACTCGGTCGCCATACTTTGTACATCTTTGTCTTCTTCTAAAATACGGTTAACCGTATCATTTCCTACTACTCCTGACAATCCATCAGTACACAGCAAAAACAGATCTCCTGGCTGCGCAGCAATCTCGCCAATTTCGGGTTGTACGACCGCATCGGTTCCTAAAGCACGCGTAAGAAAGTGCCTTTGAGGATGATGCAGTGCTTCTTCTTCAGTAATACCACCGTTTCTAAGCAACTCGGCAGCAACCGAATGATCAACCGTCAGAGCAGTTAATTGTGAGTCTCGTTTCAGATAAATGCGGCTATCACCAATATGCGCAAAATAGACCATACCTTTTATAACTTTAATCAGTGCAATTGTGGTTCCCATACCACGGTAATTGTCGTCTGCAGAGGCCATATTGAATACGGCGGCATTTGCTTCTCCGATCGCATCAGCCAAAACACCGGGGTACCCTTCGTTAACATCTGCAAGCGACATTAGTTTCTGAACGGCAATGGCACTGGCAATTTCTCCGGCTTGTGCTCCGCCCATTCCGTCAGCCACCACAAACAGGCCTCCGGCATAACCGCAGCTATCCTGATTCTGCTGGCGCACATTCCCAACCTCTGTACAAAACCCTACCTGCATAGTGCGGTCACCTCCTCCACGAGAACTCGACTCCGGCAATTTCAATGTAATCATTAGGTTCCAGTTGGACACGATCCTTTACCGGTCGACCGTTATGGCGTGTACCGTTTTTGCTCTTGAGATCTCTCAGCCACCATGTTGTGTGATCACTTTCGATTATGGCATGGTGTGCAGAAACAAAGCTGTTCTTAATGATTACGGCGTTGCTCTCCTGCCTGCCAATCCGGATTGGAGAAGGCAATTCGAGTGCATCTCCAACTGCTAACTTCGTTCCATCAGTGGTCAAAATCTCCGTCTCTCCCGGATCGGTTATTAAGCAAAGCTGGCTTTTTTGCTCCCCGATTTCTGATGGAATATTAACACAAATCAAGGTCTTCTTGACGATAAAATACAAAAAGTAAAATGCCAATGCCAAAAACAACAGGCGGCCAAAAAACAGAATAATTTGCAGCAAAATCAGCGCCTGCCTTTCCTTTTCTGCGAGTTGGTGTTGACTTTGGAGCCAGTGCCCGCACCTGTTCTAGAGCCAGTGCCAGTGCCCGCACCCGCGCCTCTCCCGGTTTTATCCCGACGAATCACCGTGAAACGCAGCATGGTCTGTCCCATGGAAATCACATCGCCGCTACGCAGGACCTGTTTTGTAATACGGCGTCCGTTTACTTTAGTTCCATTGGTACTGGCGTTATCATAAATCACAGTTTGTGTTTTCTTAATATCCAGACGGGCATGTTTTCTGGAGACATTGGGATCACTTAGTTCAATCATGGAACCGCTGCTGCGTCCAATTATGCCCTGGGATTCACCAAACTCAAAAGCGGCTTCTTTATCTCTTCCCTGAATAACCTCAAAGCGCACCAACGGACGTTCGGAAACAGACAGGAACTCCCTTGTGATCGTGGTCTCCGGATCAGGTATCCGGCAATACACTCTGGTTGTCGATTCTTCTTTAACCGCATCAAGGTTCAATTTGCGATAGGGTTTCGTGTCTGCCATGTTCGCTTCATCAGTTGATCCGCGTTCGCGGTCATCAGGGGCATTTTCACGTTTGAACAATAGCGCAAAAAAACGATTAAGTAAATTCTCAATACGATCAAGGAGACTCATGGGCGATGCACCTGCCTTTGCCGGAGCTGTCCACAAGCAGCGTCCAAATCCGCTCCTTTTTCCCTACGAATACTTACGGCAATGCCGGCTTGCTCCAGTTCTTTGCCGAACTTCATGACCCGTCCCGGAGCAGACCGATCATACTTAAGCGTGGCAACCGGATTTAACGGAATTAGATTGACATGACAAAGCCATCCCCGGCAAAACTGGATTAGTGCGTGCAAATCTACGTCATCGTCATTCTCGCCCGCAATTAAGGTATATTCCAGTGTTACACGCCGCCCGGTAATATTGGTGTATTCCACACAGGCGGCCTTCAGCACTGCCAGACTGGTCTTGGCAGCCTTTGGCATCAACTGGGCGCGTTTGGCATCAATAGCGGAATGTAATGAGACAGCCAGGCCAAACTGTTCCGGCTCTTTGGACAAACGACGAATGCCTTCTACCAAGCCGCATGTTGACAGAGTCAAATGACGGGCACCAATAGCAAAACCATCCGGAGAGTTTAAGATTCGCAGAGCTTTGATCGTCTCATCATAATTCGCCAATGGTTCACCCTGCCCCATAGCGACTGCGTTTGTGAGGCGTCTGCCAGTAACGCGGCGCATTACACCCAGCGCTTGGCCAATAATCTCTCCGGCGCACAAATTGCGCGCAAAACCGCTCTGCCCGGTGGCGCAAAAGGCGCATCCCATGGCACAGCCGGCCTGTGTTGAAAAACATAATGTGTTTCGTGAATCCTCCGCCAGCAAGACACTTTCAATAGTATTACCATCAGCCAATTCAAAAAGATACTTTCTGGTGTCGTCTCTGGCGGATATCTGTTCTTGCAGCATTTTCAAAGCGCCGACGTAATAACCGCCGGCGCTTAGTTTCTGACGGAAAGCAAGACTAAGGTCTGTCATTTCGTCTATTGAAGTTACCTTTTTTTGATAGAGCCATCGAAAAATCTGCCGGGCGCGATATGTCTTTTCACCAAGCTGCTCTGCAATACGCTGTAATTCAGGAAGAGAAAAACCAGTCAAATCATATGAAGGTCCCTGCACATCGAACACCCGCTTATCCGGAAACCGGAGATTCATTACTATTATGTACCGGAGGCAGAATTACGAAACAACCCTTGTTTCAAGTCTGATCTTGTCAGTGACTTTGGCGATGAATGAGGCAGTGGTTGGGAAACGTGACTTACAGCCATCACTATAGCCGAAGAAGTCACAAATGTAGTCAATATTACCCCTTTGCCATACCACTTCAATGGTATGCCTGATAGCAGACTCAACACCGCTGGGAGTTGATTTATACTTTTCGGCAATTTTTGGATAAAGGTTCTTGGTAATATTGCCCAGCAATTCGACGTCATGTACTGACATCAATATTGCTTCGCGCAGATAGACATAGCCTCTAAAATGGGCTGGGATTCCCATTTCGTGAAAAACTCTGGTAATTTCAAGTTCAATATCTGTGGGACTTGATCCGGATTTCGACCGTGCCGCCTTTGGCGCACTGATATATTCAGCAGAGTGTTCGCGCGACTGAGGCAGCGCCGATTGAGATTTGCGAGAAAATTGACGCAGACGTTCAAACAGAGTATTCATATCAAATGGCTTTACCATGTAATAATCGGCACCTAGACTGATAAGCCTTTGAATCATGTTTTCCTGTTCAAAGGCTGTCAGTACAATCACTCTTGGATAGGTGCCATCCTCAAACGTTGGCATTTGCTCCAGTACCCCGATCCCATCCAAATAAGGCATTGTAATGTCAAGGATGATAACATCCGGATGCGATTCTCGAATTTTTTCTAGGGCCTCCAACCCGTCATAGGCCACCCCGGCCAGTTCCATGTCTTGTTGCAATTCAATGTGTTCCGCCAATGCTGCACACAGATCACGATTGTTGTCTGCAATAAGCACTCGGATTTTCTGCAACAAAATCCCTCCTTAGCCTGAGTTGGTTAGATTTACTTAATTCTATTTTTATTACCAAAATTCCTCTGTAGCTAAGTATAAAAGCAGACATAAAAGGATTAATTAAAAAGGGCGGAGCTAAGCGCTCCGCCTCACATGGCATATATATTCATCCCGGAAAATACGCATCAAAACAATGTCCTGAAACCCGTCACGCGCCTTTTTGTTTTTCAGTATACCTTCCCTCTTAAAACCGCACTTTTCATAGACATGAATTGCTCTGGTGTTATGGCAATAGACGCGTAGGTAAATGCGATTAAGACCCATATCACAAAAAGCATGCCGTAAAAGCGCCTGAAGACTGTCGGTACCGTAACCGTGATTCCAGTACGCTTTTTCGCCGATCCGAATTCTCAGCTCCGCATCACCGCTGCGCCATGAAATATTGACCAGCTCCAAATCGCCCAAAGGGATGCCTGCTTCGCTGCAAATGAGGTAGTGTTTGGCATGACGATCTGATAAGCCCTGATTATACCATTCCCGACACTTTTCCAGAGTACAGGCGGAATCACCGCCCAGGAACTCTTGAACCTCAGAGTCGTTATTCCATGTAAGAATATGCTGCAAATCTTCTGGTTTAATTGGACGGATAATAGTTTTCTTGCCACGAAAATTCATTGCTGCCATTCCTCCTGCGATGTGTAGTAAGTCTTGTGTTTCATAAATTGCTACGATTGGTTGTGTTTCTGCCTGACTGTGTGGTTGGCTGCATTTTCGCGCAGTCGCATTGCTGCCGCATTACTGTATTGTTCGCATATGTTTTCGACCTGGGCACCAGGTTCCCTTCAGGCAATTGGTGCAGACTCCGCCAGATATTGGAGCAGGATCTGCCAAATAATAGTAATGGATTCCGTTAACTATCTATTTCATCTTCGTCCCGGAAGTATTACTCAGGGAGCTGTTGCCGGAGTATGCGCACGAAATTGCCGCCGATAATCCCGCCAACCGTTTCATCAGAATAGCCTCTGCGCAACAAGCCTTCAGTAACCAGCGGCAGGCAGCTGATGTCAGTCAGTACATCAGGTGTGCTAGTAATCCCGTCGAAATCCGAACCGATACATAGATGGTGCGCTCCGATCAGTCCTGCAAAATGATCGACATGGTCAAGAAATTGTTCCAGAGTGACCAATTCATCTTGGGCTATAAAAGCAGGGCAAAAAGTAAGCCCGATTACGCCGCCCCTATTAGCAAGGGCCACAGCTTGCTCATCACTTAGATTACGGGGATGGGGACATAGTTTTTTGGAATTGGAATGGGTACAGATCGGCGGAACTTTGGAATATTCGAGCACATCCCAGAATCCCCTTTCTGATAAGTGCGATACGTCAACTATCATACCAAGCTGATTCATAGCCTCGACGACTTTGCGCCCGAAATCGGTTAATCCGCCTTGCGCTGATTTTTCCCCGATGCCATCCGCCAGTTCGTTACGATAGTTCCAGGTCAGAGTCATCAACCTGACTCCCAGGCGATGGTATAGTCGTAGCATTGCCAGATCGCCACATAGCGCCTCGCCACCCTCAATCGACAGCATCAGGCCGATCGGTCCGCCGCCGCCCAGCCGGTCCAGATCGGAGCGGCGCAGTACAGGAAAAAAGTCCGGATCTTCACAGATCTGCCAGAACAGATCCGCCAATTTCAGGGTGCGGTGCATGGTGCCTGCCGGACGGACAACCGGATCTGTAAACATGGCCGTAACCAGTAAGTTGACGCCGCCTTTCTTTAAAAACCCCTTACAC
This sequence comes from Bacillota bacterium, assembly GCA_050942765.1. GTDB lineage: Bacteria > Bacillota > UBA4882 > UBA4882 > UBA4882 > UBA4882. Next base: position 13,792 of record JBMNNY010000009.1, on the reverse strand, counting down.
ACATGGCCTTCTGTTTCACTGTCAGACATTTTCTTTCCGGTGCGTATTAGCAAATCCAGAGTGTCAACATGCGCATCGGTCACGATGGATTTGGTCTGTAATTCTGTTGCGTGAAAATCTGTCATTGAAATTGACCTCCCCTTCTACTGAGTGCCACTGACTACAACCGGGATTATTTCTCGATAGATGAGCTGAAAATACGAACACACAAAATGCCGATCGTTTTTCGATCGGCAGACATACTTAAATAAGGAGTACGTAACAACCCCATTGGTAACACGAAAGTAATGCTAATTAGCGCGGTTCTACAATCAGCTTAATGGCGGTCCGCTCTTCACCGTCAATTTGAATATCGGTAAAGGCCGGAATGCAGATTAAATCCACACCACTGGGAGCGACAAATCCACGGGCGATAGCCACAGCTTTGACAGCCTGGTTTAGCGCTCCCGCCCCAATGGCCTGGATTTCAGCGCCGCCGCGTTCTCGCAATACTCCTGCTAATGCTCCAGCTACGGAGTTTGGATTAGATTTAGCGGAAACCTTTAGTACATCCACGGTCATACCTCCCCTTTTGTCCTCCCCATTTATGTATTTAACTTCGGCGGAAAAATTCCTTTTTTGCGACAATAAATCATCTTAGTTTTCGAAAATTACAGAAACTCGTTCGATAGCCAAAGCCTTACCAGTAAGCTCATCAAAGTCGACAATTATGCTGTTGAGGCTAACCGGTCCTTTGGCAATTTCGAATCGCTCCGGCAGCTGACTGCGAAAACGACGTATAATAATACTCGTATCTATTCCGAGAACAGAATTAAGTGGCCCGGTCATCCCCACATCAGTAATATATGCGGTACCCATCGGGAGAATTCTTTCATCCGCAGTCGGTACATGCGTGTGAGTTCCAAATACCCCGGTAGCCCTTCCATCAGCAAACCAGCCAAAAGCCACCTTCTCAGACGTAGCTTCAGCATGAAAGTCCACAAACACAGCGCTAACGCTGGCGCGGATCTCGTCGTAAATTTCGTCAAAGGCGCGGAACGGATCATCGGCTTGATCCATAAAGACTCTGCCATTAAGATTAATCACGGCGATTTTCGCCCCGGATGTGCCGCCGCCGCCAACTCTGATAATCCCAAATCCATTACCCGGAGCACCCGGCGGGTAATTAGCAGGTCTGATCACTTCAGAGTGCTCCGTTAAGACTGTAAAAATCTCTTTATTATCCCATGTATGGTTTCCCATCGTAATCAGTTCAATACCACACGATAGCAACTCTTCAGCAGCCCCCATGGTCAGCCCGAATCCCCCGGCGGCATTTTCACCATTGGCCACAATCACGTCCGGACGATACTGGCGCTTGAGTTCCGGCATTAGGGCGGCTACCGCTCTTCTTCCCGGACGCCCGACAATGTCTCCAATGAACAAGAGACGCATAGGATACCTCCCAGTTTAAATAAAGCTGCCTCTTCCAAGACAGCTTTTTGAATCAATAATCAGTTCTTATTATGCCATGGATTGCTGTTAAAAACCAAAACCCGTCCTTCTTCACGAAACCCTATTAAAGTTTTATCCGGGCGTGAGGATTCCTTGAGATCCTCTAGCATGTTCTCAATAATTGCTTCATGAACTTCGAGTTCTTCCTCGCCCAGATTGTCTTCTTGTTCGCTGACTAAGCGCTCGCCAAACTCTGCCACGACAAGATCATGTAATAAAGCGATTTCCTCTTGCGACAGTGTTTGAACATCGCATCGGATTTCGATAAAAGCATTCTTCTCATGATTCAGGTAACTAATGTCAATCTTGCCCTGTTCACGTCCAGACAGCTCGAAGAAAATTCCCAGACTTAAATCGGTTTTTCTTTGAAACTCTTCAAAAGCTTCTTTTTCCAATGGCTGGGACAATACAAACACGAGATGCAAATCCTTGGACTCCGGGTCGAAAGTAACACTTGCCAGTTCCGGATATCTGACCAAAAGTGAGACAATCAGACTGGTACTGGTACTGTTATTTAACGTCAACGATTCTCCGTCTTGCCATGGTATACCTTTGCTCATTTTCGACCCTCCATTCCATTTTTTGATATCACAAATGCTGCTTCTATGGCATTCCTTTCGTGAAAATGTTTCGTTCTCCTGCAATTTCAAAACAAAGGAGAGGAGCACATGGTACTCCTCCCTATAGATCTGCATTAGCATTTTTGTTTAAAGAGGCGTGCCTCGTTTTTACTTGGCATAATCGACCACGCGAGTTTCTCTGATAATGGTAACTTTGATCTGCCCAGGATATTCGAGTTCTTCTTCGATCTTTTTGGCAATTTCTCGTGACACACGTACTGCCTGAAGATCGTCAATTTTGTCTGGTTTGACCATGACACGAATTTCGCGGCCAGCTTGGATTGCGTAAGCCTTCTCAACGCCATCAAACGAATCGGCCAAATGCTCCAATTTTTCAAGACGTTTGATATAAGTTTCCAGAGTCTCGCGCCGCGCACCGGGACGGGCAGCGGAAATTGCATCGGCTGCCTGTACAAGTACCGCTTCAATTGACTGTGGCTCGATATCATTATGATGGGCAGCAATTATATGGATAATCTGAGGACTTTCTTTGTACTTTTTGGCCAAATCCGCACCAATCGTTACATGCGGACCCTCCACTTCATGGTCAACGGCCTTGCCAAGATCGTGCAAAAGTCCTCCGCGTTTTGCCAGCGCAACATCCGCACCTAATTCGGCAGCCATAATACCAGCCAGGTGGGCTACTTCAATTGAATGTTTCAATACATTCTGACCATAGCTGGTGCGGTATTTTAGTCTGCCTAGGAGCTTGATGACTTCGGGATGAAGTCCGTGAACACTAGTTTCAAAAGTGGCGCGTTCACCTTCGTCACGAATCGTGGTTTCAACCTCTTTTTGGGCTTTTTCAACCATTTCTTCGATACGAGCCGGATGAATACGTCCATCAGAAATCAGTTTCTCAAGGGATATTCTGGCAACTTCACGGCGCACCGGATCAAAGCCTGATAAAATTACAGCTTCCGGCGTGTCATCAATGATAAGATCGATGCCGGTCAGTGTTTCCAGAGCTCTAATGTTTCTACCTTCACGGCCGATTATGCGGCCTTTCATCTCATCATTGGGGAGAGCAACCACCGATACTGTGGCTTCTGCAACATGATCACCAGCACAACGCTGGATAGCGAGCGATACGATCTCACGGGCGCGTCGGTCGGCTTCTTCTTTTGCCTGAGTTTCAATGTCCTTTATTTTCTGGGCAATTTCATGCTGCATTTCATCTTCAACATTCTTTAGCAGAAAGACTCTGGCTTCCTCAGCACTTAGTCCGGAAAGTCTTTCAAGTTCCCGCCGCTGTTTTTCAAGGTTCGCAGCTAACTCTTCTCTGATGCGTTCAAGTTCTGCTTCTTTACGGGACAAATTTTCCTCTTTGTGTTCGAGACTCTCTACCTTTTTGTCAAGAGATTCTTCTTTCTGTAAAAGGCGTCTTTCCAAACGCTGAAGTTCAGCACGGCGCTCTCGTGTTTCACGCTCCACTTCGTTTTTGACTTTAAGAGCCTCTTCCTTGGCTTCCAGAATCGCTTCCCTTTTGCGGGCTTCGGCTTCTTTCTTAGTATCTTCAAGGATCTTTCGGGATGCTTCTTCAGCTGACCGCATTTTTTGCTCAGCAACCATGCGGCGCACAATATACCCGAAAGAAGCGCTGATCACGGCAAGAACAGGTATAATAATCCAAAGTAGGTTCATTGTCCACCTCCATTCTTTAATGTTCAATATTAATCACATTAAATACATTTTTAGCAACAAAGCCGAGCAGAACAACTCGGCTTCGACAAGGGTTCTCTCCCATATCATATTGTACCGTTAAAGACTAGAGGTGTCAAGTAACCGCCTCTAAATACCGCCAGACAATCTCTTCATCAAAGCCGCGGTTTGCCAGGAATGTGGCGGCTTTTTTACCGGTAATTGGCTTGCCAAAGCGGGATTTAATTGCCTGTTCGGCGTATTCGGATTCCTGATTACGTGGATAAAGCTCCTCCAATGCTTCCCAGGCAGTTTGCGACGAAATCCCTTTAGCGCACAACTCAGCGGCTAGCAACGCCCGGCCGCAAGGTCTGTGTAAGAGCCTTAATTGTATAAAATCTCGCGCATATTGATTATCATTAACGAGTCCCACCCGGATTAGGGAAGCCAGTGTTGCCTGCGTTTCTTCCTCAGTATAGCCATCTGCCAAAAGGCGGTTTGTTAACTCATATTCTGAGTAGCTGCGGTTTTTCAACAGACGCAGCGCCGCCTCGTGAACATCACGCATAGTCTTGCGAGGCACGCCAAACATCACCTTTCAATCTGCAGAGTGCAAAGCAGTCATGCTTTTAGTCGGCGACCGAAGATGTTTTTTTGGATGCCTTGGTGCTTGCGCCAGCGCCAGCTTCTAGCTCAGAATCCTTTTTGGTCTGCTTGGTCTTGGCATCAGCACCAGCACCGGTGCCGCTGCCACTGCCGCTGTCAGAACCGCTGCGCTTTACGCCTAGTTTATCCAAAACTTTGGCTTCAATCTCTTTCATGAGTTCCGGATTCTGTTTTAGGTAATCGCGGGCATTATCGCGTCCCTGGCCAATACGGTTCTCATTGTAAGAATACCAGGCACCGCTCTTATTAACAATATCAAGATCAACTGCCTGATCCAAAATACATCCGGCTTTGGAAATGCCTTCGCCATAGATTATGTCAAATTCGCCTTCTTTAAATGGCGGTGCAACTTTATTCTTTACTACTTTGCAGCGTACGCGCATCCCGATCAGTTCATTGCCCTGCTTTAAGGTTTCGGTTTTACGAACTTCCATGCGTACAGAGGCATAAAACTTTAGAGCACGTCCGCCAGGCGTAACCTCCGGATTTCCAAACATGACCCCAATCTTCTCACGGATTTGGTTAATAAATATGGCGGTGGTGCGTGATTTGCTGACGGCGCCGGTCAGTTTACGCAGCGCCTGAGACATCAGGCGTGCCTGTAAACCTACATGAGCGTCACCCATCTCGCCCTCAATTTCCGCCCGTGGCGCCAATGCCGCCACCGAGTCAACCACCACTACATCCACGGCTCCGCTGCGCACAAGTGCTTCGGCGATTTCCAACGCTTGTTCGCCGGTATCCGGCTGTGATATCAACAGATTATCGATATCGACACCCAGCTTTTGTGCATAAGAAGGATCCAGCGCATGCTCGACATCAATATAAGCAGCAATACCGCCAGCCTTTTGCGCTTCGGCTGCGATATGCAAAGCCACCGTTGTTTTACCGGAAGATTCCGGACCATAAAGCTCAACAATTCTGCCGCGCGGTACGCCGCCCACTCCGAGGGCAATATCTATGGAAAGCGCACCGGTTGGAATGACATCGATAACAACATCACCAGTTTCGCCAAGCTTCATGATGGAACCTTTGCCAAATTGCTTCTCAATCTGTGTCAAAGCCATTTCAAGAGCTTTTTGCTTTTCTGTGACACTCATCCGCAAACCTCCCAATCCCGGAGCGCCTTGCACCTAAACACAGGCGCTACAAGGAAATTATTATCATCGAAAATCATCTTCATCCAAACATACGTTCGATTAGATTATATCAGTACTAATCTTACTTGTCAATCTTCTGTCAGTCCTCGTCGCGATGTGCTGTGGCCGCCATTTCCTGACGGCTGGAGCGTACAACCTCTATCGCCCGTTGGAGACTTTGCTCAAGCTGGCCGAGCATTCTATCAGCATATTGCGATGACTCGGCCACCATATTTTGAGCTTCTTTTTGTGCCTCATTGATAATATAGGCCGCCTGCTTTTCTGCTTCCAGAACCAGCCGATGATCGGCTACCAGGCTGTTCACATAATCTTGAGCCTCGCGCCGAATTCTGCGTGCTTCTTCATTTGCCTCCGCGAAGATCCGTTCTTTTTCATTGACCACCCATTGCGCCTCATGAACCTCGTCAGGCAGAGCAACGCGTATTTTCTCAAGCACCTCAAGTAATTCCTCAGGGTCTACCAGTGACTTTCCGAGCAATGGCATCCGGGAAGCTGAGGTAATAATATCCTCGATATGCTGAATCAGGCCTAAGATACCCTGTGTCATGCTATTTGCCTCCATTGGCTGAACGTTGCGCAATCTTGGACTTGATCTGTTCGACAATATATGGGGGAACAAATGCTGATACATCGGCCCCAAAATGAATGAGCTGCTTAACAGCGCTGGAGCTTATGTAGGAATACTCGTTGCGGGACATCAAGTATACAGTCTCAATATTCGGCTTCAAATGTTTATTGAACAGCGCCATCTGAAGCTCATATTCAAAATCAGTCATCGCCCGCAAGCCCCGAATGATGGCAATTGCTCCGTTTTGATCTGCAAAATCAGTTATCAGGCCATCAAAAGAAGCTACGCTGACATTGGGGTACTGTTTGACAGTAGTCTTAATCATTTCCACGCGCTCTTCCATGGAAAAAAAGGCCGCCTTTCCCGGGTTAACGGCGACAGCCACGATGATCCTGTCAAACAAGGCGGTTCCACGCTCAATAATATCAATATGTCCATATGTAATCGGGTCGAAACTACCAGGGCAGACCGCAATTCGCACATTAGTTCACCCCTTCGACGCACCATTGCCTATACTTGCTTAATGAAAGCCAAGACTAAGAGCGTTGGCCGGGCCCAGCGGCGGCGGTAACTTTGGCGAAGAAATATACTGTGGTATCACCATATACAGACTGGCGTAGTAGTTCAAAGTGCAGAGCTTGAGGGACAGTCTCACGAGAAGCGGTTTCGACAATTACCAGACCGCCGCTTTGCATCACATCAGCCTCTGCCAGAGTCGACAGAGCTTTTTCCGCAAACCCTTTGTCATAAGGCGGATCCACAAACACCAGATCAAATCTTTCGGGGAGCCTTCGCAAGCGTCCAATAGCTTTGAAGGCATCCCCGGCGATTAACTGGTAGTCTTCGGCGGCGATTCCCAGAGAAGCCAGATTAGAACGTATCGTCCTCAGGCTGTTTTGACTCTGCTCAATAAAAACAACCTTTTGTGCTCCGCGGCTTAATGCTTCAATACCCAGGTTACCGGTACCGGCAAACATGTCCAACACAATGGCATTTTCCAGCCTGCCTGCCAGAATGTTGAAAATGGCTTCTTTTACGCGGTCAGAAGTCGGCCGCACCTGGCTGCCGATTGGCGCCTGGAGTCTTCTCCCGCCATATCGTCCTGCAATGACGCGCACACCTACAACCTCCGACCGCCCAGACACGCACGATGCCCGGAGTTGCCAGCTTTAATCGTGATTACCCAATCGCAATTACCTAGTCATGATTACTCAGTTGCAACTATTCCACGGAAGCGATGTAATAGTACAGTGGTTGACCTCCGCGATAAACCTCAGTTTCACATGACGGAAAAGCTGCGGCGATTTTTTCTTTCAAAGCTTCTGCCTTCTCTTGCTGAATATCTGCCCCGAAATATACCGAAATCAGGGAAGAATCATCTGTAACGGTGCTCTGGAGGGCTTCGATTATGACATCGTCCGGTTCTTTACCGGTCGTGATGATTTCGCCGTTCTGGAGACCGATAATGTCGCCTTCCTCAATCTTGAACCCGTTATACTGAGTGGCACGCACTGCATAAGTAACCTCGATGGTACTGACATTCTTGATGGCATTCGACATACCGCGCAAATTCTCTGCCAGCGACTGGGCTTCGTTAAATACAAGCAGTGCCGATATACCCTGCGGAATGAATTTCGAAGGTACGACTGCCACCGGAAAATCAACCAGTTCTTTAACCTGGTTAGCACTCATAATAACATTTCCGTTATTGGGAAGGATTAGAACTTGCTTGGCATGAACCCGTTTTACAGCATGCACTAAATCTTCGGTACTGGGGTTCATCGTTTGACCGCCTTCGACGATCTCATCCACTCCAAGGCCCTTAAAGATCTCGCCGAATCCATCTCCCACGGCAACGGCGACAATACCGATTTCCTTGCGTGCGCCAGCCGGTTCAGCCTTTTCCATGGACTCGCGTCTTTCACGGGCCTGATCGACCATGTTATGGATAAAAATATCATGCAGATCGCCGTACGAACCTACGAACTCCAAAACGCGTCCCGGGTTATTGGTATGAACGTGAACTTTGGTAGTGTGTTCGTCTCCGACAATCAGTACACAGTCGCCCAAAGGTTCTATTTCGGCACGGATGGCATCGCCATCAATCTTTTCTCCGGTAACAACAAATTCTGTACAATAGTGGAACGTAATTTCTTCCTCGGAAGTAAAATTATCACCAGGAGTGATGATCCTCTCTGAGATGACCGCGGGAATCACTGTCGAGGCAATCGGTTTGCCGAGCAATTGTGCGACTGCCCCCTGAGTAACAAACAGAAGTCCTTGTCCGCCAGCGTCTACGACACCGGCTTCCTTAAGAGTTGGTAACATATCCGGAGTACGCTGCAGTACCATTTCAGCATGCTGAACCACGTCCTGAGCAAAAGTATACAGGTCTTTTCCCTGACGGGCAGATTCAGCCGCTTTTTTGGCCATTTCTCTGATGATCGTCAGAATCGTACCTTCAACAGGTTTGCGCACAGCCTGGTAGGCCACGCGACTGGCTCCTTCAAGTCCTTTTGCGATCTCATATGTTCCCAGATCGCGCTCTTCTTCAACCGCCTTTGCAAAACCGCGAAACATCTGGGAGATAATCACGCCAGAGTTTCCGCGTGCGCCCATTAACGCACCAGAAGCGGCTGCGTTAACGACGGTCTTAATCGAAATAGCGGAAAGCTTTTCGACCTCCCGAATCGCAGCCGCGAAAGTAAGATACATGTTAGTTCCTGTGTCTCCATCGGGGACCGGAAACACATTCAGAGAATCCACAACATCTTTGCGTTCATAGAGCAAAGCGGTTCCGGCAGCCAACAATTCCTTTAGTGACTGGCCGTCAATGCGCTCGTTTCTCAAAACTGAGACCCTCCTCACCGTGTTGTCGCTTTGACTCCAATACGGACTCCCTGGACATTTACATTGACGCGATCCGCCTTGAGCCCTAATTGCGTTTCTATTGTATATTTAACACGACTGATTACATTCTGAGCGACTTCGTTGATCTTAACGCCATACTCCAAGATCACATAGAGATCAATAATGACACTGTCACCATCGATCTCGACTTCAATACCTTTGGTCAGATTCTCGCGCCCGAGCAATTCAGCTATTCCATCCTGCAATGTGCGGGAAGACATACCGACAATTCCGTAACACTCCATAGCGGCAATTCCAGCAATCATTGCAATAGCTTCTGAGGAAATAAAAATTCCCCCAAGCGCGGGTGCCAAGCCCAGCGCTTGCAGGCGAGTCTCTTTGTCCACTTACTTCACTCCTTTAGCAAGTCTCCAATAAGCAATGTCTGAAAAAACGCGGGTGTTTGCCATAGACAAGAGATAGGCCGTAACATTATTCGATAATCAAACTGCTTTTCCTTCAAAAAATTTTCCCATAATATTACATTTTTATGAGTCGCGTCCTGCCAGTTACGAATGGCAGTTTCGTTTTATTTTACTCTGAAACTGTCATCATGTCAAAATCCCAGCTAGACAAATTATTTCGTTTTCGTCAAAAAAAGAATGCTTTGGCTTGTCAACGTCTGCTTGCCCTTAAGATCGCTTTATGCTAAAATAGCTATGGACTTTAATTGGGCTTGCCACAAAAGGAGGTGCCAAGATTGGCATATCGTTGTGATATTTGCGGTAAGAGCCGTATGAGCGGAAATAATGTAAGTCACGCCGAAAATAAAACCCATCGTCTCTGGAAGCCAAATTTGCATCAACTGAAAGCTCTTGTTGATGGCTCTCCTAAACGCATCAAAGTATGTACACGTTGCCTGCGCTCAGGCAAAGTCACCCGTACAGTATAAGCTGGAAACCCAAGAGCGATCTTGGGTTTCTCTATTGCACAAAACTACAGTTCTAATCTTCTAAACACAGAAACCTATATACAGATATACAGAAATGGCACTTTTCAGTTTGCCCTGAAGGAAACCAACGGCTTTATAATCAACTATTGGTCTTTGAACATCCGGAGGAGGTTCCTGAATTGAGTCAGTTTACTAAGATGAAGTTATTTACGGGTACCGCTAACCCTCAACTGGGTCAGGAAATTGCTGATTTTCTAGGTATTGCGCTTGGTGAAGTCATGATTTCCCGTTTTGCTTGCGGAGAGATCTATGTCAAATACGAAGAAAGCATTCGTGGTGTAGACGTATTTATTCTACAGCCGCTTTCATACCCTGTTAACGAGAACATCATGGAATTATTAATCATGATCGATGCTGCCAGGAGAGCTTCAGCAGGTCGCATCACAGCCGTAATTCCCTATTATGGATATGCCCGTCAGGAGAAAAAGGATGCCCCGCGCGAGCCTATTACTGCTCGTATGGTAGCAGATATACTTACCGCCACCGGTGCCGACCGCATTATCACTTTGGATCTTCATGCGCCGGCCATTCAGGGATTCTTTAACATTCCGGTCGACCATCTGACCGCCCTGCCAATGCTGGCACACTACTGCTCTCAGCAAAAAATTAGTAATCCGGTTGTCATTTCCGCAGATGCCGGCGGAGTCAAAAAGGCTGAAAAACTGGCTACCAGACTGGATCTGCCAATCGGTGTCATGTATAAGCGCCGGACAGCTCACAATGTGGCTGAAATGACCACTTTCATCGGCGAAGTAAAAGACAAAACCCCCATCATTATTGAAGACATTATTGATACCGGCGGAAGCCTGATGCAGGTTATGAAAGCCTTACTGGATCGCGGAGCTAAGCCCGAGATTCATATTTTGGCAACGCATGGCGTTTTTTCCGATCCAGCCATCGAAAGGCTGCAAGCTGAACCGATTCGCGAAGTTGTTATCACTAATTCCATTGCTTTGCCACCGCAAAAGAAAATTGATAAAATTACGGTGCTCTCGATCGCTCCGCTATTGGGAGACGCCATTCGCCGAATCCATCATGGTGTTTCTGTAAGTGTCCTATTTGACTGAACTTGCGGGACGTGCTGTTGCGCTACGTTACGCTGCAACAACCCTGTGGCGTTGCGGCTTGCACAACAGCCCTGCTTCAGCGGCGATCCGATCTATTCGCCATAAAGCCCTGTTTCCTTATTGGCGGCAGGGCTTTTCATTTATTTTGCGCACATATTGTGGAATTACGGGCTCTTTTGATTGTCAGCATTTAAATAGACTTGTGGTACTTCCCCAAGCACTGTGGCATCAGTTATAGGAACTTCGGCAACTACTTTAACGTTCGAACTGATCAGGGGTACCACAATGCGGATCTGTCCGGTAATTTCCAGATAAATCCGATGCCTGGTTTGATTGATGCCTTCATGCTCAAAGCGATCAATCACTCTGGTCGAAACTGCCCCCAGCGGTACTACCATAACAGTGATCATTGGCCCGTACGAAGCCAGCAGTTGGCTGCCAAGTATTTGGCCGAGAGGAATGTCAATACGCTCTTGACTGATTTGTCGAAGTGTTTCCTGGACAGCAATTGTAGCCTGGGAGGCCAGTCGGTTTACCTCAGCCGTATTCTGCTGCAACATGACAATTTTCCCCCGGCTGTCGGTCTTGATCGTAAAAAGGTCATCATACCTGATACTGCCAGCGATTTTTTCGCTGATCGCCTGATTAATGGCACGTGTGGCGATAACCTGAGCTCTCATTTCCGCAATCTGAAGCAGAGTTGGCCGCAGACGCCGGTCTACGATCACCAATGTCAGTATCGCCACAATTATTACTGTGATTAAGAACAAGGCTCCTTTGGAAATCCCCCGGTTCCGACCCCAGCCACGGCGGCGGTTCACCAGGCGGTTGGATATCCTGAAACGCCCCATTTGCATCAAAACCTCCGCCAGTTTCTAGTAAGATATTTAGTACAATATATTGATATGGCTCCGGTTTCATGAGAGGCAGGAAAATTGGTGCCAAAAAAGAAATATGTTACTCCGATTACACGTATATTTCTCTAATTCAGCGACGATGCTGTGCTATAATGTTCAGTGAGGCGGAAGGAGGCTCATTATGCCTAATAATACTTGGAAAAAATGGCGAAGCGGATTACTAATCGGATTTAGCACTCTGATCCTTTTGCTGATACTGATTGGCTTCACATTTGGCTTAATTGCCGGCTGTTCGCTCGATGTCAGCCGTTTGGAAGAGCAAAAGCTTTCCACCGTCGTCTACGGAGCCAATAACAAAGTGGTCACAAACCTTTTTGAGGAAAACCGGAGTTATATTACGCTGGACAAGGTCCCTCAAAAAATGAAGGAAGCCTTTCTGGCAACCGAAGACCGCAAATTCTACGAGCATCGCGGAATCGATGTGCTGGGTATTATGCGCGCCTTGTTGATCGACTTAAAAGTAGGCAGATTTAAAGAAGGAGCCAGCACTATTACGCAGCAGCTAATCAGACAGACTTATCTGAGCAACGAGCGTACGATTGCCAGAAAAGTCCGCGAAGCCATTTATGCCATTGTTGTTGAAAGATACTACACCAAAGACCAGATCTTTGAGAAATACCTGAACAAGATTTATTTGGGGAAGCAAGCCTATTGCGTGCAGGCTGCCGCCCGCGCATATCTTGGCAAGGACATCTACGAACTGGATCTGGCTGAAACCGCATTGATTGCCGGATTAGTAAAAGCACCTTCTGTTTATATGAATAACCCCGAAAAGGCGCGCGAACGCCGCAATATTGTTCTGGAAAGCATGAAGGATGTCGGCTACATCACGGCAGAAGAGGCCAAAGAAGCAGCAGCCCAGCCGGTGGTTTTTGCCGAAAACACTTCCAGCAGACGTGTTGCGCCCTATTTTATTGATTACATCGTGCAAGAACTGCTGAAAAACGGCATCAGTGAAACTGAAATCTATACTGGCGGACTAAAGATAAAGACCACTCTGGATGTGGACATTCAGAAGGCGGCTGAAGAAGCTTTCAAGAACGGACTGCCTACCGCCAGCCCTGACAGCAACGGTATTGCACAGCCCCAGGCCGCGTTGGTCGCCATTGACCCGCATACCGGTCATATCAAGGCCATGATTGGCGGCCGCAATTTTGGCAATACTCAGCTGAATCGCGCGGTGAAAGCCCACCGTCAGCCAGGATCGACTATGAAGCCATTTGTATATACAGCCGCTTTGGATAATCACTTTACTCCCAGTATGATGGTTGTGGACGAACCACTAGAGTTTAACAATGCAGACGGTTCAAAATACCGGCCGCAAAACTATGACAGGACTTTCCGCGGACCGATCACGCTCCGGGAAGCGATTGAAAACTCAGTGAACATTGTCGCCATTAAACTGGTTGATCAGCTTGGTCCTCAGACAATCATGAAATACGCCCAAAAAATGGGGCTGACCAGTCTGGTAAGCACCGGCAAGAAAAACGACCTTAATGTGGCAGCCTTGGCCCTTGGCGGACTAACCAACGGCGTCACTCCTCTGGAACTGGCTTCGGCATATACTCCGCTGGCCAATCAAGGCATCTATGTTGAACCGATCGCCATACTCGAAGTTGTCGACAGCTCTGGAAGTGTAATCTACCGCAACCATAGCAAAAAATCCGTTGTATTGTCAGAACCGACTGCCTACCTGATGACAGACTTGCTGCGTGGCGTCATTGAAAGAGGAACCGGTCGGGCAGCCAATATCGGTCGCCCAGCCGCCGGAAAAACCGGTACGACCAATGAAAACAC
>JBMNNY010000168.1:0-4637 GCA_050942765.1 Bacillota bacterium | reverse complement strand
TCAGTTGTCTGGCTTGGCAATGATGCACAGAATAAACCGTTGCGTGTCAATGGCACTATAATAGGCAGCGGCACAGCCGCTCGCATTTGGGGCAATTTTATGCGGAGCGCCCTTAGCAACGTGCCTGCTTCAGACTTCCCGGTACCTTCGGGAGTCGTTTCCGGTATCGAGATCTGTACTGAATCTGGTTATCTGGCAAGTAATTGCCCAAATACCAAGATTGAAACATTTATCCAGGGCACCGAACCGACTGAAGAATGTCCTCTGCATTCTCCGGGAGGCAATACTCTATTTGAAACCGTCACGATTTGTAGGGAATCTGGCAAACTGGCGACCTACTCCTGTCCGCCAGAAGATCTCGAAACACGTTACTTTAATCGTGCCACCGGACGAGAGTTACTCGGCAGCGCCACTCGCCCCTGGGATTATTGTGATGTACACGGACCTCAGGAGATCACTGTCAAGATTTGTACGCATTCGGGCTTGCTTGCCAAATCGAGCTGTCCAGTGGACTCTGTAATCCTGCAGAGGTTCATTCAAGGCGAAGAACCGACTGAGTTTTGCGATATACACTAAAGAGCCAAAACGCAGCACAAGGCGTGCGATACAAAGTGCGCGATACAAGGCGCACAGTACAAGACGCAGTACAAGAAGGCGCAGAAAAATGAAACGCGGGGACGGATCATCCATCCCCGCGTTTTTTTCATGGCGTTAGGCCTTTGCCTTACTGAAACTCAACAACCGTTACGCCGGAACCGCCTTCGCCAGTTTCGCCAGCCCTGAAGGACTTAACAGCGGAGTGCTCCCGCAAATATGCAATCACAGCAGTCCGCAACGCCCCGGTTCCCTTACCATGAATGATACGAGCCCGCGGAATTCCAGCCAGCAAAGCATCGTCCAGATATTTGTCAACAATCTGAAGCGCTTCTTCAGCTGTCAGCCCGCGCAAATCCAGTTCTGTTGAAATACTGAGTGCTTTGCTTGTTTCCAGCGCTGCGGTCTTTGTTCCTCCCGCCGATGAACTGCGCGCCTTTTCAGCACCGCCACTCTTGTCCCTGCCTTTGCCTTTATCCTTCTTTTGATCAAGGCGCTCGATTTCGTCCAGTGCAATATTGACTTTCATAATTCCAAACTGCACCAGTGCTTGATTATTGTCATAATCTATGCTCAAAACGATACCTTCGCGTCCCAGATTGACTGCCCTGACATTCTCACCGGGTTTGAGATCCTTGGGAACAGCTTTGGGTTTATTCTTTGCATCAGCGTCTCCGTGATCACCCAGTTCCCGCTCAATATTGTCCCGCAGCTCGTTCAAAGCTGTACGGGCAGTTTTGGCCGCCTCATCCAGCCTCTTTTCTTCCGCCTCACTCTTCAGAAGACGGATAAGCTCCTCCACTTCTTTGCGGGAAAGGTCAATCACTTGTCGGGCTTTTTCGCGGGCCTGTCTTAAAATGGCTTCTTTTTCACTCTCCAGACGCCGCTCTTTTTCCGCCATAACCGCAACCAACCGGCTGTATTCCATTTTAAGCCGATCGGCATTCATTCTGTCCTCGCGGGCCATACGCGCATCCTGATGGATATTCTCAATCAGCTCTTCCATGGTATTATGTTCGGAAGAAAGCATTCCGCGGGCTTGATCCACCAATTCATCTGGAAGACCGAGCCTCTTGGCAATTTCAAATGCGTTGCTGCGTCCAGGGGTCCCCAGAATTAATCGGTAGGTCGGACGCAAAGTCTCCACATCAAATTCAACAGAAGCGTTTTGCAGTCCGGGCGTGGTATAGGCAAAAGTCTTCAACTCCGCATAATGTGTGGTAGCGACTGTGCGAACCCCTTTTTGATGCAGATGCTGCAGAATGGCCATTGCCAGGGCAGCACCTTCGGTCGGATCCGTGCCAGCCCCCAGTTCATCCAGAAGCACCAGTGTATCCGACCCGCCCGACTTGGCAAGAATATCGACTATATGAGTCATATGTGATGAAAAGGTCGATAAACTCTGTTCAATGCTTTGTTCATCACCAATGTCGCTATAAATCTGATTAAAGACACTTAGCGAGGTTCCCGTACGGGCCGGGACATGTAATCCAGACTGCGCCATCAGCGTCAGGAGCCCTACAGTCTTCAATGTGACTGTTTTGCCTCCGGTATTGGGGCCAGTAATAACCAGCGTGTCAAAGCTGCGTCCCAGCTCCAGATCAATAGGCACAACCGCACCCTTCAGCAAGGGATGACGCGCTCCCACGAGTGTGATTTGCGCTCCATCGGCAATCTCAGGCTCTTCAGCACGCATGTCCTCCGCTAGTTTGGCTTTGGCATTCACAAAATCCAAATGCGCCAGGATTGAAATCGTCGCTCTGATTTCCGGTGCGCGGCTGCCAACCGCAGCCGACAGCTCCGCCAAAATGCGGCGGATTTCCTCTTGCTCGGCAGCATCGAGTTGACGCAACTGGTTGTTCAGTTCCACAACCGCCATTGGTTCGATGAATAGCGTCGCTCCGCTGGATGATTGATCATGAACAATTCCAGGTACCATCGCCTTATATTCTTGTTTTACCGGGAGCACATAGCGATCATTTCTCATGGTGACCAGATTTTCTTGCAGGTAACGCTGCATTTCAGATGAACGCACCATGGAATCCAGTTTATCTTTGAGTCTGTTCTGATATGTCCTGATCTGGGCGCGAATCCTTCCCAGCTCCGGACTGGCGGAATCCTGGACTTCGCCGCCTGGTCCAATGGCGGCATCAATTGCGCGTTCCAGTTGGCGAAAATCGCCTATGCCCTGCGCCCAGTCTGACAAAAGCGGTGTGCGTTCTTTGCGCTGTGCAAAAAAGGCGGCAATCTGCCGACTAGCCCGCAGTGTACTCGAAATGTGGATCAAGACTTCAGCCACCAAAATGCCGCCGGCATCTGCCCGTTTCACAGCTTCCCGTACATCATGTATGCCACCAAGCGGAATTTGATCGCCCATTTCCCTTAATGCCCGGCATTCGCTGACTTCTCCGAGCATCTCCTTAATAATTACAGGATCATCGCTTGGCTGCAAACCCTCGGCTAATTCACGGCCCAATGAAGAAGACGTTTTATCAGCTAAAAGTTCCAGGACTTTGCCATATTCTAAAACTCTAAGAGTGCGTTCTTCCATTTCCTAACCTCACAATCAGACGCCACGATGCAGATGGCCTTTAGTAGTCCCCTGGAAGCTCAGATGCTCCAACTCATTTAGCAGCGTCTTTACAGATTCAGTTTCCGAAAATTCGGTCTCCATATATCCCTGTCGCTGTTCTCCGGATGCCCTAAACAGCAATTCGTGATAGATGCGGGTGGTTTTGGCGATATAGTCGGCATCATGCGCCAACCCTTCTATTCTGACTGAAAGACCCAATTTTGTCAACGCCGCCAAATCCGTAGCGAGGTTTAGGTCTTTACAGTTGAAAAGATGCATGCGGCATTGGGAATCCATTTGCATCGGAAAGACCAATCCCAGGCGATCCCGCAGTCCTGCTGTTGCTGTTATGCCTTTGCATTTCATACATGGCATGCTGCAGCCATCCGCCCGCTGGCCGGCCCCGCCACCTATTTTTGCCCCCAAGGGACAATGTTCTGATACCATCAGCTGAATAGCACCCTGCACCGGCAACTCCCACTCTGCGACTGGCCCTTCTGTCAGTATCTTCTTAATCTGCGAGAGGGTCAGTTCGGGCGAAAGGGTAATGACACTGAATCCTTCCAGCGCTTCAGCAGTATAAGCGTTAAAGACGTTGAGAGTATAATCGCCATACAGGCGTCCCTTCCATAATTGGCGCAACAAATGCGCCTGCCCCACATTCCTGATTAAAAAGCCATCCGGTTCGCAATCAATAATGTCCTTGAGCTTCTCCTCAAAAGCCTCCGTTTCGCGCTGAGCTACGATGCGCGGCAGGGATATGACTGCCTTTACTCCCTGCTTTCTGGCTGACTGTATGCCTTGCCTCAGGCTGTCCAGCGACCAATCTCCGAACGGCCTATAAGACTCGCCACCAAAATATACCCGCGTGGCTCCGCCCTCTAAGGCAGCCTCCAGTCCTGCGAAACTGGCGACACTCACCGCCAGAGACAGGGATGTCTTTTCCCGGACACATTTTTGCATCTCCGGACTTGTGGCAGTCATCCTGAAAGAAGCACCGGCATCCTGCCTGAAGGACGCATCGCCTGGCGGCGCATCGAGGCGTTTTGCTCGTATGCGGCCTTCCTGTGTCCATCGATTCAGGCGCGCCGCTTCCAAAGCCGCGATCCCTTTGTGACGCAGACTATTCAACTCACTGACCGGGATCATCAGATCTCCATCAATCGTTGCCTTAAAACCCTGGACGTAGTATGGTGTCGCTCCCAAACGCGTCAGCTGCTCTCTGACGCGCTCAGCGGTCAACGGGTGTTTCAAAGCCTTTTGCGCGCAAAAATTACCGGTCGCGCTGACTGTATTTCCCTGATCATCAGTCAATGTCAGCTGGCCTGGTTGTCCCATAACTGCTTTGAATTCAAGCGTCAGTGGAATTTTGAGCAGCTTGCTTCCAGGTGCAAATGACTCCTGCGCTTTACTAAGAAGAAGCCGATCGGAAGTCTTATATACTTGTGTGCCAGCTGGCTGATTGCCAGGC
>JBMNNY010000119.1:0-6812 GCA_050942765.1 Bacillota bacterium | reverse complement strand
GTCGCCGCAGCCAATAACCCGACTAATCAAATTACGCTTGTTTATTTCAGCAATGGGTCGACTTCTTTGTGGAAAATTTCCTCTGCTGTATCTTTATTTACTCCGGTAATCAGTTTATCATTAATTTTAATGGAAACACCTTTGTCACAATGCTCCAGACAGAACGTTGCTTTGAGGTTTACCAGGCCGGCGTATTTCTCGCCGTCCGCCAAATCGGTGAACTTATCCAGAACCTCATAGGCGCCTCTCAGATAACAGCCGGTACCGACGCAAACCGATACGTCAACGACTGCCTGCGGTGATTTCTCGATTTGAATATCCGAACCGCAAATGCGCCGTTTCGGACCATAAGTGGTATGCAACGCTTCGTGGCTGATATGAGAACCCGGCTTTTCAAGCCATTTATCGTACATTTGATTGACTGCCAGGTTTTCCAGCGGTGTACGGAACGGCATTTCCTTATCTACCGCATAGAGGCTCTTACCACGGGCAACACGGGCATTTCCATCCGTGGATACCGGTTGTCCGCCGCCACCAACGCAGCCGCCCGGGCAAGTCATGACTTCGATCAGGTGGTAATCGGCTTTACCGTCTTTAACCGCCTGGATCAGTTTCTCGGTGTTTGCCAAACCGCTTACGACTGCCAGCTTCAATTCAACTCCGCCGACTGTCACAACAGCTTCTTTAATGCCTTCAAATCCGCGTACTTCACGGAAGTCGATCTGTTGCGGACCATCGCCGCCCAGAATTCCGGCTGCGGTTCTTAGGGCAGCTTCCGCCACACCACCGGTTACTCCGAAGATTACGCCGGCGCCGCTGGCCAGTCCGAGCGGAGCATCAAAGGCTTCGCCTTCCAGTTCTTCAAAGACCAGTCCGGATTCTTGAATCATCTGGATTAGCTCGACTGTGGAAAGTACGGCGTCGACATCGCGAACACCATCCACCGTGAACTCAGGGCGCTGAGCCTCGAACTTCTTGGCAGTACACGGCATTATCGAAACAAGGAACAAATCCTTCGGCTCAACACCAATTTCTTTAGCGTAGAACCGTTTGGCAACCGCACCAAACATCTGCTGCGGCGACTTGCAGCTGGACAAGTTGTCCAGAAGCTCAGGATGGAACTGTTCGCAGTACTTAATCCATCCGGGGCAGCAGGAGGTAAACTGCGGCAAATTACGATTGTTCTGGAGACGATCGAGGAACTCTGTCGTTTCCTCTACAGCGGTCAAGTCCGCTGCAATTACTGTATCAAAGACCTTGGCAAAGCCCATGCGCCGTAAAGCAGCAACGATCTTGCCGGTAACGGCTTCGCCCTGTTTTTCACCAAAAGCCTCACCAACGGCTACGCGAACTGCCGGTGCTACCTGGACAATGACGGTCTTGGTCTTGTCGTTCAAAGCCTTCACAACGGCATCTTTTTCGGACTTAACAGTCAGGGCTCCAGTCGGGCAAACCGATACGCATTGTCCGCAAGTTACGCAGTTGACTTCCGCCATTGGTCTACTGAATGCGGGGGTTACTTCGGTTTTGCTGCCGCGGTTGGCAAAGGTCAACACGCCGATACCCTGGACTTCGCTGCACATCCGTACGCAGTCGCCGCACAGGATACACTTGTTCGGGTCGCGGACCAGGCCAGTGCTGCTGGTGTCAATCGCTTTCAATTCCCTCTTCTCGGGGAATCTTACTTTGCGGACGCCCAGCTGATAAGCCAATTCCTGCAATTTACAGGAGCCATTCTTATCGCAGGTTGTGCAATCACGATGATGATCCGCCAGTAATAGTTCTATGACCATCCGGCGCAGTCTGCGGGTGCGCTCAGTGTTGGTATGAACGACCATTCCATCGGTTGGAGGAGTGGAGCATGCTGCTACCAGTCCCATTTTTTCTACTTCGACAGTACACATCCGGCAGGCCCCGTAAATCGACAATTCCGAATGGTAGCAGAAGGTGGGGAGGTTGATCCCGGCTTTCCGGATAACCTCCAAGAGATTCCGCTCACCATTGAGTTCTACTTCTTTGTTATCCACCCAAATCTTGGCCATTTGGATCGCCTCCTTCATTAGTCTTTATAGATCGCTCCAAAGCGGCATTTCTGAATACAGGTATCGCACTTAATGCATTTCTCGCCGTCAATAACGTGCGGCTTGGCTTTTTCGCCGCTGATGGCGCCGACCGGGCAGTTCTTGAGACACAAGCCACAGCCTTTGCATTTCTCAGGATCAATGGTGTAGGACTTCAAGGCCGGGCATTCGCCTGCCGGGCAACGCTTCTGCTGAATGTGTGCCAGATACTCATCCCTGAAGTATTTCAACGTTGTCAGCACCGGGTTGGGAGCAGTTTTACCCAGACCACAGAGTGCGCCATCCTGAACCGCTACTGCCAGTTCTTCCAGCAGCGCCAGGTCTTCCATGGTTCCCTGACCGTCGGTAATCTTGGTCAGCAACGCCAGCATCTGTTTCGTTCCCTCACGACAAGGCACACACTTACCGCAGGATTCATTCTGAGCAAACTCCATAAAGAACTTAGCGATCCGTACCATACAGGTTGTCTCATCCATGACGACCATACCGCCGGATCCAACCATCGCGCCAACGCTCTTCAATGAATCGTATTCCATCGGCAGATCCAAATGCTGTTCACAGAGACAGCCTCCAGACGGACCGCCGATCTGTACGGCCTTAAACCGATGACCTTCACGGACACCGCCGCCGATATCGTACACGATTTCGCGCAGGGGTCTGCCCATCGGGATTTCGACCAGTCCGGTGTTTACTACGTGGCCGGCCAACGCGAATGTCTTCGTGCCGCTGCTGTTCCCCATACCATACGAACGGAACCATTCCGGACCATTCAGCATGATCGGGCACAGGTTGGCCAATGTTTCAACGTTATTGATTACAGTCGGTTTTCCCCACAAACCTTTAACGGCCGGATAGGGCGGACGCGGATGCGGCATACCGCGGTTTCCTTCGATGGAAGCGAGCAGGGCGGTCTCTTCGCCGCAGACAAAAGCACCGGCGCCTTCTTTGATATTGATGTCAAAGCTAAAGTTCGTGCCAAAGATGTTTTTGCCCAACAGTCCTTCCTTGCGGGCGTCTTCAATAGCTTTGCGGAGACGTGACACTGCCAGCGGATACTCAGCCCTGACGTAGGCATATCCTTCGTCAGCTCCGATTGCGTAACCGGCCAGCATCATGCCTTCAATTACACGGTGCGGGTCGCCCTCGAGTACGCTACGATCCATGAATGCACCCGGGTCACCTTCGTCACCGTTACAGACGACATACTTCTTGTCGCTTTCATTGGCTCTGGCGAACTGCCATTTCTTGCCGGTCGGGAAGCCGCCGCCACCACGGCCGCGCAGCCCGGAATCCAGAACGGTCTTGATTACGTCTTCCGGAGTCATTTCCAGAACGGCTTTGGCAATGGCCTGATAACCGTTATGGGCAATATACTCACGAATGCTTTCGGGATTAATCTTACCGCAATTTTCAAGTGATACACGTACCTGTTTCTGATAAAATGGCACGCCCTCTTCATTTCTGGACGCTTTGCCGGTGTTGGGATCATGATAAAGCAAGCGCTCTACCGGTTGTCCATTGATGAGAGTGGTCTCAACGATTTCAGGCACGTCTTCCGGCTTAACATGGGTATAGAAAATATCAAGCGGTTCAATACGTACCAAGGGACCTCTCTGGCAGAAACCGTGACAACCACTGTGTGAAACGATTGTGCCGGTACCGCCCTGGCTTTCTTCCTGAAGGAGTACGTCAACCGTAGTGTACATGCCCTTTTCTTTCAGAATACGCACAAACTCGTCATATATTTTCAATGAACCATTGGCAACACAACCAGTTCCTGCGCAGAGCAGCACTCTGGCTTTCTGTTTTTGCATTGCCTTTTGCACGCCGGCCTGAACTTTTTTTAGTTCTTCAACTGTTCTAATCATATTCAGTTCTCCTTTCCGGCGGCCGCAGCCTCAGTAGTGTCTTTTCTGGACTTGAGATCTTTTAACACGATTTCCATTGCCTCGGGAGTCATTTGGCCATGGACTTCATTATCATTAATCATGACTGCCGGAGCCAGGCCGCAAGCACCGATACAGGAAACTGTCTCTAAAGTAAACTGCAGATCGTCAGTGGTGTTTTTCTTGTCAGTAAGTCCCAGCTCTTTCTGAACCAGGTACTTAATTTTCTCGGAACCTTTGACATGACAGGCAGTTCCATTACAGACTTTGATGATGTATTTGCCTTTGGGGTTCATAGAAAACTGGGTGTAGAATGTAGCGACACCATAAACGGTTGCGGCGGGAATGCCCAACGCGGTGGCCACATAGGTCAGAACCTCTTCAGGCAAATAGCGGTATTCGGCTTGGATTTCCTGCAGGATTGCTACTAAATGAGATGACTTTGATTCATGATTCCGGATGATCGCATCGACCTTGCTAAACTTCCTGCTTTCAGGACTCATGGTTATTACCCCCTTCTTCAGTGATGCTATGAGTCGTGATGCCGTGAACCTTTATTCCTGTGAACCTTTGATCTTTTGATCCTGTGATTGTTGGCTTCCTTCAAATACCCGGAGGCGACACTACCCAAATTCCTTTAGCCTCTTCGGTTCCCGGATTACGCATTTTGGAAGCATTATGCAACGAGAAATAGGCCGCTTCTCCAGCAACGATGTGGTACCAGTGTCCTTGAGACCAAAATTCCAGTTCGCCCTGAGTTAGAACGAACAGGTCATCATGATCGTGATCATAGACACTTAATTCAACTGTTTTACCCGGTTCGACCGAAAACAGATGCGGCTGCATCCTCTTATCTCTGGAACCTAAGAATGCCATGATATTTAGATTAAATCCGTCTTCTCCGGTCACCACGTGCCGCAAGTTGTCCTTTCTGACGATGAGCCAATTCTCCGGCAAGACGTCATCCGTAAGTACTCCTACTGAAGTTCCCAATTCACCGGCAATGCGCTTTAAAGTCGAAAAGGAAGGGGAACTCTCATCTTTCTCCAACTGATATATAAAACTGGCTGAGACCCCTACTCTAGCAGCCAAATCTCGTACGCTAATTCCGGAATTGGATCTGATTTTTCTGACGCGTTCTCCCAGGGTAGACACGTTTCTCCCCCCTTGCACTTAACAAGACTATTGATAGCTTTGTGTCCGCATTAGTCCTTCTGTATACATTATACAAATTTACTTGACATGTGTAAAGTATTATTTGAAACTGGTTAACTATTTGTTGAATGGCCCGATGATCGCTGGCAGGGCGGGATGCAGGAACAACCCCCATGCCCATGTCTCGCCCCAGGCTCATCCTTAATCAAACAAAAACCTTGCTGCTTCAGTAGCAGCAAGGCCGCTTAGCTATGTGCAATAGAAATAGCAATAGCGCCGCATTTACTCAGCTGCCCCATTGTCGGAAATCCAGATCAACAAATGGAATATCATTTTCAATTTTCCACCTGCGCCGGGTCATGTAACTGGTACCCCACTGATCCAGATTATTAATATCCATGCTGCGGTGCACGACGGCATATAAATCAATCTCCCGCTGCTTGAGAAAAAGCGGCACCGTACTCATCCATTGGGCGCTGATTTTGTGCTCCGTGAAATATCCTTCCATAAAATAATCCATGAAGCGGGTGGCATTGCCCAAATCTTCCTTGCTTTCGCAATGATGCGGAACTGCGTAAAACAGGCTGATGGCAATGTCGGTCGCAAACCATCCGTAAAGGCAGTCATCAAAGTCAAACAGCGTGATCTTCCCGTTATCGACAAAGAAGTTGCCGCGGTGAAAATCAAAATGGATCAATCCGTAAGATTCCTTGTCCTTGGGCATACGACCCAATTGCTCACGTATCGCATGGGCTTTCTCAATCACAATTGTCTGATCAGCTGGGATGAAGCGTTCCATCCCATCGAAGTCAATCTCCAGATACGGCCGTTTCAAGGCCGGTTTACTTGGCTGATAAGATTTGGTGAGCCGGTGCATGCGTCCCATGATGCGACCCATTTCTTTGAATAGCGCGGTGTTCCATACTTCCGGTTTTCTGGCAGACACGCCGGCTGCCTTGACAAAGGAAGCAGCCAAAAATGAAAAGCCATTGGCACCGGGAACAACCTCGACGAAATTGCCCTTTGCAGAAGGAACAGCGCGCGCTGCTGGCACTTCATTATCTGCCAAATAGTTCAGCCAGTCAAGTTCTCCTTCAATTTCCGCCGTCGAGCGCCGACCGCTGTGCGTCACACGCAAAACAAGCTCCTGGCCGTGACGTGTGTATTCGTAGATAAAGCTTTCAAATCCATTTAGTGCCTTTATTGATCCGGGTTCCGCACCAAATCTGCTGATGACTTCCTGCAAAACGGCATCACTATAGGCTTCGCGTGCAGTTTTGTCCAAAGCATAACCTCCATTTTTATAATGATGATCTGTCATAGCCATCATAACCATTATAATCAAGAAAGCTAATCTGGCAATGTTTACAGCGCATTTCCTATCAGAATTGGAGCAGGATTTTTCTTTATTGGAGCAGGATTTTTCTTTCCATGATCATTTCCACATCAGTTCCGCGTTTTAGTCGCATTTTGATATTGACATTTTGCCAAACCGGGGGTTACAATGATTGAAAGAACCTTTAAGTCGATTCTGCGAAATCGAAAAGGCTTATTGACAGTGGTCTATTTGCGGCCTTTTCGATGCGTGCGAAAAGGCCTTGTTTTTTGCCCCTTTTTACTTTTTTGCCTTTTTGCTCTATCGCAATCAATCCGAATCCGAGGCTTATCAGGTTCACGAGGCCTATCAGAC
>JBMNNY010000006.1:0-32383 GCA_050942765.1 Bacillota bacterium | reverse complement strand
AAGCTTTACCGCGCTTCCATCATTAGAAAATGCGGGGTCATATGCAAAGCGGGGTTAAAAGTAAATATGTAAAATATCAGAAAATTGCGGCGCCCTATCTTTAAATTGCCATACTAACAAAAAAGTCACACAATTTATATTGACATCCAGCAGTCGTACTTGTACAATTTAGGTGTCACGAAGCCAAAGATGCCAAACATTGGCGATCATGTTCATCTGCCGCAGAAACTAGAAGCGCCGCACCACGAAGTGATAAGACCGGCGGACAGAATTATCCGGTTCTGTCTGCTTGTTTTTTGGAGCAGTAGTTGAATTTCCGGTTATCGTGCATATTGAGTACAGGAACAGAAACTAAGGCTGGAGGTTTGCATATGGAACGTGACATTTATGATCAAATTAGTCCTCTGGATCACCGCTATTATAAGTCCAATCAGGAATTGATGGACAAGGTGTCCGCCTTCTTCAGTGAAAATGCCGCCGTACATTACCAGCTCAAAGTGGAAACTGCCCTGGTGCAGGGCCTGGAAGAGGCGGGTATCTGCCCGGTCGGGACCGCCGACGAAGTTGAAAGAGCCTGCGCAGCCATTAATCCTGATGAAGTCTATGAAGAAGAAGAGATAACGCGTCATAACATCAGGGCGCTCACGAATTGCATTGCCCGACGGGTCAGCGAGCCAGTGCGCCCTTATATTCATCTGACTGCCACATCTGTAGATATTCTTGACACTGCCAATGCACTGCGGTTTCGCGATGCGCACCAAAATCTACTGCGGCCAATGTTGTTGGATTTGGAGCGTGTACTAATTGATTTGGCACGGCGTGAAAAAGACACCGTTCAAATCGGAAGAACCCATGGACAACACGCTGTTCCCATCACATTCGGTTTTGCAGTTGCGGAATACGTCGCCCGCCTTGGTGAGCGTATTGCCTATTTGGATCAAAGCGTTGCACAGCTAAGAGGCAAGATGGCCGGGGCAGTAGGCGCTTATAACGCCGCCGCACTTATTTTCGACAATCCCGACGTCTTCGAAAAGAGCGTTCTGGCCAAGCTGGGCCTGCAACCTGCCACACATAGCACACAAATTGTCGCTCCGGAGTTCCTGCTTGACTATTTGCATGGCATTGTCTCTGCCTTTGGCGTACTGGCCAATCTGGCGGATGATTTCCGTAACCTGCAGCGCAGTGAAATTGCCGAAATAAGCGAAGCTTTTTCCGCTACACAGGTTGGTTCCTCAACGATGCCTCATAAAAGAAACCCCTGGAATTTCGAACATATCAAGAGCCTTTGGAAGAGTTTTGCACCACGCATCATGACGGTCTATATGGACCAGATTTCGGAGCATCAGCGCGATCTGACCAATTCGGCCTCCGGCCGGTTTGCGCCCGAGTTAGTTGCCGGGCTTATCCTGGCGCTGGATCGCACCACCCGGGTGCTCCGTAAACTAACAGTCGATGCCGAACAGATGCGTGCCAATGCACAGCTATCCTCCGAACGCTTTGTGGCGGAACCGCTTTACATTTGCCTGGCGGCTGCCGGTCATCCCGCCGCGCACGAAGTCGTCAGAAAAATGACTCTGGAAGCTGATCAAAGTGGTCAGTCTCTGATCGAGATCGCCAAGAAAGAATCGGACCTGGGAAAATATCTGGCTGCCATTAGCGAACGGGGTAAGGCTGCTTTGAGTAATCCGCTTCATTATTTGGGTATCGCGTCTCAGAAGACTGAGGCCGTTTGCGCATATTGGGAAGGGCAACTTTTCTGCAAATGAATGATTACAGCTGAAAGGATGATTTACAATGTTTAAGGGAGTGGTCCGGGTTTTGCCGAAAGAAGGCATTCTGGATCCGCAGGGAAAAGCAATCGAAGGTGCATTAGCGAAGCTGGGATACGACTGTGTCTCCAACGTCCGTTCGGGAAGGTATTTTGAAGTTAACATTAAAGCCGATTCCAAGCCAGAAGCCCAGAAAGCCTTAGAAGAAATTGCCCGTCGCGTATTGTCCAACCCGGTCATTGAGACTTTTAGCTGTACCCTGACGGAGGTGCAGAACTGAGATGCGTTTTGGCATAGTCGTTTTTCCGGGCTCCAACTGCGATGATGATTGTCGCTATGCACTGGAGGATGTCCTGCATCAGGAGACAGTATACATATGGCACAATGAGCATGAGCTTCAAAAGATTGATGCTATCGTTCTGCCCGGAGGCTTTTCCTATGGAGATTACTTGCGTCCAGGGGCAATTGCCCGTTTTTCTCCGATTATGGAAGCTGTCAGGCGGTTTGCAGAATCGGGCGGTCCGGTAATTGGTATCTGCAACGGTTTTCAAATTCTTACAGAGTCCGGTCTATTGCCAGGTGCTTTGCGGCGTAATGAACGGATTAGTTTTATCTGCAATGATACTTTCCTAAAAGTGAGAAACAATAATACCATTTTCACCAATACCTGTACCCCGGATCAAGTCCTGAAAATTCCTATTGCCCATATGGACGGCAACTATTATATCGATCCAGCCGGTTTGGAACGGCTGCGCAGCTATGGCGGCATAGTGTTAAGCTATTGCGGCCCAAGCGGCGAAGAGTCACTTTCTGAGTATAATCCTAATGGTTCTGTTGCCGGTATTGCTGGCATTGTTAACGAAGCTGGCAATGTATTCGGTTTAATGCCGCATCCGGAGCGGGCTTGCGAAAGCATCCTCGGTTCTGAAGACGGCAATTTTATTTTTGGCTCGATCATTAAAGCATTAGAATCAGGAAGTGGCAGGTGGACCGCATGAGCAATGGAATAAACAGTGACATGAGAGCAAAAGCAATCGAGCTTGGTCTTACTTCTGCCGAATATGACAGAATTCTCAGCCAGCTCGGCCGCGAACCAAATCTGACCGAATTAGGCATGTTTGCCGCCCTTTGGTCAGAGCATTGTGCCTATAAACACTCCCGCGCCTTATTCTCGCGTTTTCCAACCGACGGACCCCACATCTTGCAAGGTCCGGGTGAAAATGCCGGGATTATTGATATTGGCGATGGTATGGCGGTAGTGATGAAAGTGGAAAGCCATAACCATCCTTCAGCAGTCGAGCCATATCAGGGCGCTGCCACCGGCGTCGGCGGCATTTTGCGTGACATTTTTACGATGGGCGCCCGGCCGGTCGCCTGTCTGAACTCATTGCGGTTTGGCCCACTGGCGGATGACCGCACGTGCTATTTATTTTCCGGTGTTGTGTCAGGAATTGCCGGCTATGGCAACTGCGTCGGTGTTCCTACCGTGGGCGGTGAGATTCAGTTTGATGAGAGCTATACCGGTAATCCGCTCGTCAATGTGATGTGCGTCGGCCTGGCCAGGCAAGAAGATATTATTACCGCTTCCGCCAGCGGCGTTGGCAATGCTGTGATGGTAGCCGGTGCTAAGACCGGGCGGGATGGTATTTTAGGCGCCAGTTTTGCCTCCGGAGAGCTCAATGAAAAATCCGAAGAAAAGCGGCCTGCCATTCAGGTCGGCGATCCTTTCACAGAGAAATTGCTCATCGAAGCTACTTTAGAAGTAATCAAAGAAAAACTGCTTGTTGGGATTCAGGATATGGGTGCTGCGGGGTTGACCAGTTCGGCCTGTGAAATGGCTGCCAGAGCTGAAACCGGCATTGAGATGGACTTGCTGAAGGTGCCGCGTCGCGAAGAAGGCATCACCTCATATGAGATGATGCTGTCTGAGTCTCAGGAGCGGATGCTGCTGGTACCCAAGCCGGGATATGAAGAAGCGGTAGCCGCCATTTATCGCCGCTGGGGTTTGGATTGCAACATTGTCGGTTCTGTAACTGCAGACGGAATGCTGCGCCTATATGAAAGGTCCCAGATGGTTGCCGAAGTGCCAGCCTGGTCATTGTCGACCAAGGGTGCGCCGAAATATGTTACTGAGTCTGCTAAACCAGCTTATCTGGAGGAGTTGAATAGTTTCGATCTGAGTACGGTTGCTTTGCCGACCGACTATGACGATTGTCTGTTGAAGCTGCTGGCTTCGCCGGGAATTGCCAGCAAAGAATGGGTGTACCGACAATACGATCACATGATCCAAAACAATACCGTACTCGTTCCTGGCAGGGCGGATGCCGCAGTCTTGCGTGTGAAAGACACAGCAAAAGGCATAGCGTTTTCAATGGACGGGAACGGACGGCTTTGTTATCTTGATCCCTATACTGGCGCTGCTGCTGCGGTCGCAGAGGCAGCCCGCAACGTAGCCTGTACCGGAGCAAAACCCGTGGCCGTGACGGATGGACTGAACTATGGTAATCCAGAGAAGTCCGATGTGTACTGGCAATTTGCCAGAGGAGTCGATGGTATTGCCGATGCCTGCCGGGAGCTTGAAACCCCTGTGGTTGGCGGCAATGTGAGTTTTTACAACGAAACCAATGGACAGCCGATCTATCCGACTCCGATCATTGGTATGCTCGGGATCATTAACGACATCAGCAAGACCTGTGACTATGCCTTTAAGGAAGCGGGACATAGCGTTATTTTGCTGGGTGAAACCAGGGAAGAGCTTGGCGCAAGTGAGTACCTGAAGGTTTGCGCCGGGCTGGTAGCTGGCAAAGTCCCAGAACTTGATCTTAAGAAGGAGAAGCGCTTAATTCGCCTGATTCTGGAGCTTATCGACAGAAAACTCATTGCCTCAGCTCATGATCTTAGTGAGGGCGGCCTGGCAGTTGCTGCCGCGGAATGTTGCATTGCCGGCGGTATCGGTGCCGTCTTACAGCTGATCCAGTCAGATTCCGCTATTGGCGCCATTTCCGACCCCAATGCAATCAGGCCTGACGCACTGTTGTTTGGCGAGAGCCAGAGCCGCATTCTAATATCTGCGCCACCAGAAGCGGTACCGGCGATTTTGGAAACTGCCGGGCGATATAATATCAGCGCCGCTGCCATCGGAACAGTGGGCGGTTCAAATTTACAGATTGCAGCCAGTCGAGTTTATGTCGATGTACCCGTAAGGGAGATGGAGCAAAGATGGAAAAACAGTATTGCCAGTTGCATGACTGCGCAATAATGGAAGACGTCGCTGAAATTCCGCAAGACATTTTTGAGGATCGTCTGCACGAAGAATGCGGGGTATTTGGAGTATCCGGACGAGCAGGATGTGCCGCAGCCAGTCTGTCATATATGGGTTTATACGCTTTGCAGCACCGCGGCCAGGAAAGCGCTGGTATTGCGGTGTCGGACGGGGCTAAAATGGCTTGCCACAAAAATATGGGCATGGTCCGACATGTTTTTGATGAATCGGTTATTGCGGGCCTCACCGGAACTTCTGCTATTGGTCATGTCCGTTACTCAACTACCGGCGCAAGCTCCGTCATTAATGCGCAGCCTATCGCAGCACGCTGTCTCAAGGGCATGGTTGCCGTGGCTCATAACGGGAATCTGATCAATACTGCGGCACTTTGCGAAGAGTTGGCGCAGGCCGGTTCAGTGTTTCAAACCACATCTGATACTGAAATTATTCTAAACTTAATCGCCAGATTCAGCACTGAATCGATGGAAGAGGCGATTCGCAAAACAGTGTCCAAACTGAAAGGCAGCTTTTCACTGGTCGTCTTGCATGGCAATAAAGTCTATGCCGTCAGAGATGCCAACGGCAACCGCCCACTGTCGCTCGGAATCGTACCGCAGGGTTATGTGGTGGCTTCTGAATCCAGTGCGATTAGTTCGATCGGTGGAGAAGTCCTGCGTGATATTGATCCTGGAGAAATGGTGATTCTGTCTCCGGAAGGCATACGTTCGCAAAGAGTATTAGAACAAAGCAGGCGCGCCCTGTGCGCGATGGAGTTTGTCTATTTCTCCAGAGCTGACAGTGTCATTGACGGGCGGCTGGTTCATGAAACCAGGAAGGAAATGGGACGTCAGCTGGCACGCGTCAGTCAGATTGAAGCCGACTTAGTCGTGCCAGTTCCGGAAAGCGGTTTTTCTACCGCGATCGGGTACGCGGAGCAGTCCGGTCTGCCTCTTGATATTGCACTGGTCGTGAATCGCTATGTCGGAAGGACCTTTATTCGTCCGCAGCAGGCGCAGCGTAATCAGGGAGTCAACCTGAAGCTGCATCCGATCAGCCAGGTTTTAAAAGGCAAACGGATCGTAATCATAGACGATTCAATTGTCAGGGGCACGACCAGCAAATTCCTGGTGAAGATGTTGCGTGAGGCCGGAGCCAAAGAAGTACATATGTTTATCAGCTCACCGCCCCTGAAGCATCCTTGTTTTTACGGCATTGATATCTCAGCCAGCCGGGAATTAATCGCCGCCACCTGCTCGATTGAGGAAATCCGCCAGTCTATTGGGGCAGACTCGCTGCATTTTCAGACAATTGAGGGTCTGCGGCAATCGATCGGTTTACCGGACGGACTTTGCCTGGCTTGTTTTAATGGTGAATATCCCTTTGGCATACCGGGTGGTTGTGGAGGCAAGCACATTCTGGAGGGGGAGCAAACATGTCTTTAACTTACAGGGACTCAGGCGTAAACATTGATGCCGGAAATGAATTTGTCCGCAGGATTGCGCCTTACACAGCCTCAACTCGCAGGCCGGAGGTGCTTTCCAGTATTGGCGGGTTTGGTGCTTTATGCGATTTGCCAGGTGGCTATCGCCATCCGGTACTGGTGTCCTCGACAGATGGTGCCGGTACCAAGGTTATGCTGGCACAGGCTATGAACAAGTACGATACCATTGGCATTGACGCCGTGGCCATGTGTGTCAACGACCTGGTAGTGCTGGGAGCCGAGCCGCTTTTCTTTCTGGATTATTTCGTTGTCGGAAAGCTGGATATTGATGTGGGGGCCGCTGTGATTGCCGGAGTGGCCGAAGGTTGCCGCCAGGCAGGCTGCGCGTTGATTGGCGGAGAAACAGCCGAACACCCAGGCCATATGGAGGAAGGCTCGTTTGATATAGCCGGTTTCTCTGTAGGCGTTGTTGAACATGATGCCATCATTGACGGCAAGTCTATCAAAAAGGGAGACGCCATTATCGGTATGGCCTCCACCGGTATTCATAGTAATGGTTTTTCGTTGGTGCGCAAGATCATGAGTGTGCACCAGCTTTCTTATCAGGATTACATTCCCGCCTTCCAGAAGACATTGGGAGAAGTCTTGCTCACGCCCACCCGGATCTATGTCAAACCTGTTTTGGGACTGATTAAAGCGGTTGAGGTGCGCGGATTGGCTCACATTACCGGAGGCGGATTGACAGAAAACGTTCCCAGGATTTTGCCAAAAGGCTGCGGTGCGCTCTTCAATCCCGGTTCCTGGCCGACGCCTCCGATTTTCGAATTCCTGGCCACCACAGCTGGCATTGATGGGATGGAGATGCTCCGCACATTTAACATGGGATTGGGAATGGTCGCAGTTGTTCCGCAGCAGCAAGCCGCTGAGTCTGTCTCCTTCCTGAAAGAAGCCGGAATCGATGCCTGGGTAGTTGGCGAAATTACAGACACTCCGGGGGTTACCTATGGGAAGTGATCGCTTGATTCGCATTGTGGCTTTGATTTCAGGTCGCGGAAGCAACTTAAAAGCGATTATCGATGCCATCGCATCCGGACAAATAGACGGGAGAATTGTTGCCGTGGTCAGCAGTTCGCCGGATGCTCCCGGACTGGCATTTGCCAGGGAAAGCAACATTCCGGCCGTAGTTCTGGAGAAAAGGCCGTATACCGATCCAGAGGAGTATGGCGATGCTATGGCGGAACTGATTGAGCCGTACTGTCCGGATTTGATTGTGACTGCCGGGTTTATGTATTTATTGCGCGGACGTTTTCTGGAGCGCTATCATGGGAAGATCATGAATATTCATCCCACTTTGCTGCCAGCGTTTCCCGGTGCCCATCCGCATCGGGATGTATTGCGCTATGGCGCTAAGATTAGCGGATGCACCGTGCACTTTGTGGATGACGGAATCGACAGCGGCCCGATTATTTTACAGGAAGCGGTTCCGGTCCTTCCTGATGATGATGAAGAAACCTTAGCCATGCGGGTGCTGCATGTTGAGCACCGGTTGTTTCCATTGGCAATCAGCCTTTTTGCGCAGGGGCGTCTACGAATCGAAGGGCGCAAGGTGCGCATTTTGGGATAGGACTTGTCATGCCGGATTGGAGGGGTTATATTTGCCGAAACATCGCGCGTTAATCAGTGTCAGTGATAAAACCGGGATTGTAGAATTTGCATCCGCCTTGGCGGATTTGGGGTATGAGATCATTTCCACCGGAGGAACTGCCGCTCTGCTGAGCAAGGCAGGATTGGCGGTTACGGCGGTTTCAGAGATAACAGGTTTTCCGGAGATGCTTGATGGGCGGGTTAAAACACTGCATCCGGCTATTCATGGCGGAGTCCTCGCCAGGCGTGACAATCAGGAGCACTTACAGGCACTTGCCAAAATGGGATTTGGCCTGATTGATATGGTTGTTGTCAACCTCTATCCCTTTGAGAAGGTGACCGCCAACCCAGAATGCACTCTGTCGGATGCTATTGAGAATATTGATATTGGCGGTCCATCCATGATACGTTCGGCTGCTAAGAATCATCAATTTGTGACAGTTGTTATTGATGCTGATGATTATCCGCTGCTTATTGAAGAAATAAAGGCCAGCCCCGACAGAATAGTGGGGGCGGCAACACGCATGAGACTGGCTGCCAAGGCATTTCAAAGAACTTCAGAGTATGATGCGGCGATTGCCGGGTTCTTGAGACAACATGAGTCCGCGTCTTCTGCATCTTTACCTTATCCGGATCAGCTGAACCTGCAATTTGTGAAGGTCGCTGATTTGCGCTATGGTGAAAACCCACATCAGACAGCGGCATTCTATCGTGAAGCCTTCTCTGTGCTTGGTCGGGGATCAGCCGCGCCAGGTTCTGGATTAGCCGCTGCCGAGCAATTGTGGGGTAAAGAACTGTCATTCAATAATATTCAGGATGCCGACGCGGCTTTGCGTATCTGTGCGGATTTTGTGATGCCAGCTGCCGTGGCAGTCAAACATACCAATCCCTGCGGCGTAGCCTTGGGAAGCACTGCGGCGCAGGCATTTCAACGGGTCTATGAGGCAGATCCGGTATCAATATTTGGTGGAATTGTTGCATTGAACCGTGTTATCGATGCTGAGGCAGCTGATGAGATCGCCAAGGTACATTTGGACATGCTTTTGGCTCCAGGATACTCAGAAGCAGCGCTCGCAAAGCTGAAAACTAAGAAGAACATGCGCATTATGGTCGTTCCTGATCTGGATCTGGACAAGCGTTCCAGGATATGTGCGGCATCCGAAGCAGTATCGGGATCAGCAGTAGCAATCGGAGCTGCCGCAGGCGGCGCTCCAGTGTCATATATTGATTTTAAGCGCGTTCAGGGCGGGTTATTGGTGCAGTCATGGGATCGTGTTACCGACCAAGCATGTGATAATGAATATGATCAGACTAATATGTCCTGGCACAACTGGAAATGCGTCACCAGAACTAAAGCTGCTCAGGAGCTTATGAATGATTTGACATTGGCGTGGCAGGTTGCGGCCCATGTAAAGTCAAATGCCATCGTTCTCGTCAAAAACGGCATGACAATCGGGATTGGCGGTGGCCAGACCAACCGCATTGATGCGGCACGCATAGCGATCAAAACTGCCGGAGAAAAGGCCTGCGGCGCTGTAATGGCTTCTGACGGGTTCTTTCCCTTTGACGACGTTGTATTGGCTGCTGCAGAAGCCGGTATCGCCGCTATAGTACAACCAGGCGGATCAATTCGCGATGAATTATCAATTAAAGCAGCTGATGAGGCAGAACTGCCGATGTATTTTACGGGAATACGCCACTTCCGGCACTAAGGATCACATATTCATATAAGTCTATAGTTTATAATCTCAAAATGGATGGTGCATTGTAATGGGCAATAAACTATTGCTGGCTGGAAAACCTCCCTTTAAGACCGGAAAAGTTCGCGAGCTTTTCGAAATTCCTGAGGGAATCATTTTTGTGGCCACTGATCGCGTTTCAGCTTTTGACGTCGTTTTTCCGGATCTGATTCCCGACAAAGGCCGGTTTTTGAACCTGATATCGGCTTTTTGGTTTAATCACCTACGGGACGTAGTCGATAATCATTTCATAACTGCAGATCCAGAAGCATTTCCGCCAGCGGTGCGTGACGAAATTCGGCTGCTGGAAGGAAGGGCTATGCTCGTCAAACGGGCGGAAATACTGCCGGTTGAATGCATTGTCAGGGGATATCTGAGCGGCTCTGCATGGGCTGAATATAGAAAAAGTGGAACTGTCTGCGGTCGGGCTTTGCCAGGCGGGCTTAAACAAAGCGCCAAGTTGGCAGCGCCGCTTTTTACTCCAACAACCAAAGCAGACTCCGGGCATGACAGGCCATTGCTTCCTGGCGAACTGGAGCAGTTGGTCGGGGAAAAGACCGCCGCAGAGCTGGAAAAACTAAGCATCGCCATTTATCAGGCTGGTGCCGAGCATGTGCGTAAGAGCGGATTGATTTTGGCAGACACCAAATTCGAATTCGGCATGATTGATGGAAAACTATGTTTGGCCGACGAAGTTCTGACACCTGATTCATCTCGTTTCTGGCTGGCGGCCGATTATCGCGAAGATTGCACACCTACCGGTTTTGATAAGCAATACTTAAGGGATTATGTTGAATCGATTTGCTGGGACAAGAATCCGCCGGCACCCAAACTGCCTGATGAAGTCATTCAGGCGACGCGTCAGAGATATCTGCAAGCTTATCGCATGATTACCGGACACGAGGAACTGCCGGTCAGCAGGAGGTAGCATAGCATGAGTCAAATGAATGTTTTGGTTGTCGGAAGTGGGGCCAGAGAGGATGCACTTTGCTGGAAGCTTTCCATCAGTCCATTGGTGAAGAAGCTTTATTGCGCACCAGGCAATCCCGGAACCGCCCGCTATGCCGAAAACATTCGGCCCGGGGATCTCAGTGCTGATGCTATCTATGATTGGGCCGTCCATACGCGGCCCGATTTAGTTGTGATTGGTCCCGAGGTATATTTGGAAGCCGGCCTGACTGATAAGCTGACCGGTGTTGGAATTGCGGTTTTTGGTCCATCTGCGGCCGCCGCTGAAATCGAGACCAGCAAAGTTTTTGCCAAGCAAGTTATGGAGCGGGCTAAGGTACCAACTGCGGCCTATCAGGAGATTCACGACTGCGCATCTGGTCTCCGCTATCTGGCTTCGGTGCGGTTTCCTGTAGTGATAAAGAAGAACGGTCTGGCTGCAGGAAAAGGAGTGCGCATCTGTCATAGTCTAAGCGAAGCCCGGGAGACGATCGAGGAGTTTTTGCCACCATCCGCAGACGCTCAATCCAGTGTATTAATTGAGGAATTTATGGAAGGAAAAGAGGCCTCTGTTTTTGCAATCTGCAGTGAAACCGAGTCTGTAGTAATGATCCCGGCACGTGATCACAAGAGAATAGGTGAAGGGAATACTGGTGCCAACACCGGAGGAATGGGTGCGTTTGCGCCAGTGGCTGATGCTCCGTACAGTCTGTCCGAATCAGTTAAAGCATCAATTATTGATCCGGTTCTGAAAACCATGGCTGACATGGGGCGGCCATTTACAGGTTTGCTTTACGCAGGCTTAATGCTGACAGGAGAGGGACCGAAAGTTGTCGAATTTAATGCACGGTTTGGTGATCCGGAAACGCAAGCTTTATTGCCCTTGTTAAAAACAGATCTGGCGGAAATTTTATGGGCTGCTGCCACGAAAAAGCTTGCCAGAAAGACTCTGCAGTGGGAAAATAGATCGTCAGTATGTATTGTTGCGGCATCGCAAGGTTATCCGGAGAAATATCAGAGCGGAGCAATTATCAGCGGCCTGGCCGAGGCCGAAGCACTGGGGTGTCAGATTCTTCACGCTGGTACAGCCTATAATTCTGAAGGCTTATTAGTTACTGCCGGCGGAAGAGTATTGAACGTGATTGCGCAGTCAGATATCGACCTGGCACACGCTGCTGATTTGGCATACCGAGGGCTCGCGTGCGTAAAGTTCGATGGCATGGTCTATCGCAAAGATATTGCCCGTTAAATTGAAAGGAGTATCTCTCACTGCTGAAAAACTATTTCTGGCGCGTGCTCATTGTTTTGTCAGGCATCGCGTTGATAGCGTTTGGTATTGCATTGTAT
The DNA here is from genome assembly GCA_050942765.1 of Bacillota bacterium. Classification (GTDB taxonomy): domain Bacteria; phylum Bacillota; class UBA4882; order UBA4882; family UBA4882; genus UBA4882. Next base: position 20,233 of record JBMNNY010000006.1, on the reverse strand, counting down.
GTTCAAGCGGATTTAGGAGTTGATCCGTGGACCATCCTGACCATGGGACTATCGAAGACAGCGGGGATTACTCCCGGGAGAGCATCTCAAACTGTCGGGCTCCTGTTAATTATCTTTTGCTGGTTGGTTTTGAACAGAAAGCCTGGTCTGGCAACACTGGGCAACTTTTTTCTGGTAGGCTTGCTCCTGGACTGTTTTCTTGGAATTTTGCCTGAGATCGCCGGTCGCATTCATTTACAGATTCTTTATATTATATTTGCCATCCCGGCCATCGGTTTTGGCTCGGCAATTTATATCAGCGGTGATCTCGGCGAAGGACCTATTGAACTGGCCATGGTTGGAATCAGCGACAAACTGAGAATCAAGCCTGGATTAGTAAGAATGATTTTGGACGTATTTGTGGCCATACTTGGATATATCCTGGGTGGACCGGTTGGTGTCGGTTCAGTTGTTGGCATTGTCGGTGTCGGGCCGTCTGTACAACTGGCACTGAACATTATACATAAACGTCAGAAAAATAAAGGAGGAGCTGCCAATGGCAAATAGTTTTTTTGACAAAGAGCTGGCCGGCATAATTGATCATACATTGCTGAAGCCGGAGGCCATGCCCGCTGATATTCAAAAGCTATGTCAGGAAGCACGGGAATATCAGTTTTGTTCGGTCTGCGTTAATCCCGTCTATGTTCCACTAGCAAAGAAGGAACTGGCCGGAACATCTGTCAAAGTTTGTACCGTCATTGGATTCCCTCTGGGTGCCACCACTGCCTTTGCCAAAGCCGCCGAGGCCAGGGACGCCGTTGTCTGGGGAGCCGATGAACTGGATATGGTTATTCGTATTGGCGCACTAAAGTCGGGACTTTACGCGGATGTCCATCATGATGTCGCCGCCGTTGTGGATGCCGCCGGCGGGCGATTGGTCAAAGTCATTATTGAGACTGCATTATTGACTGATTCAGAAAAAGAAACCGCCTGCAAAATCGCAGTGGATGCCGGTGCTAATTTTGTCAAAACCTCCACAGGATTCAGCCGTGGTGGAGCAACAGTGGAAGATGTGAAACTGATGCGGGCTGTTGTAGGGCCAAAGATCGGTGTAAAGGCTTCTGGCGGAATCAGAGATCGCGAGACGGCGCTGCGGATGGTAGAAGCCGGGGCCAGTCGTCTCGGTCTGAGTGCCGGTGTTGCAGTGGTTACTGGCGCCACTGGTCAAAGCGCATATTAGTTTCGGGCACAGTAGTTTGGCAGCAGATAACAGTAATCATAGATTTGAAGTTGGATTATGTGCCAGCAGCAAGGCTATTCATCAAAACGAATAGCCTTCTTTCATATTAACAATTATTTCATAGTTTTTTAAACGTTTTCAGGGCAGGAAAAGGCGCCCATAGACAAGAAATAAAAGTTGATGCAGTCCTGATACAGTGAGGAGGAGTTGCGATGGTGACATTAATTACTAAAGGCGGATTGGTGATGTATCCTCTGCTGCTGTGTTCTGTCACGGCTCTGGCGGTAATAGTGGAAAGGATCATCTTTTTCGCCAGACAACGCAAAACTGAAAGCGGGTTGCCTGATCGTCTCAGAGCTGTACGGAAACTGATTGCAGCCGGCGCTACCAATGAAGCGGTCCAAATACTGAATGATTCAGATAATCCGGTAATGCGGGTTTTATCGGTTGGCCTGGCAGCGAATAGCCCTGAAAATGCTGAACTTGAGATGCAAGCTGCGACAAGCATTGAAAAGAAAAAGCAGTTTTCGGGGATAGCCATTCTGGATACTATTGTCACGGCTGCGCCTCTTTTGGGACTGCTTGGTACGGTTACGGGTATTTTGAATACTTTCCGTCTGCTGGGTACTGCCCCGGCCATGGCTAATATGGAGGCCGTCGGTCTGGGTATTGCCGAAGCGTTAATTACAACAGCTTCTGGACTAATTGTCGCGATCCCAGCCTTAGTGGCTATGAACTATTTCATATATCGTGCTGAATCTGTCTCCGAAATGCTGGAACGGGAAACCATAGATTTTTCGGCCATGCTAAAGGAACGGAGGGGTAACCATGGCTCAGTATTGGAAGCGTAAAGCCAGGGTTGACATCGTACCTCTCATCGATGTAATGGTAATGCTGGTCTTCTTTTTCTTGATCTACGGCACTTTTGACAATGGATCAGCATCCATTCCGGTTACTCTTCCAAATTCAAGCACTGCCCCGGCTGGCGAGTTTGAACAGCTGGTTGTGGCGCTTACTGCTGAGGGGCAGTACTTTATTGAAGGCCAACCAATTGCAGCTTCGCAGGTTTCTGCATGGGTCACACAGTCTTTAGTAGAGAATCCGCAGCTTCAGGTGGTCTTGTACCCGGATCGTGAAGTCGTGTACGAAGACCTTGTCGCCGCTCTGGACCTTATTAGGGAGGGAGGAGCCGAAAGACCTGCACTAGGTGTGCGCCGCGTGGATCTGAGTGTGAATGAGAATGCAGATCAGAACGTGGATCAGAGTCCCTCCGACAACGGGGTGATTGATTGATGAGTGCGACCTGGCGTAAAGGAATTTCCATAGGCATTTCATTGATTCTGCACTTGGCCTTGTTTCTTCTGATATCCCTTCCTGGCGGCGGACTTTCAGCCGGCGGCGGCTTGGAAGTTATCGAAGTCGGTTTTGTCGAGCTGGGACCAGGGACTTTTAATAGCCGCGCCTCGCAGCAAGCCAATACTGATACATTTCACGACGAACCACCCGCAAATGATTCTACGCCGGTAAAACCGGCCCAGCAGTTTAAGCCCCAAGATGATGAAACGGCTAAAGTATTGCCCAAAGACAATGCGGTAAAACAGCCAATTCCGGAGACACCAGTTGAGGAAAAGGTGCCAGCCGGTTCAACTAAAGAGTCGGCGCCAAAAGAAGATGACGGCACCGACAGTGGCAATAATGGCGGCAATCCAACTGAGACTGCGTCTGGCTCACCTGGTTCGGGCGCTGACACTGGCGATACCAGTGCATCCGGTGGCGGTGGTGGCAAAGGCAGGGGACTTGGCAGCGGTGAAGGATTTGTTGTCAGCCATCCGGTTACTTATCCTAAGAATGCTCAGAATGAAGGTTCCGAAGGAGAAGTAGTGGCTGAAGTCAGGCTGACGCCGAACGGCGGGATTGAAGTAGTATTGCTATCTGCCTCCGGGGATCAAAGACTTGACTCCTATGCGCTGCGTGCTTTGAAAGAGGCGTGGCAATATGCGCACCCGGCCTTTTCTGTGAAGATACGGATTGCCCTTATTTTTCGCAATGGAGAGGTTAAAGTAGTCTTCCAGGGAAGTGAGCAAATGGAGGGGAGCGATGCGCAGCCATGAGAATATTCAGGAGATATTATTTACTCACCCTATTTATTGCAGCCTTAGTCGCGGTCGCTTTTTGGGGTATGTCTGCTTCCGCAGAAGACCAGTCTTTGGTAAAGATTGAAAATGAGTATATCAAGATATTTGTCAATAACACCTCGGATGGCCGCGGTCGTTTCGCCGTAGATGTGACAGGCGGGGATCCAGATCGGAAAGATGATGACGGCCAGCCCTTGATTTATGGCCGCCCTATACCATGGACCTCTTATACCACAATTAATATGAATGGCCTGTTATTTGCCTTTGGCGGTCCGATTTCCAAAAGAGCCGGCGAGGGATTGGCCACCGGCTTGATGATTCAGAAACCGGAAGTGCGTGACGAGGCCATTGTTACGGTGTGGCGCTATGGTGACTTAGAAGTCACCCAATACCTCTCGATTGTCGACGGACCTACTACCGGCTTGCCGGATACAGCCCGCATTGCGTATACCATGGTGAACAGGGGGCAGGTTAATCATTCCGTCGGTTTACGCATATGCCTTGATGCTATGCTTGGAGAAAATGACGGTGCCCCGTTCCGGATGGGAGAGCGGCAGATCCTCACAGATTATGTCGCGCAAGGCATTGCCATTCAGTCATACTGGCAGGCTTTCGATTCTCTGGAGGAACCCAAGGTAATCGCACAGGGGACGCTGGCTGGCGGCGAGTTGACAACTCCAGAGTATCTATACTTCTCTAACTGGGGGACTTTTGCAGATCAGCCCTGGAAACCGGCTTTGGTTGCTGGCCGGGATTTTACCAGAACCGGAGAATTTGAATATGACAGTGCCGTAGCACTGATGTGGGATGTCACAAACCTTCCTCCGGGAGCCGCTCTGACGCGAGTAACATATTATGGCCTGGGCGGTGTCACCATTTCAAAAGGTGAGTTGACTCTGGGTGTTACAGCACCAGCATCCGTTCAGTCCGGAACTGCTGAACAATACACCGTATTGGCTTATTTGGAAAACCGCGGTGAGGGCGTGGCGCGCGATGTGTCATTGACCATTGATGTGCCCAGTTCTTTGCGGCTGTTAACTCCGGCCAAAGTTGACCTCGGATCACTTAAGCCGGGAGAAACATGCCAGGCCGCCTGGACATTCACAGCGGTCGGTTCAGGAACAGTGTCCATTAATGTGCGGGGTCATGCGTTTGAAAGCGATCCGGTCATCGTAGAACGGAAGATTAGGCTAATTGCACCTCCCAAGCTCGGATTGGCGGTCTTGGATCCGCCTATGGTCAAATCAGCCACAGGACGCTACGAGCCCTATCCGGTTACAGTACAGGCGATTATCTCCAATGATGGCGGAGATGTGGCCACTGATACCTGGGCCGAGTTGGCACCGGGATCCGGTTTGGAATTAGCGCCCGGAGAGTCGTCGCGCCGCTATATTGGCAGACTGGCTCCTGGAGATGAAATCCTGGTGCGCTGGTCAGTGATATCTTCCGGCGAGGCCGGTTCGGCAGGATTTAAGATCCTGGCTGGCTGTAATGAAAGTAAAGTAATTTCTGGCTCAAATGCTATTAAATGGCCTGATTTACCGCGCCAGATTAAGTGCGTTTCTGCACCGGTCATCAATGATCAGTATTTACTGTATAAGGTGGAAATCGACCTCATCAATCTGCCTGAAGTAGCTCAGGTCGAGCTGCAACTGACATTCGATTCAGAAATACAACCAAAATTGGTGGGCGTTTTCAGAGGCGGCTTTTTGGTGGAAGACGGCAATGCTCTTTCTTGGTTAAGCGAGCCCCAAATGACAGGTAATATTTTGCTGTTGAAAGCTGCACGCACTTCTGGAACAGGCAGTCAAGATGAAAAATTTGCTACGATTTTTATTACAAGAAAAGATAACACTCCGCTGGCAATTAAAAACGCCGTTGTTCTGCAGTTACTGGATTCTTTCGGAAAACCAGTGCCAGCAACGGTAATCATCGAAAATAGAAACCAATAGTCAGCAAAGTAATGCGACAGAATTTGGAAGTTAGGACTGGATTGGAGAATTTAAAGGATTGAAAAGGCGGGTGGAACAGGCATGAAACGTTTGGTAATCGCTCTCATACTGGCACTCATCATGGTAGCTTCAACAGCTGCTGTTGCTTTGACGGCTGACCCACAGATTGCCGATGTTCAGCCAAATCATTGGGCTTATCAGGCAGTGAAAAAACTAGTTTCTGAAGGTTATCTGGGACTATATGCCGATAACACTTTCCGGGGAAACCAGCCGGTCGATCGTTTTACACTGGCGGTAGTTGTTTCTAGGCTGCTGGGCGATACGGTGGCGGGTAAAATCAGCATGAATCAGGAAGACGCTGATCTATTGCGAAAGCTAACCGGAGAATTTCGGCAGGAACTTGTGGCGCTATCTTTACGAACGAAAGATTTGGAGGAAGCTCTTGAAAAATACGAACGTGACCGCACTGCGATGGGGGCTGATATGGCAGTCTGGAAAGCAGAGACGGGCGAGGTGCGGGACGAACTGGCCAAAGTGTTGAAGGAGATTATAGAACTTAAGAACAGGGTCGCCGCAGTCGAAGAGAAACTCGCCGAAATAGAGGGCGACGTAGCCGCACTGGAGAATGCTGTAGCAGAGCTTGAGGAAAGCAGTGCGGCAGCAGATGAAAAATACGACGCTGAGATAGCAAAACTGAACTCCGAACTGGAGGTTGCCAAAGCCGAGGCTGAAGAAGCAAAAAAGGATGCCCGTACCTGGAGCATCATCGCGATCGTTCTAGCCGTGGCGGCAGGCGTTTTAGGAATTTTGTTCCCCTAACCTGAACCCGAGCGAACCTGAACCCGAGCGAACCTGAACCCGAGTGAAACTGAAACTGCGCGAACCTGAACCTGGCATGGCAAACGAACATGAACCTCAGCCTGACCAATCAGGAAGTAAACGGAGCTGCCACATGGACAGCTCCGTTGTTTGTTCTTAGCCGCCTAAGTAACTTATGAATTAACTGTTAGGTTTGTTATTGAGTTTACTGATAGGTATTGGGACCCTGATTTGGCGTTGTTCCAATCTTGACGCTCGGCTGGCTCTGGGTGTTCCCCGCTGCATTGAAGCCAGTCTGGAATCCGGATTTCATGCCAGCCAGAGCTTGCTGGGCCAATGACTGCTCAGCAGCCTCGATCATGCGCCGTACCATATGACCGCCGACAGCGCCGCAATCACGAGACGTCAGGTTACCCCAGTAACCTCCATATATCTGATTCTGATCAATTCCGAGCTCACTGGCAATCTCGTACTTAAACTGATCCAGGGCTTTGTATGCCTGCTGGACTACAGGAGTATTGCTTCTCTGTCCACTACCCATGTATTACACCTCCATGTGTTATTTGGGAATTTGATTTTGCGTTATGCGTTATACGTAACGATTCGGTCCCTCGCTGGATTGTGACTGTGTGAAACTGGATTTCGAACCGGTAATGTCATTCGGATTGACTTTCAGACTGCTACTGGCGTTAAATGCTGACTGAAATCCGCTCTTTACGCCTGCCATAGTCTGTTCAGCCAAGGAACGTTCAGCAGCTTCAATCATGCGGCGCACCATATGCCCACCGACCGCTCCGCAGTCACGGGAAGTCAGGTTGCCCCAATAGCCACCGTAGATCTGGTTCTGGTCAATGCCAAGTTCATTGGCAATCTCATACTTGAACTGATCCAGGGCTTTATATGCCTGCTGAACAACAGGAGTATTGGATCTCTGTCCACTGCCCATTAGATCACCTCCTCGCTAGTATTTTGAACAGGAACGGCATACGTGATTATACTATTTTAATGGTACTATCGGAAATCTAAGCTATTAGACCCTATCGCCCGACAGGAATAGAAATCTTGCCATTCAGGTTAAAGTAACATTAACAGTAGTAACGGAAAACTGCTGCAAAAGCTTTAACAATTGAGTGGAAGGATGAGCATTTTGGGCAAACAGCTGGCAGTGATGGGGCTTTTGGTAGACAATCGATATAAAAATGCGCCGCAGCTTCAGGAAATTTTGACCGAACATGGTGCGATCATTCGCTGCCGTACTGGAGTTTCTGAGGAGAATGGGAGAAATGGATTAATCACGTTACTTTTGATAGACGCCGCCAAGCAGGAGGAATTTGGCTGGCAAAACCAGAAAGACACAGCAAACGGCAAGAAACTATATCCGATTTGCAGCGTTAATCATAACAGAAGAGATTAGAAGAGATCATAAGTGAGGTGTCAGTAAATGGGTGGGTTTGTCTGGCCAATTCTGATTATTGGCGGAGGTCCGGCTGGACTTTCAGCTGCGATCAACGCCCGCAAGAGAAACAAGCAAGTTTTGGTGCTGGCCAAAGAGCAAATTAGCAATAAATTGATGGCAGCTCCGATGGTAGCTAATTATCCGGGATTTACCGAAATAACTGGCGCGGAACTTGGCAAAACATTATATGAACATGCCCGTCTTATGGGTGCCGAGTTCAAGCGTGATGAAGCCCAACAAATTGTCAAAGACGGCGATGTTTTCTGGGTCATGGGCCGCGAGGAGCAGTATCAGGCCAGCAAGATATTGCTGGCTTTGGGAGTGCTCGAGAATAAAAACATACCTGGAGAAAATGAGTTTGAAGGTAAAGGTGTAAGCTATTGCGCCACTTGCGATGGCGCTTTCTTCAAGAACAAAGATGTGGCAATGGTGGCTTATCTGCCGGAAGCCGAAGTGGAAGCGCGCTTTTTGGCCGGAATTTGCCAGAAGGTTTACTATGTGCCGCAGTACCGGCCGCTGCCTAAGGAGAGCATCGCGAATAATGTCAGCATTATATCCGGAGCTCCGAAAAAAATCAGTGGCCAGGAAATGGTTGAAGCAATTGAAATCGGCGACCAGACTCTTTCTGTTCAGGGAGTCTTTATTGAGCGACCTGGCGTTCCGCCCATGAAGTTGATTGACGGACTGCAAATTGTTGATGAAAAGATTGTCACTGACGAAAACATGGAGACGAATATTCCCGGAGTCTATGCGGCAGGTGATTGCACTGGAAGGCCATGGCAAATTGCCAGGGCAGTTGGGCAGGGGCAAATCGCCGCAATTGCGATGGCTAAAGAGTTGGATAAGAAATAATGAAGTGGAGTTGATTAGACCCTCTCAGACTGATACAATAAATAAGGTTGAGAGGAGGGGGTCGTTCAGAAGATGTATATTATCATTATCGGAGGCGGGCGTTCGGGCTATCATCTAGCCAAAATGCTCAGCCAGAACGATCATGAGGTTTGTGTCATCGAACGTGACTCCGAAAAATGCCGACAAATTAAAGAGGATCTGAACGTCAAGGTAATTCACGGCGATGGAGCAGAAGAAAAGTTTCTGATGAAAGCAGGGGCTGATCGTGCCCAAGCCGTTGTTGCACTTACTAATAACGACCATGATAATCTGGTGATTTGCCAGTTAGCCGAGCGACATTTCAAGGTGGAACGGACTTTTACATTAGTAAATAATCCTGGTAATGCGGAGCTGTTCAGATGGCTTGGCGTCAATATGACTGTCTGTCCAACGTCACTGCTGGCCGGACTTATTCAAAAGGAAATCGATGCTAAATTGGTGGGGGCACTCTTGCCGCGATCAATTGGCGATTTGCGTATGACTCAAATACAGGTGGCTCCTGATTCCAAAGCTGTCGGCAAACGTATTAATGAACTGGAGTTGCCGGCGGAAAGCATCATCATTACCATTTTCAAAGAAAATTCGGCCAAAGTACCGCGTGGTAGCACGTTAATTCAGGCTGGCGATCAGGTCTTAGCGCTATGTCAGCCATATCGTGAAAAAGAGGTTCAAGAATTGTTCAATGGCGGCACTGTGGAATCTTGACATGTTTTAGGGGCAGGGATATACTATTCATGTACAATTATCACTCGTCAGGAGATGCTGCTAATGCCTACTTATGATTACGAATGCCATAAATGTGGTCGATTCGAAGTTTTTCAGAGGATTACTGAAGAACCGTTGAAGGTTTGTCCGCAATGCGGTTCAGAGGAAATTCGCCGTCTGATCAGCGGTCATGCCAACATCATTTTTGTGGGCAGCGGTTTTTATTCCACTGATAATCGCCACGACAAACCTGTTGCGAAGGCATCCGGTGATTCCGGCTCCAAGTAAGTCTTAAATTAATTAACTGAACTGCCGGCTGAAAACCTGTTTTCAGTCGGCTTTTTAGTTCAGGCAGTTTTGTGTTATGATAGATACATATAGACGGAGGATTAGATTTTTGGAGACAAAAACCTATCGCATCATTACTTTTGGATGCCAGATGAATGAACACGATTCTGAAGCGCTGGCCGGGATCTTGGAAAAAATGGGTTATCAGCGCACAGAGTCTGAGGAAGCGGATCTGACGTTATTCAACACTTGTTGCGTTCGGGAAAACGCCGCTCAAAGACTTTATGGACATGTGGCCAGTCTAAAACGGATCAAAAAAAGCAAGCCGCATGCCATTATTGGCGTGTGTGGTTGTCTGCCGCAGCAGCCAGGGGAAGCAGAATCGTTAATGCGGCAGTTGCCGCATGTAGACTTGGTTTTTGGGACCCATAACACTCACAGGCTTCCTGAGCTGATTGCCAGGATCAAAGAGACTGGAAAACCGGTTTGCGAAATTCTGGACGAAGGCGAGGTTGTGGAGAACCTCCCGGTTAGAAGAGAGTCTCAACTTAAGGCCTGGGTTACGATTATGCACGGATGCAATAATTTTTGCTCCTATTGCATTGTTCCCTATGTACGCGGACGTGAAAAGAGCCGGCAAATGAGTGATATTCTGCGAGAGTTGGCAGTGCTGGGCAACTCTGGTGTCAAAGAAGTCACACTCCTGGGGCAGAATGTCAATTCCTACGGCAAAGATTTGCCCGGACAACCAGATTTTGCCGATTTGCTGCAGGCTGCCAATGGAGTGCCCGGAATTGAGCGCATTCGTTTTCAAACTTCCCATCCGCGTGACGTTACCGAAAAATTAATCAAAACGATGGCGGATTGCGAAAAAGTTTGTGAGCACTTGCATTTGCCGCTGCAGGCAGGCAGCGATCGCATTTTGCGTTTGATGAACAGAGGCTATACCGCTGAACATTATCTTAAAATCGTTGACAGTCTTCGGAAAGCAATGCCTGAAATTTCGCTGACGACTGATATTATTGTCGGATTTCCGGGGGAAAGCGATGCCGATTTTGAAGATACACTTGCGGTCGTGCGTGCGGTCAGATATGATTCCGCCTTTACTTTTGCCTATTCTCCCAGAACTGGAACACCTGCGGCAGCAAGTGCGGAACAAATAGATGAAGCGGTCAAAAAGGAACGCTTACAGCAGTTAATCGACTTGCAGAATGGAATTAGTCTGGAGCTTAATCAGGCTGAAACTGGACGTGTTTATGATATTCTTGTGGAAGGCCGAAGCCAGCGTGAAGAAGCCGTCTGGGTTGGCCGTACCAGAACCAATAAGCTGGTGCACTTTAATTATGAAGCTGGTACAGAAGTCGGGCAGACCATTAAGGTCAGGATCACTGAAGGTCAGACTCACACACTTTATGGCAGAATAGCAAGGTAGGGAGGCATCGTTCGATTGGCTGTAACACCCATGCTGGAGCAATATCTGTCAATAAAGAAGAATAACCCGGGGGCTATTCTTTTCTTCAGGCTGGGTGATTTTTATGAAATGTTCGGTGATGACGCGCTGATTGGCTCCAAAGAACTGGAGTTAACTCTGACATCACGCGATGCCGGGAAGGAAAACCGCATACCGATGTGCGGAGTACCTTATCATGCTGCATCATCTTACATCGGACGACTGGTGGAAAAAGGCTATAAGGTTGCTATCTGCGAACAGGTTGAAGATCCCCGGGAAGCCAAGGGATTGGTGAAAAGAGAAGTAGTTCGGGTAATTACTCCCGGAACATTTGCCGAAGGGACGGCCTTCGAAGGCCAGAACGGTTATATTGCCTGTATTTATATTGGCAAGGAAGCTTATGGCTTTGCCTTTGCGGACATTTCCACCGGTGAGTTTTTCACCACCCAAATCGAAGGCGCAAATCGCACCAGCGTCTTGGCAGACGAATTGTTCAGAATTGCACCGCTGGAAATCATCACGGCTCCGCAGCAGATGGATCAGCTCAAGGCCAGCGGCGTTTTTGACCGCCTGTCAGGCGTCTACCGCGATGAAACCGCCGAACGTTTTTTCTTGTATGATAATGCGTGTAATGAGCTTTTGGAGCACTTTGGCGTTGTTTCATTGGAAGGCTTCGGGTGTTCCGAATGGCCATTGGCGATCACTGCTTCCGGGGCATTACTTGCTTATTTGCGCGAGACTCAAAAGCATGCTATTCCGCAAATCATTAAGCTATGTTCCTATCAGACCAATAAATATATGTATCTGGACAGTGCGACCCGAAGAAATCTGGAGCTGACCAGGACACTGCGTGAAGGTGATTATTCTGGATCACTGCTCTGGGTACTGGATGCTACTGTAACGCCCATGGGACGGCGTTTGATTCGAAAGTGGGTTGAACAGCCTTTGATCGACCCGGTTGAGATCAGTGAAAGGCATGATGCTGTAGAGGCCTTGGCTGCAGATAATCAGACGCGCAGTGAGTTGCGTGCCGCTTTGGAAGGCGCTTATGACTTGGAAAGGCTGGCTGGTAGAGTTGCGGCCACCAGCGCTAACGCACGCGACCTTAATGCACTGAAAGCCACTTTGAGCCGACTGCCTGAAGTCATTAATCTGCTTAACAGGATTGATAGTCCAGTATTAACTGCAATCTGTCAGCGCATTGATCCATTGACAGAAGTAGCGTCAGCTATCGCAAAGGCTATTGTGGATGATCCGCCGGTGGCCACCAAGGAAGGCGGTCTGATTAGGCCAGGATTTTCCGAGTCGCTCGATGAATTGCGCAGTATGGCTGCAGGTGCGAAAGAATGGCTGAGTAAGTTTGAAGCCAGCGAAAAAGAGCGCACCGGCATCAAATCACTTAAAATCGGATTCAATCAGGTTTTTGGTTATTACATAGAAGTCACCAATCCCAATCTGCATTTGATTCCCGGTGATTATATGCGCAAACAGACTCTGGCAAATTGCGAGCGGTTTGTTACCCCTGATTTAAAGAAATACGAAGATATTATTCTGGGATCCGATGAAAAAAGTGCACAGCTTGAATATGAGCTTTTTGTCAAACTGCGTGAGACCATTGCCGGGTTCACGTCAGTTATGCAGGAAAACGCGCAGGCTGTTGCCGCAGTGGACGTATTGGCAGCCTTTGCTGAAATTGCGGTCCGTAATGACTTTGCCAGGCCTGAATTGGCTTCAGATGGCGTTCTGTTTTATAAAGACGGCCGCCATCCGGTAGTCGAAAAAATGAGCGATGCCGGTAGTTTTGTAGCGAATGATCTTTATCTGGATCTTAACGAGAATCGCATTATGATTGTTACCGGCCCCAATATGGCCGGAAAGAGCACTTTTTTGCGGCAGACAGCGTTAATTGTGCTACTGGCCCAGATTGGTTCGTTTGTACCGGCCTCTTATGCCAGACTGGCCATTGTGGATCGTATATTCACCAGAGTAGGGGCGAGCGACGATCTGGCTACCGGGCAAAGCACCTTTATGGTGGAAATGAATGAACTGGCCAATATTCTCAATCATGCCACACGCAATAGTCTGTTGATACTGGATGAGATTGGGCGCGGGACAAGCACTTATGACGGGCTGAGTATCGCCTGGGCTGTGATCGAATACTTGCAGGATCCGGAAAATATCGGTGCAAAAACGCTTTTTGCGACTCATTACCATGAACTGACTGAATTGGAAGGCCGATTGCCTGGCATCAAGAATGTTCAGGTCTCAGTCAGTAAACACGGAGAGGACATTGTTTTTCTTAGGAAAATCGTGCCTGGCGGTGCGGATCGCAGTTATGGAATTGAAGTTGCCAGATTGGCTGGCTTACCGGCTGTCGTTTTGGAGCGTGCCCGACAAATTCTTGCGGATTTGGAAAAGACGGCTGCAGACGAACTGACGCTGGTCGTTCGGAAAACAGGTGGCCACAGCATCTCCGCTCACGGGGCGCCTATAGGCGCAAACAAAGGCGCTAAGCAGACACAACAATTGGCGTTATTCCAGCCTGCTATGGAGCCGCTTTCCGAAGAATTGGCCAGGCTGGATTTGTCCAGATTGACCCCGTTGCAGGCGTTAATGCTGCTTCATGAATGGCAGCAAAAGTATAGTAAGTCTGATAATAAGGGTGCGAAAGGTGCAGAGGGTACAAAAGGCGCAGAAGGCGCAAAAAGTGCAAAATGCGCAGAGGGCGCAAAAGATCTAGAGAGTGCAGAAGCTGCAGCAACATCGGAGGTAGAGTTCGATGGGTAACATCAGATTGCTCTCTGAAGCAACAATCAACAAAATTGCCGCTGGAGAGATTATTGAGCGGCCTGCTTCTGTGGTGAAAGAGCTGATTGAAAACTCATTGGATGCCGGCGCTACCAAAATTGAAGTGGAAATCAGAGCCGGCGGCCGTCAATTAATCAGGGTAACCGATAACGGCAGCGGCATGGATCGGGATGATGCTGTCATGGCATTGGAGCGTCATTCCACCAGTAAAATCAGCGAGGCTGAGGATTTAGAGAATCTGACAACGCTTGGTTTCCGTGGCGAGGCGCTAGCCAGTATCGCGGCCGTATCTGTCTTTAAGCTGGTGACTGTTCCCAGGGACGGCGGTATTGGAACCCTTCTAGAAGCCAAAGCGGGCATAATCAAGAGTGTTCAGGAAACCGGTGCAGCAGTTGGTACAACCATTACCGTGCGGGACTTGTTTTTTAATGTTCCGGCCAGGCTCAAATACGTTAAATCGATTCCTACAGAAGCTTCTTACATTGCCAACTTAATTGGACGACTGGCGATGTCGCGGCCGGATGTTTCATTTCGGCTGTTGCATGGTGATTTCGAAGTCTTGTTTACACATGGCAACGGAAATATGAGCGAAGTCTTAAGCGCTGTTTTGGGGAAAGACGTTGCCAGGGACTTGCTGGCCATTGACTATCAAGCCGAGAATCTGCGGGTTAGTGGATTCATTGGTAAGCCGGAGCATGCCAGATCAAATAGGCATTATCAATACTTTTTTGTGAATGGCAGGACTGTGCGCAGTCCTTTAGTCGGGTCCGCGTTAGAAAAGGCGTACAAGACATTGCTTCCGATTGCCAGATTTCCGTTGGCGGTTATTTTTCTGGAACTGCCCGGCACGGAAGTGGATGTCAATGTGCACCCAACTAAGGCTGAAGTCAAATTTAGCAGGGAAGACGCTATTTTTTCCGCAGTTCATAGGGCGGTTAGTAATGCGCTGCGGCAAAACGAACTGATTCCGTCCTGGAAATCCAAGGAAGAAGGCGCCAGTGGTACCGGACTTCCTGGGCAAATCCCAACCCGCACTCAGACCGGGCTTGGGTTTGGACCGCAGTCAAAGCTACAATTCGCTCATCCCGAAAAGGGGGGCGATGTCGGTTATATTGTGGCCGAGTCTGTCGAGGTTGGGGAAAGCAGCAAGGGAGCTGTCGCAGATGTAACGGCTAACTACTACCCGGTAACCGCGTCCGTAACCGCAACCGCGGCTATTGAGGCTGATGATGCTAACGACGTCAGTAATGGCGTTAGCAGTAGTTACACCGGCAGTCGCAGCGCCAGTGACAGTAGTACCGGTCGCACGGAAGATCAGGCCAAAGTTCATTGTCTGCAAGGAGATTTAGATCGTACTTATATTTTTGCCACCGATGGTGATGGACTCATTTTAATTGACCAGCACGCGGCTCATGAAAGAATCCTTTATGAGAGACTGATGCATAACCTGAATTCTAGTAACAGTCAGATGTTAGTGATCCCGGAAACTTTGGAGCTTAATTACCGGCAATATAAAGTTGCCTCCGAAAGATTGTCTGTCTTTAAGAGTCTGGGATATGATTTGGAGCCTTTCGGCGGCAAAACAATTGTAATAAGAGCAGTTCCAGTCATTAAGGGAATTACTGATCATAAACTGGTGCTATTGGATTTAATCGAACAGCTACTGACTACCGAAAGATTCGATAATCCCAAAGAAGTACAGGAAGCCTTTATTATCACTATGTCATGTCGGGCTGCCGTTAAGGCTGGCGACAGATTGGCCGACATAGAAAGGGATCAGCTGTTGTCAGATCTTTGGCAAACCGGAAATCCATATACCTGTCCACATGGGCGTCCCACAATGATCAGATTAAGTCGGGATGAACTGGATCGGCGCTTCCGACGCAAGTAAACGTGGGAAGATCAGGGCAAAGCGGAACAGAGCAGAGCAGGACGGGGCAAATGCAGGTGTTGCAGGTGATGCAGGTGAATGGCCTATGAAGTATCCGCTATTGGCGATTGTCGGGCCAACAGCGAGTGGTAAGAGTGATGTGGCATTACACATAGCTCAAGAATTAGGCGGCGAAATTATTTCTGCTGATTCGATGCAGGTTTACCGGTATTTTGATATCGGTACTGCTAAACCGTCCAAAGAAGAACAGTCACTAGTGCGTCATCATTTAATAGATATTGTCGAACCTGACGAAACTTACAATGCAGCCCAGTTTGCTGCAGATGTAAGCCGGATCGTGCCGGAAATAGTGTCACGCGGTCATCTGCCGATTCTGGCAGGCGGAACCGGTTTGTATGTCCGTGCCGCCGTTTCTGGTTTTTTATTTCCAAGCCCGGGTCGAGATGAGCAATATCGGCGTACACTGGAACTGGAAGCTGAAATACACGGTAATGAATATCTCTGGGAGCAGCTTCAAAAAGTCGATCCTGTATCGGCAGCACGTATTCACACCAATGATCGGGTTAGAATTATCAGGGCATTGGAAGTTTATCAGCAGAGTGGTTTGCCTGTAAGTCAGCATGCCGAACGTCACACGAAAAACTCAGATAGGTATAACTGTCTGATGGTCTGCCTAAACAGGGATCGGGCTGAGCTATATGAACGCATTAACTTGCGGACTGAGAAGATGCTGGCAGCCGGATGGGTTTCTGAAACACAGTCTTTAGTAGCCAAAGGGTACGATATCAATAAAGGTCCGCTAGCTGCCCTGGGGTACGCCGAAATTGTGAATTACCTGTATGGCAAGTCTACCTGGGAGGAGACAGTTGAACTGATTAAGCGCAACACGCGCAGATTCGCCAAAAGACAGCTAACATGGTTTCGCCGTGAAGAAGACGCGATTTGGATAGATCTAACCGGCCGAAGCACTGCAGAGGTAAGCGCACAAATATCCACGATGCTAGAAGGAAGGTCAATCCGCAGCGGCGAATAGTGCACTAATGGTGATTATTAACACTAGTTAACACTGGAGGGATTGTAATGAATAAACCCGCCATAAACTTGCAGGATGGCTTTTTAAACCAGGTGCGCAAAGAAGGCATCATTGTAACCATTTATCTCGTTAACGGTTTTCAGGTGCGTGGTATTGTCAGAGGTTTTGACAATTTCACGATTATTCTCGAAAATGATGGTAAACATGAGTTGGTCTATAAACACGCGATTTCTACAATTATTCCTGCCCGGGCACTCGATTTCTCCGGTGAAGCGCCGCGCACAGAGAATGGTTATACTACTGAAGAGGGCTGATGTAGCGAGGCAATACAGGCGTCGATGTATTGCAGGCGTTTTAATGACATATTAATGACAGATATATAGAATGATCTGATCCTGGGTGTTTTGATGCGTATGCAGCGGCCTGTCAGGCCGCTGTTTGATTATGGCAATGATTTGATTATGGCAGTGGCAGGTGAAGCAACAAATGATTCAACCTAAAATTCGTGTCGGTCTTTATTTAGAGGATGCAACGGATGAGTTGCGCCAGGCGGCCGCAGAATCTTTTGATTACTGTATGGAGCACCGCACAATGTTTCTGGAGAATTCTTTTTTGTGGACGGAAAGGATTCGTAAGGCCTTTGCCAGTGTAAGGCTGGATTATTATCACTTTTCGGCTTCAAACGGATATGGCTATGATGATGCCGGCCGTGATGCTCTAGAGGCAGTTTATGCCCAGATTTTTGGAGCAGAGGCAGCTCTGGTCAGGCAGCAGATTGTGTCAGGGACTCACGCATTATCATTATGTCTGGGAGCACTGCTGAAGCCTGGTGATCTTCTAGTAAGCGCCGCCGGGGCGCCCTATGATACGCTACGCCGGGTAATTGGGGCAGCAAGAGCCAATACGTGCGATAGTGCGTGCGATAGTGCGTGCGATGCGATCGATGCTGCCAGCGCGACTGGCGCGACTGGCGCAAACTGTATTCCGGAATCGGGCAGTCTGATTGATGAAGGAATTAAGTATCAGGAGTGCCCGCTGACATCTGAAGGCGGCATAAACTGGAATCTACTGGAACAACTTTTACTCAAATTGCCAAGAGTTCTGCTAGTTCAGCGTTCTCGCGGCTACAGCAATGTGCCTTCCCGAACACTGGCCCAGATAGAACAAATTATCGCCCTGGCACGGAAGGTTTCGCCTGAGACTGTTGTTTTGGTCGATAACTGCTACGGGGAATTTGTTGAAAAGAATGAACCCCCATCTTTAGGCGCTGATTTGACGGCAGGATCGCTGATTAAGAATCCAGGCGGAGGTTTGGCTCCCGGAGGCGGCTATGTTGTCGGTAATAAAAAGATGGTAGATCGTGTGGCTGCCAGGCTATATGCACCAGTGATCAAGGGCGAGATCGGCCCGAGTCTGACAGGAAACCGACTGTTTTTTCAAGGACTGTTTCTGGCACCGCATTTCGTAGCGGAGTCTCTGGCTGGCGCAGTATTTACGTCGGCTTTGGGTGGACGATTGGGATATGATTGCAGCCCCGGGCCAGATGACTATCGCACCGATATTATTCAGTCTGTTAACTTAAGAAGTCCGGAACGGCTGATCGATTTCTGCCGTGGATTACAGCAGGCTTCTCCGGTGGGAGCGCACATCTGTCCCGAGCCGGCACCAATGCCAGGTTATCCAGATCCGGTAGTTATGGCAGGCGGAACATTTGTGCAGGGAGCTTCTATGGAACTATCCGCCGATGCACCGTTACGAGATCCGTATACAGTTTTTATCCAGGGCGGATTTTCTGTTGAGCAAATTATTCCCGCCATAGTAAACGCTTTTAAAAACTTGCATAGTATAAGGAAAAAGCATTAGGGAAAATATATGCTAACTCTTGACTTTTGGGGGCACTCTGTTAGAATAAATTTTGATTAGAATTTGCAGTCAGGAGCGTGAGATTTCGTGCGTTAAACGCACCTGAAGAATGAAGGGGGCAAAGAATGTAAATGAACAATGCTTTGGGGCGTCATATCTTATGTGAAGTTCATGGGTGTGACCCTAAGGTGTTGGATGATCGCAAAGCGATCGAACAAATCATGGTTGAAGCGGCTTTGGGTGCTGGGGCGGAAGTTCGTGAGGTTGCCTTCCACAAATTTAGCCCCCAGGGTGTCAGCGGTGTAGTGGTTATATCTGAGTCACATCTAACTATTCACACCTGGCCTGAGCTGGGTTACGCCGCACTGGATGTTTTCACATGCGGCAACCGCGTTGATCCTTGGAAGGCTTGTAATTATATTACGAAAAGTTTCCGAGCCGGGCAGATGAGCGCTACAGAAGTTAAGCGCGGTTTATTTACTTCCAATGAAATGGTTTTGGAAAAGATATCGTAGGAGATGTGAGTCCAAAATATTTTTGCTTCAGCAGCCCGGGAATCCCCGGGCTTTGTCTATTTTTATGTAATCTACCATAAAAGATAAAGACAGCAAGGCGTTTTGCCGATATAATATAAATAATACCGTTTTTGGGACAAACTCTAGGTCCTGTAAATTCTTGAGACCTTGCTTACTATGGAAGAAATGCAGGTGATTGCGAGTGGCCAGGCTATTGACGGGCGTTATGGCGGATATTACACCCTCCAAAGGGCTTGCGTTCAAGAATCGCTTTTTCAGTATCCTGGTACTGATGTCACTATGCGGGTTACTTATCACAGCCGCCGCCATTGTTTTGGCAGTTTCCGGGTTGATAGTTTTTAGAGTGGTGTTCGCCGGATTGCTGGTATTCTTGCTGGCCATTATAGCCCTTTTCCTGCTGGCGATGCTTTCCAGAAACGATCAAGACGCTTTGTGGGTGTTTGAACATAAAGTTAAGATTCATGCTTTAGAATCACTGGTTCAGTTGCCAAATGACTGGTCAGTTCAAAAAAAGGATCCCGCTCTAATGGTGGTAGGGCCCGGGGGAATCTTTTTAATATTTGACAAGGCTGATTTGGAGAGTCAGAATTTGGCCATGTCAAATGCCAAATTGGAAGAAAATGCTTGTCTCGCCTGTCAATGGGTACAGACACAAGTCAAAAAAACGAATGTAAATATCGAGCCCCATATTTTGATTGTGACCGACTATCCAGATGCCGCCCATCAGTTTGATTTCTTGCCATATCCGTACACTATGCTGAAACCGTTCGATTTGGCATCTTATTTACAGAGACTTCCGCAAACATTTAACTTGAGCGAACTGGCACGTTTTCAAGTGACTGCTTTTGAAGGAATAATTGACCTGCGTCCAGTTGCCGATCGGCGTTCTGGGCAAGAGCGGCGGATTGAGCGCCGTCCGATTTCAAAACATGCATTTAAAAGAACAACGTCAAAGCTGGTCAAGGCAGTTTTTGTGTTAATGATAATCGGTGGCATTTTATATGGAGCTTATCAGTTTAGACCATCATATTTTCAACATGCCTGGTATATTGCCAAGTATTGGGTAGGGGAGGCTGCTCCCGGGCTGGCAAAAGTTTTGAAACTGCCTATTACCGAGTATTTTCCGACAAAAGCAATTGAGGGCTATGCCCGGTGAGTTGTCGATGTTTATCCGAAAATAGGCGGAG
>JBMNNY010000118.1:0-6901 GCA_050942765.1 Bacillota bacterium | reverse complement strand
ATTCTTCTGTAATCAGATCATCCTTAGTTATGTTTTTCTGAAGGTGGTCTTCATCGGCATGGTCGTCTTCGACGCTTTCTTGAGTCTCTGTAGTGCTATCCTGGGCTTTTTCATCTTTTGGCTCATTCAAGTTATCTGCTGGTATGGCACCAGCGTCCGCACCAAGGCCAGTATCTGTGCCAATGTCAGTGCCAGTGTCAGTGCCAGTGTCTAGACCAGCGTCAGGGGCAGCATCGACAGTAGCGTCCGCAGAGTCAACTGCAGCGTCAGCAGCGTCATCGGTGACTCTTTCAATAAGGCCGTCTAATTCTACTTCCTGTCTGACACCCAATGCGCCTTCGTTTTCTTCGAATGGTGCGTTCTGTACTTCCTCAGCCTGGTACCTCTGATTCCGCCAATCCCAGCTGATCCCTTCCCTAAGCTGGGCAGCGTTATAATAGCCTAGCCGCTCTCCATTGACTGATACCTGTATCAGTTCTCCATCCATAGAGGTATTTCGCTTTGCGCTAAACCAGCCGTCACCGCCGGCAACGCCGTTGCGCATTTCGCGTTCCAGGCTGCTACCGGACAATTTCCCGCCATCCTCGCTGCCAACACGGAACTTCAGGATCAGCTTGTTTGTGATATTCGGGTTCAGCTTACCGCCATGTTTCGGCTCATCATAATCCGGCATTGTTTCGATCCTCAGCACCACCCGGGTCGGACTTAGGAGTGCTTCCTTAACGCGGCAGCCATTGATACCGAAAGCTTTTTTGCGGGGGATATCGATATATACGTCTCCAAAGTACTTTTGTGCTAATGCAGTTGCTGCACAGGCTGTTCCGCAGCCCCATCCGGGAATGACCCGTGCTCCAAATCCTGTATCGCTGCCGGCGTGGGCATAGTTGTCGACTATAATCCCGTAATCGGCTGTACCGAATTGACCATGTAATTCTTCATGCATCAATTTATTCTCCGGAGCCAGCATGGCGGCATAAGAAGCCCGCAACGCAAGGATGCCACGCTTGAAATACTCTTCCTCGCCACTGAGTTCATACCAATCCATCAACATCAGCGCAATCATTGCCTGGTGCGGACTGTTCCATACGCCTTCAATGTTGCCAGCCCCAAATCCGCCCGTTCCATCCAACAACAGGTGCGGAGGTGTCCAGAGCTGCTGATACAGCAATAAGTCATCAAGAGTGGCTTTACCGGAGTCAAGCCAGTACTTTTCACCGGTGAGCTTTGTGAGTATGCGGAACAAATCAGCTGCCAGGTAAATAGTGTTGCAATCTTGCGGCTTGAGCCCGCCATAATAATCTGAGGGAGTACTTTGACCGTATGCGATCCCGCTTCCCGTTGCGCTTCCGCTTCCGCCCCGGCTACCACTCCAGTCATGTTCAGGCAGTACTTGGTTCGCAATAAAGCGTGCCGCCTTTACAGCGCCCTCCCGAATATGCAGATCACCTGTCACCTGCGCCATAGCAGCCATGAAGCGTCCTGCCGCTGCTGTGGCGTATGCCGAAAACCAACCTTGATCTGCTGTGCACATGTTTTCGAAAGCGCCATTCGATGAATGCTCGGAGGTGTTTTCCTGGAAATAGCGCCGATAAAAACCGGCATCGGTCTGCTTTTTCCGAAGTGTCTCAGCAATTCTGGCGCAGACCGCCAATACCCTACTGGCCCCGGCCGCTTCTGTCGCATTAGCACCTTCATCGCTCAACATAACATAGTAATTTAGCAGCCAATAGCCTGCTTCCGCCAGATCCGCCACTCCGTACGCTTCGGTAATCGCCCAGCCGTCGACACCATTCAGCCATCCCGGTCTGGAACCGATCGAAAATACTGCCGGGCGTAATCCATCCGGTGTCTCCGGAGCAGTCAGATATAGGTTAACGATGCGGCGCGCTGCATCTATCAGCTTTTGATCATTCCACCGCGCACCAAAATAGGCTAAGCCGCAGGCAATTCTGAGGTTGTTATGACGGGCATCAAAATAGATCCTTTCCAATGTTCCATCAAACAGCCATTTCGTGGCCAGCTCCAGTCTGTTACGGGCATGCCGGTCCAACAGATACCGTTTCCAGGGAATCTCAGCCGCGAACCTATTATCATTTTGATTTTGAAAAGCCGACCCATGCTTGCGCGTGACTAATGCCACCATACCGCCACAATCTACGCCATTCAGAGAAAAAGCGCGCCAGGAGCGGCAGCGGTCAAACAGGGCGTCATAGGCATAACGCACGCAATCATCAAACCTCAGGTACTGATGCCAGTCCTCCTCCAGCAACTGCATACCATACTTTTCCCATATGAAACGGACAATTTCTCCCTGAGCAGTCCCGGCTGCGCTATCTTTGCGAAGCATCAGACTAAAACTATAGCTTACTTTTTCGCCGCTGCTCAAGTTGAGGCCGTCAGCGCTTTCTTTACCGGTCATGCGCAGTCTGCGAAAATACAGATTTTCACCGGGCTGATATGCTGCCACGTGTTTTGCCAGACCAAACCTTAGACAATTAGGTTCTTCATAGTCCAGCACTGCTGGCGCTCCCCAGTTATCTTTCCATGATGCGCGCAAGGCAGTTAAAGATGGAATTATCGCGAAAGTGTCTGCGCCTTGCCGGATATAGGCGCAGGGAGAGCGAAATGAGTGTTGGCCTGCCACATGTCCGGCCGCTTTTTTGAGATGCGGCAGCCATACGTATTTGGCATCCATCATAGGTGGCGGTGCTGCACTGTCTGCGTATCCTCTATCTCCGGCATCGTTCGGGCTGGTCGGATCCGTTGTGACTGATGCGTCCGTTAAACCTGTTACGCCTGCTGCGCCTATTACATCCGTCCCCCCGGCCTCGCCCTGCGCACCCTCCACTCCGGTCACACCTGGCGTTCCCGACGCACTTATCTTCTCTGCAGCGGCCGCGCCCATAAAAAAGTAGTTATTTTCAATTGCCGACAACACTAGCGGTCTGTGGGCTGTAAAAATGGTCTCTACATCCAGAAATCCGCTGCGCACCGACAGTTTGAAGTTTGTCTCGACTGAGAAATCCGCATGCTCCAAAACCGCCTGCAAATATAGGGAACCTTGTGGTTTTTGGGATACTCCGGCATAAGTGTAAGCCGAGTAAATTTCCTTACCGTCAACGACGACATGAATATCTTGATTATCTCCTCCGACCAGCGGATCAGTCTCGCCGGGATAGACAATTTCCTGCGTAAAAAATGCCCCCACTTTTTTTAGCCTAATCTGCAATCCCTGCGCCTTGCCTATGACGTCGAGATTTCCGGATTGAATGTTACCGAGCTGTATATTGCCAGACTGAGCGCTTCCGGGTTGTATGTTTCCGGGTGCGTTATTTCCAGGCCGACTACTTCCGAATTGCCTATTCATGGAAAAGCCTCCTTCCCCACTATTATCCTGTTATTTTGTATGTCCAAGGTTGTTGATTAAGAACTCCGGATAAGCTTGGGCAAAGGCACGCCAATAAAAAAGCTGCCCGCAGGCAGCTAGGCAGCTGTAAAGAATTGCATCAATCGTATCGATTAATCGCATCTTTTTATGGTATTAGAGGCAGAGTGCCCATCTAATCAAACAGGATTTGAATCGCCTGAAGTGCAGGTATCGCATAAACTTGAAGTAGCACCTCCACAAGGTTTACTAATTTTCGGATGCAACCAGCTGCTCAATTTTCTCAAGATATCTTGCCATGATGCGGTCAGTAGTGGCACGATCCAGTTTCCCATTCAGCGTGGGGGTTTCAAAAAACCTATTTGGAATAGTCATTTGTTTGAGGTCAAAGCCCATAGAACTCCGTATTTGCAGCTTCAGGGCGAAGATCTTGCGGCCCAGCGCCTGCAAATCCTCAACGGTCATTGGAATCCCCGCAGCATCCAAAGCCCGCGCAGTGGTCTCCAAATCATAGACTTTTCTGGCAAACAAGCAGATTACCAGGGAATTGAGTGCACAACGAATCTGTTCTTCTTCGATCAGATAATCGGTCAGCTTTTCAATATCAACAGGGCCAGCATGGCTTTGATCATACGAGTAACCGGCGTTATCAAGGTGCGAATGGCGCGTCGCCACCGTGAGGCCAACCACTGATCCATAACCGGTGTGATAACCTGGCATTTCATTGCCACCCAGCACAGCCGCGAAATCAGCGCCACCATAGATCTTGGTGGCATAAGCCAATCCGCGCGCCAGATCGCGATAAAACTGGTTTGGCTGTTTGACCAGATTCCGCAGGACTGTGCGATAGCCGTCGACCGCGCCAAAAGCCACAGTCGTGCCGAGATCTGCTTCACTGATTAATCCCTTTTCAAAAGCCTCGGTTACCCATCCCAGAACAATACCGCTGCTGATGGCGTCCAATCCATACAGCTCCACGTCTTCGATTAGCTGCAGGACGGCGTCTTTGTCGCTGACACCAATGAATGACCCCAGTGCAAAGATCAGCTCATAATCATATGAGACTGTGGCGGATTCAACTTCATATCCCTCGCCAAAAAAGCGCCGCGACAAAGCGACATGAATGCATCCCACCGGACAGCCGGGGCAGGCAATTTTACGGATCAGCCTTTCCTCAGCAAAAGCTTCGCCGCTTATTTCATCGGCCTTATCAAAGGTGCCGGACTGCAGATTGAGAGTCGGCAACCCGCCCATCGCATTTAGTGGCTTGATATTGACCGGCGTGCCGAGCTCATGGTACTTCTCCATTGCAGCGGTACGCACGCATTTTTCGTATAGTTCCTGATACATAGCGTTATACTTCGGACGATCCCCGACCAATTCATCGTGGGCACCGGTAATTACGATCGCTTTCAGCATTTTCGAGCCGAAAACCGCACCCATCCCCAAGCGGCCAAAGTGCCGGAAAGTGTCGACGTTGACGCAGGCAAAACTGACCAGTTTTTCACCGGCTGGACCGATCCGTACGCAGGAGCGATGTCCGCTGCCGGGCTCAAGTTCCCGCAGCGAACGCCCGGCTTCTTCCACCGAATAACCCCAAAGCGGCTCGGCATTTTTGATCCCGACAAACTGATCACTGATCGAAAGATAGCAAGGGCCTTTACTCTTGCCGGTGATGACAATCGCATCCACGCCGGCCAAACGCATTGCCATAGCCAGACGCATACCTGCATGGCTTTCACCGAGTTCGCCGGTGAGCGGTGACTTAAACATGGCTACTGTCTTGGTAACAGAGGGGTAAATCATCGCCAGCGGACCGGTGGCCAGAATGATCGGTTGCCGCGGATCCAGCGCATCCTCCTGAGGGAGGACTTCTTCTTGTAACAGTTTGGTGGCAATGCCCGCTCCGCCGAGATATTCGGCGAGATCCGGGCGCAATTTACGGCTCATTTTGCCGGTAGTAAGGTCGATATATAATACCTTGATGTCCCGGGTCATTCGTCCTCAACCTCCTCCAGCGACAGTAGTTGATGGGGGCAAAAACGCGCACAAATGCCGCAATGTTTGCACACAATAGGCCAGTGCGTGTCTTCATCCATAGTGATCGCACGGGCTGTGCAAGCCTGAGCGCATAATCCGCAGCCAATACACTGGTCTTTATGAAAGATTACGCCGCCGCCTTTGCGGGGGACCAAAGCTTCAAAGCGACAGGCCTCGGCACAAGCCGGCTGGCGGCAAGCTGTGCAAGTAACTGCGGCCAGACGACTTTGCAGTCCGCCGCGCGTACGGATTTGAATGGCACTCTTGCGCACAGACAAACTTTTGTGCACCATACGGGCACAGGCCAGCATACATGAATAACACCCAATGCACTGCGACATATTCTTAGCTCTTAAAACCTTTGCCATGTTGCAGACCTCCGTCCTCCGTGCGCGTCCTCCGTGCGCACCTTGGCGCATTATGATAGCGATGTGCGTGTCTTGGCCTTAATGAGCGCACCTTTGCGCTTGATGTGCACTTTGCGCACGCAATATGCCCGGTACGCGCGTTTTGGACGCTTTCGCACGTTGTCAGAAAACCACGTAAACTCTTTACGCTCTTGGAGGAAAACCTTGCCATAAATCGAAGAAACCTTAAATGCTGTTCTTGCGCAAAAAATACTCCTTTTTTCCCAAATATCCTGCAGAGGAGGCCTATAAATGCCAGACTTACACTTGCACACCTACTATAGTGACGGCGACTATAGTCCTGCGGATATCGTGGCGGTTGCGGCGCAAAAGAATCTCTCGCTCATTGCGATCACTGATCACGATACCATGGCCGGAGTGGCCGAAGCCATTGGCGCTGGGAAAGCGCATGGCGTAAAAGTCATTACCGGGGTAGAGTTCAGTGTGGATGAGGGGAAGCACTTATTAGGATACGACTTTGATCCTGAAAATGCATTAATGGCTGAGAAGGCGCAATGGTGCCGGGAACAGCGCGAAATGCGCAATCAGAAAATGATCGATCGACTGCGCGACCATGGGATGAGTGTTAGTTTCGATGAATTGCTGCAGTACGCCAGAAAAGACCTAATTGGTAGGCCGCATTTTGCGCAGCTTATGGTGGCAAAGGGCTATGTGCAGAACGATAAGGAAGCCTTCGATAAATATATTGACAATGGACGGCCTTGTTATGTAGGTCGGAAGCGCCTGTCGGCACAGGAGGCCATAGGGGCAATTAAGGCGGCTGGCGGATATGCTGTCTGGGCTCATCCAATGCACAAAAAGCCTGACCCTGCCAAAGTGGCCGCGCAGGTGGCAGAACTGAAAAGCCTTGGGCTGGCGGGACTGGAAGTATATTATCCCGAGCATGATCCGGAGCAGACAGCTTTCTTGTTAGAACTGTGTCGCAAGCATCAACTGTTCGCCACGGCTGGGTCTGATTATCACGGCCAACGCGAGAAAAATGGTCTGAAAATAGAAATTGGCAGAGGCTGGAATGGTGAGCCGCTGCCAAATCACCTGGATCTTCCGT
>JBMNNY010000117.1:0-6918 GCA_050942765.1 Bacillota bacterium | reverse complement strand
AAATCTGTTTCTCAGACCGGTTGTGCCGTCCGCCCTGAATCTCTTTACTCTGATTCTACCTTATGGTTATGACAACAGGATTAATGAATTTCCCCAAATTGTTACAGTTTTTTTAACAATTATAGCGCACAAAGATCGGATGCACCAGACGCACCAGAATGTACCAAATGTCTCAAAGATACCATAGTGCATTAGCGGCACCAAATGCTCCACGGTGCGCCTTAGTGCACTTGCGTTACCAAAGTGCCAAAACACCAGATATAAAAGACCATATAAAAAAACCGGACACAAAAGTGCCCGGCAATGCTACGGATCCTCATATTTTGCATGAAACAATCAAGAATCAGGGCCTGGCCTTGACTTTGGCCTTCGCCTTGGTCGTGACCTTGGGACCGCGCTTCGCTTTTAAGGCCTTGATAAACAAGATCAGCGCCAGAACAAATATTATGAGATTGGCAATCCACCACGGTCCGTAACTAAAGGCCATTTCCTTGATATAAAACTTGAACTGATCCGTATCAAAGTGTGCTGCATTATAATACCGAATCACCTGCGCAGCCTTGGCGACAATTGTCCGCGTATACCAGGCGCTAAGAGCCAGTGAAATGACTCCCTGCGATGCCAGAGCCCATAGTGGTGCCGTTCTGAAGCAGAAAATACCCAAAACCAGATAACATATCCCTACAAGCACAATCAAAACGGCTTCCAGATCATGACCTCCGGTCCAGTAGAATTCCCGTGCTGCCAGCAAAGTCAGGCAAAAGATTACAATATCGAGAATCCATATAATCCAGACCGACGCCGGCTTTTTTGCCTGCGCTGCCTGCTTGTCTGTCCCTATCACTTGCTGTTCCTGCAGTTCCGCCAAAGAAAACCCTCCCACTCTTGGCCTGTCCGATACCCGGACCTGGCATCACATTTCACCACATTACAGCTCGTCGCCTACATTACACTCCCAGCTTTGCTTTCAACGCTGCCAACTCGGCAGTTAACTTCCGGCTATATGTCGGACACGTTTTGGCCAGCCAGTATTCGTCAATTGCCTTTTGCTTCTGATTCTGTGCCAGGTATATTACAGCCAGGTGATAGTGCGCCCAGCCTTCCTTCGAATCGATCGAGATCGCCTTCTGCAAAGTCTCGATAGCGGCAGCTACCTGACCGTTCTTATACTGCACCCATCCCAGGCTATCCAGAATGCTGGAGTTTTTCGGCGCTAGCGCGGCAGCCTGGGTACATAGATCGAGAGCTTCTTTTAAGTGCTCATTTCTTTCCGCATAAATGTAACCCAGATTGGCTAAGGCATCTGCATTTTTGGGAGCTAACTCAACCGCCTTGCGTGCAGCTAATAAAGCGTCATCCATTTTGTTGAGCTCGTAATAAACCGAGCTTAGCAGGACGTAGCCATCGGTATTCTTGGGGTGCGTTTCCACACCTTTCTTCAGAATGACGGCCGCTTCTTCATATCTATTGCTCATGGAGTAGATCGAACCGAGCATATTGTAGACCGGTATAACACTCGGATCCAGTTCAATAACCTTCTGATAAGCCGCTATGGCCTCCTCGGTCTTATTCAGTGTCATGTTAAATCCACCGGCAAGCAACCACAGATTGACCGAATCCGGATTTACTTTAAGACCATCCTGAACTGCGGCTAAAGCTTCCGCTGGTTTGCCTGTCAATTGATAGGCATTGGCCAGCGTAGCATAGACATCGGGTCCGTTGTAATTGAGTTGAATAGCACGCTTAAACTTGACGATGGCTCGCTCGAAGTCCTTCATGTTCATATAGACAAACCCGGCCAGATAAGAATCCTCGCCTTTAGTCGGGTCGATTAACTGCGCGTGAATCAATGCCTCGAGCGCTGCATCCCATTTCTTCTGAATGATATAGGCAATACCAAGGTTATGGTATGCAACGTAATTTTCCGGATCAATGCTAATTACCTGGTTGTACAGCGCAATAGCTCCGTCAACATCGCCATTTTGCTGCTTTTCGGCCGCCTGCTTCAACAAGTCTTCAACACTAGTCTTTTCCTGTGCATGAATCAGGGTAGTTGTAAAAATCGCAACGCTGATGATGATCGTTAAAATAATAAACCCTTTTTTCAAAGGAAATTCTCCCCTTCCCGATTATCGGATCCAGACGGCACAAATTTATAAGAAGATTCGACAACAGTGTTATTTATCCTCCATCATTTTTATGCGTCCTCGTCTCCGACATAAATAGTACGGGCAAGCGTTTCATCGAATACCCAGTCTTTCCCGACCGCATCGCGACGGGCAGCGCTGAATCTCATCGCCTGCGCATCAAGTTTGTCTGCATGGTGCAGGATACAAGCCTCCAACAGCAACGGTTCTACCGGTGAACCCCACTCCAAAGTGCCATGGTGACTTAATAACAAGTGCAGTAGTTTTTTGGCAGCTGACTCTGGAAAGCCCAGCCCCTCACTGTCGCGCATGCAGGCGATTTCCTGTTCCACAATGCGAGCACCGATCACCAAATGCCCGAAAAACCTGCCATCGTCAGTCATGTCGAAACCCCGGCTCAAGCTATATGTTTCAATTTTGCCTATGTCATGCAACAACGCCCCGGTGATTAGCAAACTACGATCGGCTTCAGGATATACCTGACTCATTTGAACACACAAGGCAGCTACCCGGGCAGTATGTTCCATCAACCCGCCAATATAGGCATGATGCTTACGAGCTCCAGCCGGAATGTAACGGAAAAGCCGCTTTGTTTCCTCATTCCCGAAAATCCTCCGCAACAGTTCCCGATAGTGTTCAGTGGTCACAGAAGCCATCGCCGCCTCAATTTGTCGCCATAGCTCATCCCGATCATACGGAGTCACCGGCAAAAGTGCGATAACTTCTTCGGAATCGGCTCCGTAGATCCGATAGGTATTCTTACGGGCGGCATCCAGCTCAATTTGGAGGAATCCATTAAACTCCCGCACTTGTGCATTCTGAATTTCTATAACGCAACCCGGCGAGAACTGTTCCTGAAATTCCTGACCGGCGCCCCAAATTTTCAGGCTTATTTTTCCGCTATTGTCTCCGATAACCCCATTGATATAAGGCTTGCCGTTTTTGTCAGTTTTCAGGCGGCAATCCAATAGTAAGTATTTCCCAGACACAACGCCGTTCACTGGAAAATCCTTGATTGCCAGGTTTGTTGCCGGGGTTTCAGTCATTTACCACACCTCCGTATTATGGATCATCGTCAGACCTGACATGGCGGTTAAGCCAGATCAGGCAGAATTCTGGCCAGAGAAATCAGATCCATTGCGTTATGTTCCAAAACATTCCGGATCAAATCAGGGTTTTGGGTCTGGACAAAATCATGATAGATCTGAGGAATCAAATCGCCGGGAATATCAGAGCTGCGATCCATGCCCAGCAGGGCTTCGCCTACAGTATGCAGCCGACAGTTGGGCAGAGTACCCCGATACTTACGGCGCGTATGCGGCAGCAGGTCCAAATGAATATGATGCAGCCGGATATCCAGACGATGTGCCGCCGCCCTGGCATTCAGATATGGTACATCAAAACTGCGTCCATTATAGGTAACCATTACCGGCACAGTGGCCAGTTCCTGATAAGCCAGCTCAATGAGGGCCTTCTCTTCGCAATAGTGACGTGCGAAAAACTGCTTCAACACCAGATGATCATCTTCAGCAAATAGCATGCCAACCAGAAAAAGCGGCTGTGAATTATATAGGCTGGTCGTTTCAATGTCCATAAACACAAGGTGCTGCGGTTTGTAAAAAGAAAGTAAATCGGCATCCCGGACACCCCGGTTAAGTAAAGCCAAGATATTACGTTCGCGGATATCTTCCAGTGTCCGGGCGGCATCCGCGCCGAAGCGGGGATGATCAAGCAGCTGCTCCAAGCTGTTGCAACCTGCGGTACGCAATTTTGCCGATGTCTGCGGACCAATTCCGTACACCAGCTCTAAATCGCTTTCCAGCCAGTCCAAAGCAGCTGGCTGCCACAGCAAGGGCTCCTTAATTACCCGCTCAATAGCAAAGCAGGTCCCGGACGCGATTGTCCGTTCCTGCCCTTCAAAATCGCAGCAAAATGGTGATGGTGAGGATGATGGTGACTGCATCTCCATGGAGGTCATCATTACCAACGCCTCCGTTTATCCAGATAAGATCATAAACATATTATCACATCATATTAGCGTAGAATCGGTTATTTTATCACATCATTGACTTCTTTTCTGATCATTTGCTGTGCTTTACATCAACTCCGCTTAACTTCGCCTTGGCAACCAAATACCCTGCCGATTTTGGAGCGCCGATTTTGGAACGCTGATTTTACCTTAATGAAGGTATTATTTGATACTTTATGGAAGTATGCGGACAAATGGAAAAATACTGGCCGCGCTGGCTGCGCTAGCCGCGCATAGCCGATCTAACGCGCATAGCCGGTCTATTTGGGGGGGACTTATATAATGGCTGCCAAATCAGTGAAAATTTTCAGAGTGGATTCTTTCACAGGGAAGCCTTTTGGTGGAAACCCCGCTGGAGTGGTTCCGGACGCCGCCGGGCTTACCGAGCGCCAAATGAAGCTGATTGCCAGAGAAATCAACGCTTCCGAGACCGCCTTTGTGATGCCTTCTCCGGAAGCAGGCGTTGATTATCATGTGCGCTTCTTCACTCCGGAATGTGAAGTCCCGCTTTGTGGGCACGCCACTGTCGCCACTTATCATGTCCTGAGCAGCGAAGGCTATCTGCCAGCAGGCTGCCGCAAAGTCACACAGCTAACCGGCGCTGGAATATTGCCGATTGAACTACGACCCATCAAGACCGCTATAAACGACGGCAATGCGATCGATTCCTCCGACTATACGGAAATCTGGATGTCGCAAAACTTACCGGAGTTCAGACCCTTTAATGATGACCCTGCCCCGGTATTGGCAGCGCTAGGCCTGGACAATAGCTGTCTTGATCCAGAAAAACCAATCGAATTTGCCACCACCGGTCTGTGGGATTTGGTGTTGCCGCTGAAAAACCTGGATTGCATCCGCAAGATTAATCCCGACCATGCTGCCCTGGCGGCGCTGAACAAAGCGCAAGGCGTTGTCAGCACTCATATCTGGACTTTTGAAACTGTCGGATCTGCTGACGCGCAAACTAGTGCGACTGGTGTGACTGGTGCGATTGGTGCGCATCACGCTACCATTTCACACGCTGTTTCACGCCATACTGCCCATGTCCGCAACTTATCGGCAGCCGTTGGCATTCCTGAAGACCCGGTCACCGGAACGGCCAATGGCGCTTTTGGCTGTTATTTGATCAAAAACCGGCTGCTTCCTGTCAAAGAAGGATGCAACCGGTTCACAATTGAGCAAGGATATGAAATTGACCGACCCGGGCTAGTGCATGTAGAAATTGATTGCAATGACAATCAGACTATTACGCGCGTTCAGGTCGGCGGCCGCGCCGTAACTGTTTTCCAGGGCCAACTCAGGCTATACTGACAATCGCATGAACTAAACGCCGCACCGCTCTACTCCAGAGTAACGCGGCAACGCAGACGCATCATTGGAAAATCTTTGCCTGGCACCCGCGCAAAACGGGTGTCTTTTTCGTTCAGGGCGTTAAAAATATTGCCGCTGATAACCGCCTTAATTTTGCCACCCACACTGCCATCGCGCTGCACTTCCAGAGCCTGACCGGCCGTGAGCGAGAAATTGCCGGACGTAGCGTCCTGAGTATGCAGGCCCAACACCGAGCAAACCAGCAGGCTGGCAGCTCCACCTTGCATAATTTGCTTCTCTTCTTCCAGCGGACAATGCAGCACCAGACTGGAGGTACTCTGTGCCAGCGGGGTTGGGCGCTTCCCGAGCCGGTTGGCGTACTTGACATCCAGAACTGGTGAAACAAGCAGTCCCTTGTCTACCAGGGTCAAATCCGCCGCCGGTACCCCCTCGCGCGTACAATAGTATGAACCGGAATGCATCGGGCGCAGCGGCTCAATGCGCAGGCTCAAATCCTCACGCATAATCTGCCGGGTGCCAAAATCATCTGGCCGATAGGCCGATTGCCCGTTAGCGACATTCGACCCCAGCATATTGCCTAGTAAATAATGCCCGATTAAGCCTTCCACCACATCCGGCTCTAATACCACTTCCATTTCTCCGGATACCAGCCATCCCTGCGCTGCAGTTGACAATTGTCCGCAGCGGAGAGATACGCGATCAATCATTTTCTGAATGGTTCCAGGTTCGGGGAATGCGCAGCCACTATAGTAGTCTTCATAGAGGCTGTCAAGATCAAGCCCGGTGGAGTAATCTGTAGATGACCAAGCCAGATTATGTCCGGCTGATGAAAGCAACAGACTGCGGGAAACCGAAGCGTTCACTGCAGCATTAAGAAATTGCGCCTGGCCCTTGAGTGCCGAGTATTGTGCCAATGGTGCAAAAAACTCCGGTCCCGGGGATTGCACTGCCGCATTGACCTTTTCGGAATAAATTTCTACCGAGGGCAATGGTTCCGGCTTCAGGACGTCAACCTGGTCCGGATCAGCAAACGCCGATCCTTTCCACGCCCCTGCCAGATCGTGATTGTCAAGACTGCCGGGATCAACGCGTGCAATCGTGCGCCGCCCGTCTTTCCAAACGATAAAAACCTCTCCGGCCAGTTGGTCGATATTACGGGGAGCGGAATATGGTCCGCCCAGATGGCTGGAATCAATGCCAACTTTGATCGCATTCGAATGTGTAAGGTTGAGGCGCCAGGAGGCAATCGAGCTTTCCCCTTCAATTACCCGCCGGAGCCGTTCCGCCAGTTCTGTCAAGGCCGTTTTATTACCGGTCATATTATTCACCCCTATTCTCCTCCGATAGTGATGGCTTCATTCGCTGCAATGACAATAAAGGAATTGGATCCGCCGCTGGATTGCACTCCTT
>JBMNNY010000224.1:0-2807 GCA_050942765.1 Bacillota bacterium | reverse complement strand
CTGATCTGTGACGCACCGGTCTGTGGCGCGGCTAATATCTCCTGCCCCCGCGCTTGGTCGCGCCCCGCCGTCGCCGCCAGTGTCAGGGCTTCCCTGATACCGGTTGCCCTGCTCTCAAAAGCCCGCCGGCTTCTTTCACGTACTTCTTCCCGCTCAAAACGCAGTAATGCAAAAAGCTCCTGCGACTGCGTTTCCAGCAGAATCGAACCATGCTGCAGCAGCGCGTCATCTCTTCTGACCTGCGCACTTCCGATAATTTTCTTGCCACCTACAGTAATCTCATACCAGGATGGCGAGTCAAAACAAGCCGCTGATCCCCTCAAGCGCTCGGCAATGTTTCCGGGGTCACGTGGCAGTTGCGCAGTTGGCGCATTTGAGCCAGCAGCTGGCACGGCTGGCGCTGTTCCCGCTGGCACAGCCGTCGTCACTGGCGCCGCCCCCGCTTCCCCTGCCGCCGCCATCGGCCTATGTCGCTGCACTTCCAATCCCAGAAGCTCCAGCCCGCGTGCCAAACCACCACTAATCCATTGATAGGATTCCAGTACGGTGGCAGAGGCCCCATAGGAACGGCTGGCAACAATGGAATATGTGACTTCCTTATTATGCAGTACTGCCCGTCCGCCGGTTGGTCTGCGGACAACGGCAACCCCATTGGCGGCGCAGGCCTCCAGATCGATTTCTTTGGCCATATCCTGAAAATAGCCCAGCGACAACGTGGGAACCTGCCAAAAATAAAAGCGAAGGGTCGGGGGCACTTGCCCCCGACCGTGTTCAATCAAAATGGCTTCATCGACCGCCATGTTCCAGGCGGCTTCCTGGGGACCATCAATCAGCAGTCTCCAAGTCGCATTGTGGGAGCACATGTGTGCGCACTCGTGCGCACACTTGCTGGCACACTCATTGGCATGCTCGCCATGGCCATGGCCATGACCCTGTTCATGTTCATGCAATCTGGCGCAAGCGCTCATTTGGCAGCCGTCCACTTCAAGACCGGATTACGGGCAGCGCCCACTTCATCCAAGCGACTTACCGGAGTCGTTGTCGGCGCAGCATGCAAACCTTCTGGATTAGTCTCTGCTTCCTTGGCAATACGGATCAACGCCTCGGAAAACTCATCCAGTGTTTCAATGCTCTCTGTTTCAGTCGGCTCGATCATCATGGCCTCATCCACAATCAGTGGGAAATAGACGGTAGGCGCATGATAGCCAAAATCCAGCAACCGCTTCGCCATATCAAGCGTGCTGACGCCATAGTTCTTCTTCTGCCGCTTGCCGGAAAGCACAAACTCATGCATGCAAATGCGATCATATGGCAAATCGAAATACGGCTTCAGGCGGGCAAGTACATAGTTGGCGTTTAGTACTGCCAGTTCAGAGACTTCCTTGAGCTCGTGACCTTGCGTCAGGATATAAGCGAATGCCTTCACCAAGACACCGAAGTTGCCGTAGAAAGCCTTCACCTTACCAATCGACAATGGATTCGGCTCTTCAAAACAGTAGTTGTCTTGCGCATCCTTACCGACCAGCGGATAAGGCAGGAAAGGCACCAGGTGCTCTTTGACACCCACCGGCCCTGCACCCGGACCGCCGCCGCCATGCGGGGTTGCAAAGGTTTTATGCAGGTTCAGATGCACTACATCAAAGCCCATGTCGCCGGGACGGGAAATGCCCATAATGGCGTTCGTGTTGGCTCCGTCGTAATACAGCAAGCCGCCAGCCTGATGGATAATATCCGCAATTTCAGCGATATTCTCATCAAAAAGGCCTAACGTATTCGGGTTGGTCAGCATCAGTCCGGCAATATCCGGACCCATTAATTTGCGCAGCGCTTCAACATCGACTCCGCCGCGTTCATTGGATTCAACCTTAACAATGTCAAACCCGCAAACTGCCGCCGAGGCCGGGTTGGTACCATGGGCCGAATCCGGGACCACTATTTTGCGCCTGGTGGCAGCTTCGTTTCTGTTGGCATGATACGCTTTGATAATCAGCAGTCCCGTATATTCACCATGCGCTCCGGCAGCTGGCTGCAGTGTGAACCGGCTCATACCGGTAATCTCGCAAAGGCTCTTTTCCAAGCGATACATCAGCTCTAGCGCGCCTTGCGTCAGCTTGGCAGGCTCATAGGGATGTACGGCGGAAAAGCCGGGCATGACCGCCACTTCTTCGTTCACCTTCGGGTTGTATTTCATGGTACAAGACCCGAGCGGATAAAAACCGACATCTACGCCATGATTCATCCGCGAAAGCCGTGTAAAATGTCTGATGGCGTCAATTTCCGATACTTCTGGAAGTTCCGGTGCGTCTTTGCGCAGAAAATTGGCTGACAAGAAACTGGACGGATCCTTCATTGGCGTTGGCAGATCCGCTTCTGGCAAAGAGACTCCCTTGCGACCAGGAGCAGATAATTCAAAAATCAATGCTTCCGTCATTTTAATCCCTCCAGTGCGCGCACCAGGGCGTCAATTTCCTCACGTGTCCTATTCTCTGTTACAGCGATCAGCATCTGATTTTCGTGGCTACTAGCGCTACCATCGCCGCATTTTGCGCAATTGGCAGCTTTCGTGAATGTATCCATCGGAACGCCGGCGAGAATCTTCTGCTCGCTGAGTTTATCAAAAATGCGACGCGCCGGAATAGGCGTCTCCACCAAGAATTCTTTGAAGAACGGCGCCTGCGGATAGACCAGTTTGTAGCCGGGCAGTGCAGTGATACGTTCAGCCGCATAATGCGCCCGGTTAATGCATTGCACGCCGACTTCGCGCAAGCCTTCTTTGCCGACCAGGGACAGATAAACACAGGCTGCCA
>JBMNNY010000185.1:0-4131 GCA_050942765.1 Bacillota bacterium | reverse complement strand
ATTTAAGGCCTGGTTAGAACAGATATTGGAAGTAGCCTTTTCTCTGCGGATATGCTGCTCTCTGGTTTGCAGAGTCAGCACAAAGCCTCTGCGGTTGTCATGATCCTTGGTCATACCAACGACTCTGCCAGGCAAGCGCCTGATCAAAGCATCGCGGCAGGCCATAAAGCCCAGGAACGGTCCGCCAAATGAAACCGTGTTGCCCAGCCCCTGACCTTCGCCAACGACGATATCTGCACCCAGGTTGCCCGGAGCCTCCAAAATTCCCAGCGATATCGGATCAACCACTGCCACTGTCAGCGCTTTGTGATCATGCGCTGTTTGGAACAGGGCTGCGATATCTTCTACAATACCGTAGAAGTTCGGACTCTGGACGATCAGGCAGGCGGCTCCAGCCCCGGCTCCCGCCTCAGCCCCGGCCCCGTCAGCGCCAGCACCTACACCAGCAAGCATTTTCGCGACCGCCGCCGCATCCGTCACGCCGTTCGCAGCCGGAACTACTTCAACATGGTAACCGCGCGCCCAGGCGTAACTCTCAAGAACTGCCCGGTATTCCGGATGCACCGTTGCAGACACCAGAATACGATTTTTTCTGGTTTCCACGGCGCACATATTAGCTGCCTCTGCTACGGCAGTAGCCCCGTCATACATGGACGCATTGGATACATCCATGGCAGTCAGGGCCGTAATCATCGATTGATACTCGAAAATGGACTGCAATACACCCTGGCTGACTTCAGCCTGATAGGGAGTATATGCCGTCACAAACTCCTGCCGATTAACGATTGTGCGCAGCGCAGCAGGAATATAATGGTCATAGGCGCCTGCTCCCATAAAGCAGACATATTGAGTCAGATCGCCATTCGCACCGGCCATCTTCCTCATTTCCCGCAGCATAGCAGGTTCAGACATAGGGGCATTCAGATTCAGCGGACGCTGCATCCGAACCTTTGCGGGAATCTCCTTGAATAGATCCTCGATGCTCTTAACCCCAATGGTGGACAGCATGCGGGCTATATCCTGTTCACTATGTGGCGTATATCGCAAATAAATCACCGCCTGTCAATTAGCAAGGATGCCAAATTTCATTTTATTTTTTTGCCATCTGTTTCGCTATCCTGAAACATGAAAAAGAGGGCGGCCGCCAGGTGCCGCCCAAAGAAGCGGATAAAATTAGAGAGAGCTGCAGAACTCATCATATTCTTCTGAGTTCATCAAATCATTTAGTTCATCGGGATTTTCGATTTCAATGATTGCGATCCAGCCTTGACCATAGGGATCCTTATTGATCAGTTCCGGACTATGGGCCAGCTCTTCATTTACTTCCAAAACTTCGCCGGAAAGCGGGCAAAAAATGTTGGAAACTGCTTTGACAGATTCAACTTCGGCCAGTTCATCACCAGCGGTAAACTTCTCGCCAACCGGCGGAAGTTCTACATACACGATGTCGCCCAACTCTTTCTGGGCATATTCGGAAATACCGATGTAGGCCTTTTTGCCTTCGATTCTAATCCACTCATGATCTTCAGTAAATTTAAGAGCGTTCGTATTCATTGTTGGTTTCCTCCTTTGAACCTATTTTTTTACATGTGACGGCACGAACGGTGCCTTCACTATAATTGCCTTGAGGATTTTGCCGCGGATATCGATGGCAATTTCGGTTCCGATCTTGGAATAGGCTGTGGGAACATATGCCAGACCCACGCTTTTGCCGGTGCTCGGCGAAACATTACCGCTCGTTACTTCGCCTAC
Source organism: Bacillota bacterium (assembly GCA_050942765.1). Classification (GTDB taxonomy): domain Bacteria; phylum Bacillota; class UBA4882; order UBA4882; family UBA4882; genus UBA4882. The sequence continues at coordinate 2,379 of JBMNNY010000185.1, read as the reverse complement.
TGGCTTCCCGTCAATAACAACCGGGCAGTGCTGTCTGGGAATCCCGCGGTCAACCATTTCGAATGCCACCAGTTTGCGTTCCAGACCCTTTTCTTTGATACTCCGCAAAACCGGAGCACCGACGAATTCTTTATCAAGTTTTACAACCCAGCCCAGTCCCGCTTCCAGCGGATTGGTCTGATCAGAGATGTCATGACCGTAGAGGGCAAACTTCATTTCCATCCGCAGGGTATCGCGAGCGCCGAGTCCCACTGGCGTCAAACCATACTTTTCTCCGGCGTCGAACAGTTTATTCCATGTTTCCAGAGCGAATTCATTGGGCAAAAGGATTTCAAACCCGTCTTCTCCAGTATAACCGGTACGAGATAGAAGAACTACATTCTTTTTGCCCTGATAATCAAGCTCGACAGCATGGTAGTATAACAGGCCGCGTAAGCTTTCCCCGTAAACCTCGGCGATAATGTCTTCGGATTTGGGGCCTTGAACGGCGATGATCGAAAATTCGTCGGAGCGATCCACTACTTCGACACGGCCTTTAATGTGTGACTTGAGCCAGTTGAAATCCTTGTCAATGTTGGAGGCATTGACTACGAGCATGTACCTGTCAGGCAGCTTGGTAATGAGCAAATCGTCAACGATGGTGCCGTTTTCGTAGCACATAACCGAATATTGCGCTTGCCCATCAGTAATGGCTGAAACGTCATTGGTCATTACAGACTGCAAATATTCCAGTGCGTCTGGCCCTTTCACCTCAATTTCGCCCATATGGCTAAGGTCGAACATCCCCGCCTTTTCGCGGGTGGCCTGATGTTCCGCAACAATGCCCTCATAATATACTGGCATTTCCCAGCCGGCAAAGTCAATCAGACGTGCCCCGCGGGCTTTATGCCATTCATATAACGGCGTGCGCTTGAGTTCTCCCATAAGATTGATCCTCCCGTACTCATAATTCCTTAATCGACACGTGCCAATACATGCTGATCATCCTGAAATGACGCAGGACGATCCGGATATTCGCTAGATGATCCCATTATCCTCTAAAATACAGTCTGTTTTCCAGTCATCACCATCATTCTCTCGTTGTCGCACATGCAGCGCAGTCGATCATGCAGCCAGCCACAATCGATCATGTAGCCGACAATTTGCAGCGCGCTTTTCACTTTTATCGCTGAATTGCCGCGCTTCTGTCACCATGAAACCTTTGCAGCGATATAATAAAGCACGTCAGAAAGGAGAATTGGTATGTTTAGATTACTCGAGAAAATTATTAGTCCGATTTTGAAAAAAAGAGGTCAAACCGTTATTCTCCTGGTGCGCCGCCGCAACCGCAGATGATCATATGATCACGATTGGTGTGTGTACGCCAGCGATCTCAAAAAATCCTGCTAAAAAATGCAATCACAGCAGGAGCCCAATGCTCTATGGGAATTACAGCAAATAAGGCCGGAAGGAAATTCGGGACGCGAATAGGTTTCCACCCTAGCATGTTTACGCCAATGCCAAAAACAAGCATACCGCCGACAGCAGTCAGATCCAAAACAATCGGCCCCGGCAAGATGTTTTGAACACTGGCAGCCAGAAGGGTTATCCCTCCCTGATAAACGAAAATCGTCAGGGCTGATAGCAGTACGCCGGGGCCTAAGGCGGCTGCAAAGGCGGTCGCCGCAATCCCGTCGATGACTGCTTTAGTCAGCAAAATCCCGGAGTCACCGCTTAACCCGTCAGCGATGGCCCCGGTAATTGCCATTGGTCCAATTCCGAATACGAGACTGGCATAAATGAAACCTTTGCCGATTCCTGAACCCGCAGCGGCGGTTGCCGAAAACCTGGCTTCCAACCACCCCTCGAGCTTTTTGATCCGTCCATCAATGTCAATCCAAGAGCCGATCAGGCCGCCAATGATCATTGCCAATAAAATCAAGACAAATTCCTGGCCGCCCAAAAACTGCTTAACGCCATAAAGCAGGACGAATAATCCTACGCCCTGCATCAGCGTTTCCTGAGATTTTTCGGACAAGAGATTACGAAAAGTCAGGCCCAGCAAACCTCCGATAACAATCGTTGCTGTATTAACTAGGGTCCCCGTCATGATTATCAGCATTCCTTTTCGGGCCAGAGTGTATAAAGCCGCGTACAATCCACCATATACCAAATACTACAAGGACAATCGGCCACCATTTCCAGGCATCCGGCCCAATCAGGCGATAGTTAATGGCGAATGCGACTCCACTCACGGCCAGTAACACGAACGCTGGAACCAGAAGTCCTTCTTCGGGCTCAAAGATGAACAACATGACAAATGAAAGGCCCACGATGCCCGGGAAGGCTGGCCAGGTCAGGGCAAATCCATCAATTAGTTTATTGGCCCATAATAGAAAC
>JBMNNY010000116.1:0-7007 GCA_050942765.1 Bacillota bacterium | reverse complement strand
AGGTTCAGAGTAAGCTTGCCGGATACTTCGTCCTCCAAACCTACACCCATCAGTGATCCATGATAATCGTAGCCTACGTTTTCCGCAAAGAACCTGATGAAATCAGAAGCAGCTCCGGGAGCCAGATCGAGACTGGAGAGCAGCACGATCAAATGTGTCAGGGCATTTACTGCGAGATGCGGCAGACTGGCGTGTCCGGCTACGCCATGTACTGTGATTTCAAGGGTATCAAGGCCCTGCTCAGTAACATCCACACTTAGTTTTTCTTTACCATTTGCGAACCGACGGGCAGCTTCCGCAATGGCAGCCCGCTTTTCGGGAAGTGTTACAATGGTCGCAACTGCAGTACCAGGAACCACATTAGAACGATCGCCGCTGCGCAGCGCTTTGACCCAAACTCCACCACCCTGAGGTGGCCCGAACTTACGCGAAAAATCGAAATGGGCAATTCCTTTTTCGCTTCCAATAATGGGAAACAGCGCGTCAGGAGCAAATCCACAAGTCGGCATTTCTTCAACGGCCAGATAATGTTTCATGCAATCCCAGCCGCTCTCTTCATCGCAGCCAAAAATGATCCGAATCCGTTTGGAAGGCTTAATGCCAGCGTCCTTCAGAGCCTTTAGGGCATAGAGCGCTGCAATGGCAGGGCCTTTATTGTCTTCGGTACCACGTCCGTAAATTCTGCCATCATTGATTACACCATCAAACGCTCCACCATAAGTCCATTCTTCTTCTGCCGGAACAACATCCAAATGCACAAGCACAGCCACAATATCTTTGCCTGTGCCATATTCCGCATGACCAGCGTACCCATCAACATTGCGGGTTTGAAAGCCCATGCTTTTTGCCAAGGCCAGTACGTATTCCAGCGCATCGGCAATACCCCGGCCGAAAGGCGCTCCCGGACCTTCGGGAGTGGTCTTCAGACTGCGAAAACGCACCAAATCGACCAATGAAGAAATAATCGCATCACGGTCTTTAGCAATAATATTTCTGAGTTCCACTTTCTCACGCTCCCCTGTTATCAATCTGTTATTAATTCTGCATACTGTAGTGTTTCCCTGCCCAAAATTTTAGGGTTGCTAATTAGTCGACAAATTTTGCTGGTAAAGTATAAATAAAGTGAAAAATGCTCCAATATAAAAACAGGCTGTCTTGGATCAGACAACCTGCCTAAGGTTAAGGCAAATTAGTTTATATAGCGCTATGTGGCGCTACTTATTACTGGGAAGTGACTTGGATTGTTCGACTGGCTCCGATGGCTCTGACGGCTCCGATGGTGATTTTATCATAAGTAGCGGAATCCACCGCCAGACATAATGAAGCCCGGATAAAACTGTAAAGAAAACGGCCACACCAACTGCGATGCTACTATAGGGCAGTACTTTCTCCAGCATCACCCATGATATTGCGATATTCTGAGTACCTGTTTTGGCTTTCCCCAGCCAGGATGCTGCCGCTGAAGCTCCTTTTCGGGAAACCAGGGTCCGCAGCACTGTTACAAATACTTCTCTGCCAAATATCACAATGGCAACCCATAAAGGCCAACGTCCCTGAATAGTCAGGGGTATAATAGCCGAAAGCATCAGCAGTTTATCAGCCAGTGGATCAAACTGCTTGCCAAATGTGGTAACCTTTTGCGTCTGCCTGGCGATGCAGCCATCAAAAGCATCTGTTAAAGCTGCCAGTATATAAACAGCCACTGCCAGATGATCGCGGTAAGGGTGACCGGAAAGCAAGATTGCAGGAATCGCAGGGGCAATGACAATTCTGGAGGCAGTCAAAATGTTGGCCCAATTCAGATGCTTTCCCTTTTCATTTGTCTTCGTTTGCGCTTGCCTAATCTGTTCTTTACTCATTTGCTTTTGCGGCGTATAAATCGTAATCACCGCTTCCCGTAATTTTTACGCTAATCAATTCGCCGATTTTCACATGGCTTCCTTCAAGCAAAGTTATCCCATCCACCTCTGGTGCCTGCCACTCGACGCGTCCGATAGCGAAATTTTTCTCACCCTGCGCATGCCGTCTGTGACCTGTGCATAAAAACAGAGTTTTCTGATCAATTCTATTAGCCAGTACTTTACGAGTAATAGCGGATTGCTGCTGCATCGCCCGGTGGTAACGTTCTTCTTTGACTGTCGGGGATACCTGTCCCGGAAAGCTGGCTGCCGGAGTGCCTTCTTCTACTGAATACTCAAAAACGCCGGCGTAATCGAACTTGGCCTCTGCCATAAAGTCTAGCAGAGACTGAAATTGTTGTTCTGTCTCACCTGGAAAACCTACAATAAAAGAACTCCTCAGAGCAATCCCGGGAACTGCGTCCCTGATTTTGCCAAGCAAGTCCAAATATTGCCGCGCCCCGCCCCACCTTCCCATATCTGACAATACTTTGGCATCGGCATGTTGCAGCGGCAAATCCAAATAGCGACAAATTTGAGGATAGGCGGCGAATACTTCCAGAAGCCTGTCGTTGATCAGGTTGGGATAAGCATACAGCACGCGCAGCCAACGCAAGTCCGGAATTTCAACTAGCTGCTCCAGCAAATCCGCCAAAGAAGGCTGGCCATAAATATCTAATCCGTACGCAGTTGTGTCCTGCGCGATGATGTTGATCTCAGCCACGCCCTTGGCGCAAAGCTGACGTACCTCAGCAACTATTGATTCAATAGGACGACTGTTCAGCGGGCCACGGATCATAGGAATGGCACAGTAATTGCAGCGATTGGCGCATCCTTCAGCAATTTTTACATAGGCCATTCCGGGCGGGGTTGCCAACACCCGCGGCATGTTTTCATTGTAAATAAAACTGCACTGCTGTACCAAACACTGTTTTCCGTCATCAAAAGCTTTGCGAACAAGTTCGGGCAAGAGAGGATATTCCGCCACTCCGACCAGTACATCAATCTCAGGTATTTCCCGCATCAACTCATAAGCATAGCGCTTTGACAAGCAGCCCGCTACTACCAGAACCTGGCATCGGCCATATTCTTTATATTGCGCCATTTCCAGAATGGCGTCAATCGACTCCTGCTTGGCAGATTCGATAAAGCCGCAGGTATTCACAATCAGAACATCCGCCTCTTCCGGACTGGTGGTTCTGACAAAATCGGCTTGCTCAAAAAAACCCAAAATGACCTCGCTGTCAACCAGATTTTTGGCGCACCCCAGTGATATCAGTCCTATTTTTCTCTGCTTCGTAGACACTGGTCTGTTCCTCCCGATGAGCCCTCTTGAATCAAAAAGTCGATCTTATCACATTAAGTCGATCTTATCACATTAGCCAATTCGTAACAAGAACAGGCTGCCCCACAAATGAGGCAGCCTTTCCATCTTATGTCAATATCGCAACGCTCAACACTAGCTACAGACTCGATGATTTATGGCGTTTTCATTGCCAGCTTTACCAGCATGCAAGGCGGCAGTACCGGCTTTCTTTTGCAGCAAAAAAACATTTCGTGCGGCAGCGGCGCTTTCAGAATCGAACCTGACATCACCAGTATTCATGTATAGGCGGGCGCAGCTTTGCGCCAAACGTTGCCAGTAGGCACTTTCCCGGGGAGCCAAGTGTACGGCCTTGCGGTACCTAGTTCTGGCAGCAGCGAAATCTCCCGCCAAAAAGGCGCATTCACCGCAGAGTGCCTGGCTTTCAGAAAAAGCTGCAATTTGCCGCCCAGAAGGCTCGGCAATGCTCTGAAAAAGCCGGACATTTTCCTGACAAAGCCGCTGACAGTCTTCAAAGAGCCCGGATCGTAGCAGTTCACTGGCACGAGCTAAGTTTGCATTCAAAATATAATCAATTTTTACAGTCATCTCGAACACCTAACTTCCAAAAACCGGTCATTTCTTGGTTGATTCGCGTCCGAGATGAATAATCCTTTTTTATAATCACATTTTTCGGTATAATTCGCTTTAGTACTTTATCGGTACAGTTTATGATACCAATCCCAATCGGCATAAATGCGTTCAAGATAGGAGCGCGTCTCGGGAAAAGGAATATTTTTCAGAGTTTCTGGCCTTCCATCCCAGACTTTCACCTCAAGCCATTTGCGTACATTGCCGCGGCCAGCGTTATAGGCTGCCAGAGCGGTTGGGAGGCTGCCGTCAAATTCCTGCAACAGATCTTTTAGATAACTTACACCCAATCTGATATTTACTTCCGGTTTGAAGAGGTCTTCGATATTGAGCAAAGGTTCACCGTTTTTTGCTGCAATCCAGTCAGCGGTTTCCGGCATCAGCTGCATAAGCCCGATCGCACCTTTAGACGATTTTGCTGATGGATTGAAACGGCTTTCTACACGCACCATTGCTTGTACCAGCATTGGATCCAATCCATTCCGATCAGCTTCAAACTTAATAGTATCTGCAAAATGTAAAGGATATAGGATCCGCATGATCCACTTACCACCAAAAAAGCCGATTGCCATTAGCAGCCAAAAAACGAGCCACCGGAACAACCGGCCTTTCCGTTGCTTTGTTGGCAACAAGTCCACCCCGCTTAAACTACCCCGGATAAAACCATCTCAAATTTCCCTGATATAACCATTTCTATGAAAAACATGTTCAGTGTATTCGTTCCGCGACGTAACATAAAATATGCCATATTTCTTCAACTTGGGCACGCGTTTTCTCGATGGTACCTGAATTATCAATAACAAAGTCCGCCCGCTCTGCTTTTGTATCAATTGGCAGCTGCGCACTTAGGCGCCTTTCGATTTCTATTTCCGAGAGTTCGGTGTTTCTACCGGACAGACGCTTTCTTTGCAGATCAACCGGAACATGTACTAAAATTACAAAATCATATTCGTCTGCCCTGCCAGCCTCATACAGCAGCGGGATATCGATCAGCACTACCTTATGCCCCTGGGCGCGATAATTGGACACCAGCGTTTCAATATTACGCAGGACAACCGGATGGACAATGCTGTTCAGCTTTTGGAGACGGGAGCTACTCTCAAATACAACCGCTCCCAGTCGGCCACGGTTAATTGATTGATCTTCGTTGAGAATATCTGTTCCGAACTCCGCCAGCACTTCCTGATAAGCTTCGCCTTGCGGCATAAGTGCCTGGTGTGCCAGCAAATCACTGTCGATCAGAGGCGCCCCCAGTGATTTAAACATTTCGGCGACTGTGGACTTCCCGCTGGCAATCCCGCCTGTTAAAGCGACGATAAGCATTGCATATCACCCGTTTCAGGATTATTAAGCTCTAAAGTGCGTATTACTGCGGATTTGGCTGGCATTTTGGACAATAATAGGTACCCCTGTTCGCAACAACCGCCCGGCAGATTTCTGCCCCGCACCTTTGACAGGTCCGGCCTTTCTGCCCATAAACGGCCAGCATTTCTTGAAATGATCCACGCTGTCCCAGTTCATCAACATAATCCCGGTAAGAAGTACCCTTATGTTCAATGCTTTCGTTAAGTACTTCTTTCAGCGCCCGATAAAGCCGGTCTGCCTGCTCGTCAGTCAGGTCCGACCCTTTTGTTGTGGGGTTGATGCAAGCCCGATACAGGCTTTCATCCGCATAGATATTACCAACCCCGGCGATCAAAGATTGATCTAGCAGAATCGCTTTAATAATGCGCTTGTGCTGGCGGACCATCTTGCGAAAGTATTCCGGCGTCAGTTCGTACAAGGCGTCTGGTCCAAGTCCCTGCCAAAACGGATGTTCTCCGCGTTCGATCCAGTAAAAGCGGCCGAACTTGCGGGCATCACTGAATAGAACATGATTGCCATCATCCAGATATAAAACTGCCCGTGCAGACTTATCATTTTCAGGGTCTTCGGTTGGATCGCAAATGATCAGCTTGCCAGTCATTCTTAGGTGAATACCCAGGCCTGATCCGGATTCGAAACGCAACACCAGAAACTTACCTTTACGGGCCAGATGCTTTACTTTTTGGCCACGCAATTTAGCAGTCATCTCGGCGGGTGGCATGCCCTGCGCAGTATTATCCCAGAAAAACCGTACATCTGTGATGGTTCTGCCTGTCAGATGCGGCTCCAGCCCTCTTTTAATCGTTTCAACTTCTGGCAATTCCGGCATTGATCCTTCACTCCTTTGAAGAAGCAGCTGAGTTAGTTCCGTGTTAGGACCGCTTGGCGGTGCCCCAATTCGCGCCTCTCTTGATATCTACCTTTAGCGGTACAGAAAATTCGCACACATTCTCCATAGCTTCTTTCACAATGGCGGCGACAGTGTCCGCTTCTTCCGGCGGTACTTCAAACACCAGCTCATCGTGCACCTGTAGCAGCATTTTAGTTTTCAGCTTCTCAGCCTTAAGTTTTTCGGCAACTCTGATCATGGCCACTTTGATGATGTCTGCCGCGCTGCCCTGCACAGGCGTATTGCGGGCGGTTCTTTCCGCAAAGGCACGAATGTTACGGTTAGCGGCAAGCAAATCCGGAAGGTATCTCCGTCTCTTAAACATTGTGGTAACATACCCTTTTTCGCGTGCCTCATTAATAGTCTGGTCAATAAAACGCATCACGCCCTGATATCTCAGAAAATAGCGCTGAATGAATGACTCCGCTTCTTTGCGCGAGACTCCGGTCCCCTTGGCCAAGCCGAAGCCGCTGATACCATAGATCACGCCGAAGTTTACCGCTTTGGCCTGATCGCGCAGCCTGTCGTCAACCTGATCAATGGGAATCCCGAAAATTTCAGCGGCGCTGCGGCGGTGAATATCCTCTCCACTGCGGAATGACTCAATCAATACCGGATCCTGAGACAAGTGAGCCATAACGCGCAGCTCAATTTGCGAGTAATCAGCGGTCATGATCAGCCATCCGGGAGTACCGGCTATAAACGCCCTCCTGATTCGCTCGCCCTCATCTGTACGGATCGGGATGTTCTGCAAATTGGGATCCGTACTGCTTAAACGGCCGGTAGCAGTAACCGCTTGATTAAATGTGGTATGTACCCGGCCAGTTCTTTTTGAAACCAGCGCTGGCAATGCGTCAATATAAGTTGATTTAAGTTTGATCAAACGGCGGTATTCCAGAAT
>JBMNNY010000005.1:0-33085 GCA_050942765.1 Bacillota bacterium | reverse complement strand
GTTACCGAAGCCAAAGTAGGCTTTCAGCCGTGGACAAGGTTCAGCGGCTATCAATGGGACGAAGATGTTTTACTGCTCAAGACGCGATTTGCCTCTGCTGAAATAGTGGCCGGACAGCATAAAGGGCGTGTCCGGGATATAATCCGGGATTGCATCAAGGAAGCATCCAAGGCCAAACAGCAGTCCAAATCAGATAAAAAATCCTGAGAGGTGAGCATGGATGAATTCATATATCCTGGCCATTGATCAGGGAACAACCGGTACGACGGTTATTCTTTTTGATACTTCCTGCAAAATGATTGCCAGATCATATCAGGAGATAAAACAGTATTATCCCGAGCCCGGTTGGGTGGAACACGATCCGGAAGACATCTGGCACAGCGTCACTACTGCGATTGACGGCGCCATCGCTGAAGCAGGTATCGATGCACGGCAGATTGTGGCATTGGGTATTACCAATCAACGTGAAACCACACTACTTTGGAACAGAGATACCGGAAAGCCTTATTGTCGCGCCATTGTTTGGCAGTGCCGCCGGACAGCGCCGATTTGCGAACAGCTACGCAAAATGGGTCTGGCTGGAGAAATTTCCAGGCGGACCGGTCTGATTATTGATCCCTATTTTTCTGGAACCAAATTGCGGTGGATACTGGATCATAATGATGCCGTCCGTCGCGATGCCGAACAGGGCAAAGCTTTATTTGGCACGGTGGATTCCTGGCTCATTTGGAAACTAACCGGCGGGCAAATCCATGCTACCGATTATTCGAATGCCTCGCGTACGATGCTCATGAACTTAAGAGGCGAGTGGGACGAGGATCTGCTGCAATGGCTTAGTATTCCGAAAGCGGTTTTGCCAGAGTTGCGGGATTCGATTGGCTGTTTTGGAAAGACTGTTCAAAACGGAATCATTCCTGCCGGTATTCCGATTTGCGGAGTGGCCGGAGACCAACAGGCAGCGCTGTTTGGCCAAAACTGCTTTGAACCTGGCACTGCCAAAAATACCTATGGCACCGGTTGTTTCATCCTGATGAACACTGGAGATCAGCCGGTGAATTCATCCAAACTGCTTAGTACTGTCGCCTGGGGCCGAAATGGCAAACTGACCTATGCATTGGAAGGTAGTGTGTTCACGGCCGGTGCGGTAATCAAGTGGCTGCGGGATGGTCTGCGCCTGATCTCGAGCGCAGCCGATTCAGAATATATCGCCAAAGAAGTACCAGATTCCGGTGGAGTCTATTTTGTACCTGCCTTTGTGGGATTAGCAGCTCCTTATTGGGATTCAAGCGCCAGGGGTGCCATGGTCGGCCTCACTCAGGGCACTGATTACCGTCATATAGTCAGGTCAGCATTAGAGGCGATCGCCTATCAATCAAGAGACGTATTTGATGTGATGGTTCAGGAATCCGGAGTCCCGCTTAAGCATTTGCGAGTTGACGGCGGAGCTTCCGCCAATAATTTTCTGATGCAGTTCCAGGCCGATATTCTTAACATTGTTGTGGAGCGTCCCGCATTGGTGGAGACTACTGCCCAGGGGGCAGCATTTATGGCAGGTCTGGGTGCCGGAGTTTTTAAAGATTATAGGGACATTGCTGCAGGATGGCATTCTGACAGAATTTTCTCCCCCCGCATGAATTCTGATGAACGGGAGAAACTTTATGCTGACTGGCGCAGGGCTGTGGCCAGAGTACTCTAACAACTGAGTTTTCAGGAGGCAGCTATGGATGGAGACAATCGGAATAGTAGTAGCCACCGACGGACAGTTTGCCCAGGTAAAGACGACACGCCACGCAAGCTGTAACCGCTGTGGTGCCTGTGGGCTGGGTGTAACCGGTTCGGATGTGACAGTTAAAGCCAAGAATGAGATTGGCGCTCAGGCAGGCGAACAGGTGATCATCGAAATGCAGACCGAGCATGTCATGAAAGCGGCCTTTTTCGGTTACATGTTTCCCTTGATTTTTTTCATCATTGGTATTGCAGCCGGTCACTTTTTGACGCGCCTGATCAATCCGGAAGCACAGACAGCGGTGCCGGCAATTATCGGAGGATTCGGGCTGTTATTTTTGTCATATTTCTTTCTGCATCGCTATGACCAGCGTGCATCCTCCAAGGGAGAATACGAAGCCCGGATTACTGGTTATGTCAGGGATTAAGTTCTTCAGAAACTAAACTCCTTTTGGACAATACTGGCCAAAACCTCTGCAAAGCAAGAAGCCGAAAGCAGCGCTTCTTCCAGAGTGCAATTTTCTCCGCCCATCTCGGCGATTATGGCCTGATTGCAGAGGTGCTGGTTATAGCGCGCATCGGCCTTGATAATGCCAAGCGAAAGACCAGGATATAATCGATCCGTCTCAGCCTTCACCTTTTCGGCGAAGGCTAGATTTTTTTCCCAATGGGGGTGCTCCAGGCCCATGCGGTTTGTTCCAATAACCAACATGACCCGGGCGGTTCGTTTCCCATCAATTACGGTAGAGTGTTCCAGACCTGGCGTCCCGTCACGATGCACATCTATAACAATTTTTATGGAAGGGTATTTGGTCAAATACTCCTTGATTGTCACCTGTGAACGCTGATAAGCTTCATGCCAGGGATACTGATCGTGAATCTTGTCGCAGTGGATTGTTGGTATCTGATATTTATCGTTAAGCACCTCCGTCAGCCTCTTGCCAACCTTAACGATATCTCCCTGTCCGTTGAACAGATGCGTTTCACCACTGGTTGGCAAATAGCATTCTGAAGTATGAGTGTGCAAGACAAGAATCAGGGGTTCATCCATTCGTAGAGCCAGTTTCGTATTTACAGCAGCTGCGGCTGGTGAGGCCGGCGGCTGTTGCTTTTGCTCGGACTGCTCTTCCTGCGATGGCCGATGAGTTTGCTGCTTTGACTGATCGGAGAGGGTTGCAGCCGCTGTAACGCCGGATTGTGTCAGGGTACTTTTGGATGCGGTGTTGCTCTCATTTTTAGCGTGCTCAATTTGACTGGCAATGGCAGGTAGCATTTCACCAAACATTGGCAATTGGGCAGCAAGGAATGTAACCGGAGCATGTCTGTTAACCCCTGAGGAGAGTTCAAACCATAAAGTTGACAGAGTCGCCAGTTTGGAGGGGGGACGATCAACTTCGGTCATTCTGCTCGATAAGCCTGGAATGCCGGCGTGTAGGATTTCCCTGGTTATATTGGCTTCCAGCCCCAAAAAGCGCCGCAGGAGCTCAGCCGGTTTCTGCAGGTATCTGGTGCCGTTGATGGCCAGAATTCCGCGGGAATCGTGTTCAGCAGACTCGTTATTTAAAAATAACATAACTGCACAAGTTGTTGTCACAAACAATAGGACAAACAACGGAATCAGTATCGTAAGCCAAGACTTCTTTAAAATGGAGACCACCTGCCTGCATTGCGGACATTTTCGGACGAGTTCTGATTGACATATCTTACGCCAGAATCGGAGACGATAGAACTATCCGTAAGTTGTATCCTTCGGTTGTCAGGCCTGTGCTAGCAGATAGCATAATCACCTGGCTATTAGGGGACGATGAAAAAGAGCCGACTAAATTTGTAACAGTCAAGCATCATATTGCTAATTAGATGCGGCGCTATTAAGGAGGAGTAGGCGTGATCAGGCATGGATTGCTGATATTCATCTGGATAGCTGCCATGCTGGTATTTCCATCAGTAAATGATAGCTGTGTAATGGCGGCAGAGCCGGATGTGTCCCTGAAAATCGATGCACGCTCGGCTATTTTGCTGGAACCGATTACAGGCGAAATTCTTTTCGAGCAGGATGCCGATGTGGCGTTATCACCCGCCAGCGTTACCAAAGTAATGACATTGCTATTGGTTATGGAAGAAATCGAAAAAGGCGCTCTGCGTTTCGATGAAACCATTGTCATATCACCCGAAGCGGCGGCTATGGGCGGCTCTCAAATTTGGCTGGAACCTGGCGAAGAGATGTTGGTGGCGGACTTAATAAAGGCCGTCGCTATTGTATCAGCCAATGACGCCAGTTATGCTTTGGCGGAGCGCGTGTCGGGATCGCATGATGCTTTTGTTGCCAGAATGAACGAAAGAGCCCGGGAATTAGGTCTGACAAATACGAAGTTCGTCAATTGCACCGGTTTGTCAGGGGACAATCCTTCTGCGGCCGGCAACCTGACCTCGGCCCGCGACGTTGCCATAATGTCCCGGGAATTGATAAAACATGACGCGATTTTGAAATGGACCGGAACCTGGATCGACTACCTGCGCAATGGGGCATCGTTTCTGAGAAATACCAACAAGCTGGTGCGGTTTTATCAAGGCTGCGACGGCCTGAAAACGGGTTTTACCAATGAAGCCGGTTTTTGCCTGGCGGCCACTGCCAAACGAAACAATGTCCGATTGATTGCAGTTGTCATGAAGGCCGCCACCAATGATATTCGGGCTAAAGAAGTCAGTCGCTTGCTGAACTTTGGGTTCGGTCGTCTGGAAGCCGTGCGAGTCGTGTCTCAGGGCGAAGAGCTAGCCAAACTGCCGGTTATCAGAGGTACCGAGGATACGATAATAGCACAGGCATCCGCCGATTATTACTTGCCGGCCAAAAGAGGTACTCAACCCGGGATAACCAAGGAGATTAGTCTGAGTTCGAAACTAAAGGCACCCATTCAAAAGGGACAAAAACTGGGCACAATGACCGTACTGCTCGATGGAAAGCCAGTTCAGGAGATTGATTTACTGGCTGCCAACGATGTTGGCAGGACCAATGCGTTTCAGTTCTTCGCACGTGTTGGCCGCCAGTCATTGAAAACACTGTTTGCCGAGGATTAAGCCCGGTGCACGGTTTAGCCGATAGCCGGTATTTGCGGCATTATGCCAAAAATACCGGCTTTTTTTGTTGAAAATAACCGAACATGGCAAAATGAAGCGGCTTTAGCAGAAGGGCAGGAAAGGAAATGTCAGCGCCGAAATTAATAAACCTGTAACCTGGTAATTGTTGTCTGATACAACTAATTGCTGGACTGTTACTCTGGACTATTACTAAGGAGGGTGCCGCATGATCATCAACGCGGAGAAAATTGGCACAGCAATTGTTGCTCATCTTCAGGGCGAGTTGGACATGGCCAATGCTGATCAACTGCGTGAATCGATCGATGAGAAGCTTGATCAATACGAAACCATCCGGGATGTCTATCTGATCTGCGATTCTGTTCCATTTATCGATAGCTCCGGTCTGGCTGTCCTGCTTGGCAGATATCGCAAGCTGGAAGATCGTGGCGGTAAGCTTTTTATCGCCAATCCAAGCTCTCAAGTCCGCCGTGTAATGGAATTATCCGGTCTGTCCAAGCTGGTTGGCATTTATGAGAACTGGAATCCCTCTGATTTACAGCAAAGGGGTGTGACAAATGGCTGAAGGTAATTATATCAAAGTGGAATTTCCTAGCCTTCCGGAAAACGTCGGTTTCTCCCGGGCATTGGTTTCAGCATTCGCATCGCAGCTGAATTTTACTCTTCCGGAGCTGGATGAAATTCGTACGGCAACTTCCGAAGCGGTTTCCAATGCGATCATTCATGGTTACGAAAACAAGATGGGCGTTGTCACTCTGGAAGCTGAGATCAAAAAAGGAGTCCTCACAATTAGAATTATCGATCATGGTAAAGGAATTGCAGATATTGATGCTGCCAAAGCAGTGCAGTATAGTACCATACCCGGCAGATATGGCTTAGGATTTACATTTATGGAAGCCTTCATGGATTCGCTGGACGTAGAATCCGAATTAGGAAAGGGTACTTCCGTGATTATGACCAAACATCCTGAAACAGTATGCCCGGAAACGGGGACTGCCTGATGAACTCCAACTATGCCGAACGGGCCGCCATCGATTTGCCATCTGTTCCGCTTCTGGATGATCAGAGTGTCAATGACTTGATCCGAAAAGCTCAAAGTGGTGATGCTGACTCCCGCCAAACACTGGTTGAAAGCAATCTGAAGTTGGTGATGAGCATCATTGGACGCTTTAACGGACGTGCGGAACCGGATGACTTATTTCAGATCGGATGCGTAGGTTTACTGAAGGCGGTGGATCGCTTTAATCTGAATATGGGCGTGCGCTTTTCGACCTATGCCGTGCCTTTGATTATCGGCGAGATCAGGCAGTTTTTGCGTGAAGACGGCGCCATTAAACTTGGCCGTACTCTAAAAGAATGCGCCGGCAGAGTTCAGCAGTGCGCGGCCAATCTTGCTCAGCAACTTGGCAGGGATCCCACGGTATCGGAAATTGCTGCCGCCATGGGCGCCACTATCGATGAAGTTGCCACTGCCCTGGAAGCCAGCCAGCCTGTGCAATCGCTCAGCCTGGCTTTGCATGAACACGAAAGTGATCCGCTGCTGTTGGAAGAACGTGTTCCTGCACAGGAAGATGGCAATTGGCTGGAGCATTACGCCCTAAATGAAGCATTGGCGACGCTTCCGGAGAAATATCAGAAAGTGCTGCGCCTGAGATATTTCGAAGAAAAAACCCAGACTGAGATTGCCGCAGTAATCGGCATTTCGCAAGTACAAGTTTGCCGCATTGAAAAGCGTGCGCTGCAATTACTAAACGAGCTTTTGCGGGAATAAGAGTTCGCAGTCATCTGCATGATACAATCGGTCCAGACGCATAATAGGGAAAGGAACACAGCAAAAGGACGGTTGTACAGATGACAGTGATGCTACTGGATTTCTTAAAAAAGCGGTGGATTATCCTGACAGTGATCGCTGTCTTGCTGGCGCTGGCAGCCTGGCTTTTGGCCAGACCGGATGCCATTCCTTCGGATCGCGCCCGCCTGGTTACCAATCCGTTCCTTGCGAGTGAATTTGATTTAATCGAGGAGGTTCGGAAGTGACCGTTATCAAGATTATTGAGCTGTTGGGGGAATCGAATACCAGTTGGGAAGATGCCGTCAAGAACGCGGTTAAGTCAGCTTCCAATACGATCGACAATATTACCGGGGTGGAAGTGCTGAACATGACTGCGGGCGTACGCGATGGTGATCTAACTGAATATAAAGCTAATGTACAGGTAGCGTTTGCTGTGAAGGGAACAGATTAGCTGCAGCCATTTGCTGACAACTCAAGATATGGTAGCCTTGTCAGGAAAAGAAATGTATGTTATACTATGAGCGGGTTGTTTAGTAAAGAGTGGGCGTGCCCACTCTTTCGTCTTGTGGGATATTTACACTGATAGATTAGTACTAGTCCGCAGCCTTTAGGCATCCTTAAGGAGGATCAAAATGTCCAGACTTTTCGACATTCTGGAGCCAGTTGCCAGCAGAATTGCCGAGCAGCAGGGTTTAGAACTGGTAGATATCGAAATGGTCCGATCAGGTTCAGATCGTATTCTCCGGGTATTGATCGACAAACCGGGCGGAGTCGGCCTGGAAGACTGCGAAAAATTCAGCGAACCTTTCAGTAATGAGCTAGATGTGATGGATCCTATTAAGGACAGCTACTATCTGGAGGTTTCTTCCCCTGGTCCGGAGCGTCCGTTGCGAAAAGATGCTGATTTCATTCGTTTCGCTGGCTCGGAGGTTGAAATAAAGCTTAAGGAAGCTTTTGAAGGAAAACGAGTCATCAAGGGTCAGCTTGCAGGGTTGGAAAATCAGGACATTGCTATTAATACAGATAAAGGTAAGAAGGTTATTCCGCGCAACTTAGTAACGCAAGCCAAGCTTAAAGTGGATTTTGGTTTTTGACAGGCGTCAATGGCAGAGGAGGTACCGGCATGAATGAAGAGTTTATGGCTGCTCTTCAACAAGTAGAGAAAGAAAAGGGAATTCCGCGGCATATACTAATTGAAGCCATTGAATCGGCTCTTGTTTCCGCGTATAAGAAAGACCAAAAGGATGTCAGTAACATTCGGGTTCAGATGGATCCTGATACCGGCGCGATGCATGTTTACGGGTATAAGAATATTGTTGAAACCGTCGAGGATCCTCAGACACAAATGTCTTTGGAAGAAGCGCGCAGATTGGATCCGTACTATAGTGTTGGTGATGTTGCCGAACTGGAGATTCAGCCGCGTGAATTTGGCCGCATTGCTGCGCAAACCGCCAAGCAGGTCGTGGTGCAGCGCATCCGGGAAGCAGAAAGAATTCTTATATATGAAGAATACGTCAACCGCGAGGGAGATATCGTAACCGGTATTGTGCAGCGTTTTGAACAGCGCAATGTGGTGCTTGATTTGGGTAAAGCCGATGCCATTTTGACGCAGAATGAACAGGTGCCTGGTGAACATTATGAACAGGGGCTGCGTCTGAAAGTCTATATCGTGGAAGTCCGCAAGACGACCAAAGGTCCGCAGATCTTTGTTTCCCGGACCCATCCCGGACTCTTGAAGCGCTTGTTTGAGCTTGAAGTTCCAGAAATTCATGATGGTATCGTCGAATTAAAGTCCATTGCCCGCGAGGCAGGCTCGCGTTCCAAAGTCACCGTATGGAGCCGGGATGAAAATGTCGATCCCGTCGGTTCCTGCGTGGGTGCGCGGGGAGCACGCGTACAGAATATTGTCCGGGAGCTTCGCGGAGAAAAAATCGATATTATCGCCTGGGATCCGGATCCCAGAGTATTGATTTCCAATGCGTTGAGCCCGGCGAAAGTCGCGGAAGTGCGGCTTTCCGAAGACCGGAAATCTTCGATGGTTATTGTGCCTGATAATTTGCTTTCGCTGGCTATTGGCCGGGAGGGCCAGAATGCCCGTCTGGCTGCCAAACTGACTGGATGGAAGATTGATATTAAGAGTGAAAGTCAGGCAGCCGAACTTGACCGGCTGGCATTTGAAGAAGAACAAGCCCGGCTTTTGGAAATGGCTGAAAACGAGGAGCAGGAACCGGAAATCACCACCGAAGATTATGCTGACAGTGAGATTCAGCCTGAAGAAGATATATCCGGTGAATGGACTGGCGATGAAAAGCATCAGCCGCTTGATAATCCGGAAGAGTACATTGAGCCTGAAGAAGATGTGCATATACCAGAAAAGGTTGTTGTACATTTGGAGGCCGATGAAGAAGAAACCCGTATGCGTAAGAAAGTACGCAAGAAGGACAAAAAACGCCGTGAAAAATTCGACTACTATGACGACGATGATTACGATAGCTAAGAGGTCATTGTAAAGGGAATCCGTAAAACGCAAACGCTGTTCCGGAGGTGTGGCCATGCCTAAAATGCGCAAGATCCCTCAGCGAAGCTGTCTTGGCTGCAAGCAGGTATTTCCTAAAAAGCAGCTTTATCGCATTGTTCGTACTCCGGATGGTGAGGTTGTTTTTGACCCAACAGGAAAAAAGTCTGGCCGCGGCGCATATATCTGCCCCAAAGCCGAATGTCTGGAGCAGGCGATCAAGAGTGGTCGCTTTGAACATGCGCTGGAATTGCGAGTTCCGGAAGAAGTGTTCAATAACCTGCGTCAGGCAATTCAGGAGCTGCCTGCCGAGCATGAATAACCTGATGACAGTGTTAGGATTTGCACAAAAGGCTGGCAAAATTGCATCGGGCGAGACAGCAACGGTGCAGGCTATTACCCGTAAAAAAGCCAGTCTGGTACTGGTGGCTTTGGATGCTTCTGCAGATACGACAGCGAAATTCGTGGAGTTATGTCTGAAGAATAAGATCCCGGCTGTTAAGGCCGGTTCAAAACTGGAGTTAGGCAATGCGATTGGCCGCTCGCCACGCGCTTGTATTGCTATTCTGGATCACGGTTTTGCGCGGGCGGCAATGGAGGCTCTGGGAGCAACGACGGAGACTCTGAGAAGCGAAGAACATGGGGGTGTTTAAATGGCGAAGAAACGCGTGTTCGAACTCTCAAAGGAACTGAATATTCCTAGTAAGGAAATTGTACAGTTTTTACAGGAGTTCGGCGCTGATGTCAAAAATCATATGAGTACTGTTGAAGACCATGTTGCTGCGATTGTCAAGAGGAATTTCCGTCCTGATGCTGAGCCTGCTGCCAAAGCTCCGGATACCGAAAAAAAACCTGCCGCAAAGAATGCTTCAGCTGCAGCAGCGGCGGAATTGCAAAAACTGCCAAAACAATCACAATCTGTTCCTGCAAAGGATGGTTCCGGTGGTAATGTACCGGAGCGCAGACCGGCTGTAACCGGTCAATCACAAGCGCGTCCGGAAAATCTGCGTTCCGATACGCGCTCCGAAGCGCGTCCGGATAGGCGTCCGGCAGCATCATCATCACGTCCGGATGCTGGGCGTCCAGCTGCTTCAACTTCACGCCCGGACACTGCGCGTCCGGTAACAGATAGTCGCGGAACTGCTGGGAGGACTTCTCAACAACCTGCAGGAAGTCAGATTTCGCGCGAAGGTTATTTGCCACCAAGGCCACAGCAACAGTGGCGTGGGCCGCAAAAAAGTCAGGGTCAGAGTGCGGAAGGCCGCGGTATTTCAACACAGAGCCAGCGTCCTGGTGGCGCGTCTACCCCAAAAACGGCACCGGCATCGTCCCAGGCAAATGGAGTATCAACTGCCCGGCAAAATTTACCACAAGGCGGACGTAGTCAGCAGACCCGGCCTGGACAGTCAGGACAGCAGGGAAAGCCGGGACAGTTTGGACAGCCGGGACAGGGTCAGCAGCGCCGTGAACCCGGAAAGGCTCCTATGCAGAGTCAGCCGCCACAGGCGCGCTCAGAAGGCAGAGCGGACAGCAGTCATCCGGCTGGCAGGCCGGATAACAGGCCTGGCAGCAGACCTGGAGATGCCAGAAGAAATCAAGCTCAGCCGGCCGCCAATCGGCCAGTAAGATCTGCGCCTTCGGGTGCGGCAGGCGGTGGCGGTAGTCAGCGGCCTGCCAGTAATGCTCAGAGAAGCGGCGGATTCCGCCAGCAGCGCCCTGGCGAGCAGCAGCAACGCGGCGGAGCAGTCCGGAAGCCCCTTCAGTCAAATGTATCGAAACTGATGATCGGTCCGGTCATTTCTGTTAAGGATTTGGCGGCCGCTATGGAACTGGCAGCTTCCGAAGTAATCAAGAAGCTAATGAGTATGGGAGTAATGACCTCCATTAACCAGGATATAGATTTTGATACCGCTCAAATTATCGGCAATGAGTTTGGAGTTGAAATTGTACCCGAAGGCCCGAGTTTGGAAGAGCAAACTCTGGAAGATGTTGAGGATCGCACAGAAGATATGATGCCGCGTTCACCGGTTGTCACGGTAATGGGACATGTTGACCACGGAAAAACGTCCTTGTTGGACCGCATCCGGCAAACCCATGTTACCTCTCAGGAAGCCGGCGGGATCACGCAGCATATTGGCGCATACCAGGTCGAAGTACGCTCCAAACGGATCACATTTCTTGACACACCGGGTCACGAAGCCTTTACAGCTATGCGTGCCCGTGGTGCCCAAATAACAGACATTGTTATATTGGTGGTTGCTGCTGATGATGGCGTAATGCCTCAGACGGTTGAGGCCATTAACCATGTGAAAGCCGCCCAGATTCCGATGATCGTGGCGATCAACAAGATTGATAAACCGGATGCCAATCCGGAAAGAGTAAAGCAGGAATTGACTGAATACGGTTTAGTTGCGGAAGAGTGGGGCGGAGATACCATTATGGTTCCCGTTTCCGCCGCCACCGGCAAGGGTATCGATGACCTATTGGAAATGGTGTTGCTTGTTGCCGAAATGCAGGATCTTAAGGCCAATCCCAATCGCAGCGCTGTTGGCACAGTTATTGAAGCCAAGCTTGATAAAGGCAGAGGTCCGGTAGCAACTGTATTAATCCAAAAGGGAACACTTTTTGTGGGGGATGTCATCCTCGTCGGTTCAGTTTATGGTCGGGTACGCTTGCTTAATAACGACAAAGGCAAGCGCGTTAAGAAGGCAGGTCCTTCCTCGCCTGTAGAAGTGGTCGGTCTGGCAGAGCTGCCGGAAGCCGGTGATACCTTATATGTCGTTGATGATGAAAAGATAGCCCGTCAGTTGGCGGAAAGCCGCAGCCAGAAGAAACGTGAATCCGAATTGCATCAATCAAGCCATGTTTCATTGGAAGACCTCTTTTCCAAGATTCAAGGCGGCGAGTTGAAAGACCTGAATATTGTTATCAAAGCTGATGTGCGCGGTTCAATTGAGGCATTGGAGCCCTCTTTGAACCGATTGGAAAACGAAGAAGTCCGCGTCAAAGTTATTCACAGCGGCGTCGGTGCCGTCACCGAAACTGACGTGATGCTGGCGGCCGCCTCAAACGCGATCATTATTGCCTTCAACGTTCGTCCGGATCCTATGGCCAAGAGAACAGCAGAAAAAGAGTCCGTCGATATTCGGATGTATCGCGTGATTTATGACGCTATCAATGATGTTAAAGCTGCCCTGGAAGGAATGCTGACCCCGCAATATAAAGAAACCGTAATCGGCAAAGCGGAAGTGCGGCAGACCTTTAGGGTTCCCAAAATCGGAGTCATTGCTGGCAGCTATGTTACTGAGGGACGCATACTTAGAACAGCGGAAGTGCGTGTGTTACGCGATAATGTAGTCGTCTATGAAGGCAAAATTGATTCCTTAAGACGTTTCAAAGATGATGCCCGCGAAGTAGCCCAGGGTTACGAATGCGGTATTGGCCTCGAAAAATTCCAGGATATTAAAGAAGGCGATGTCATCGAGGCGTTCATTATGGAAGAAGTAAAGAGGTAAGAAAATGCCAAAACTTCGACTGGAACGTATTAAAGAGCTTTATAAAGAAGAAGTCGGCAATATGCTGCAAAAGGAGATTAAGGATCCCAGAATTGGCTTTGTTACGGTAACCGATGTAGAGGTTTCTCCTGATTATCGGCATGCCAAAATCTATGTAAGTCCATTCGGGGATGAGGAAGCAGAACGCCAGACAATTCAAGGTTTAGAAAGCGCCAAAGGCTTTATCCGTACTGAGCTGGGACGCAGAATCCGACTGCGCTATACACCGGAAATCAGTTTCGCAGTGGATAAGTCTATTGAGCGTGGCGTTCGTCTGACGAAATTGATCGATCAAATCTCCGAAGAGGGTGACCATCATTGACCGGCTCTTTTCAGGAAGCTATTTCAATAATCAGTAACAATGACGAGTTTTTGCTAACCGGGCACGTAAATCCTGACGGTGACTGTCTCGGTTCAGTAATTGCTCTTGGCCTGGCGCTTGAAGATATGGGGAAGAAAGTAAAATGGGTTTCAGAAGGCACTTTGCCCGCTATGTACTCCATTCTTCCCGGTGCGGATCGGTTTTGCAGGCCGCCTTTGCAGGTACCGGAGCATATAATCGTCATTGCTTTGGATTGCGCTATTCCAGGCCGCTTAGTTTTGGCAAACGATATCAATGTAGATCTCAATATTGATCATCATTGCAGCAATAGTATGTTTGGCCGCATTAATATTGTGGATCCGGAAGCTTCCGCCACCGGAGAGATGGTTTACAATTTGATCAAAGCGCTCGACAGGCCAATTACGCCACGCATTGCCTTAGCCCTTTATATCGCAATCGCAACTGATACCGGCTTTTTCCGTTACTCCAACACCCGTCCTTCTTCTTTGCATATCGCCGGGGAGTTGGCAGAAATCGGCGGTCTTGATATGGGACAAGTTGCAGAGATTGTGCATGAGCGTAAGAAGTATGGCACCCTTAAACTTCTGGGCAAAGTGCTGGAACGCATGCAGCTGGAAGTGGACGGCAAAGTTGCGTGGATCGAAATTACGCAGGCTCAGTTAGAGCGCTTCAAGACTGATTTGGATGAAACTGAGGGCTTTGTAAACTACTGTCGTCAGGTAGATGGCGCTCAAATCGGTGTACTCTTTCGAGAGACTGAGCATAACGACGTCAGAGTCAGTATCAGATCCAACTCAAACTGGGATGTCAGCAAATTAGCGGCGCACTTCGGCGGAGGCGGACATCCGCGTGCTGCAGGATGTATTTTGACTGATTCTCTGCCGGTTGCCAGGCGTAAATTCCTAGCCTATACTGCCAAATGGATGCAGTCCTGAAAGGATGCGTAGCTGGTGCAGGGTTTCCTAAATATCAACAAACCTGCCGGAATGACTTCGCACGATGTGGTGTCTGTCATCCGGCGCATCATGCAAACCAAAAGGGTAGGACATGGCGGGACACTGGATCCTGATGCGCAGGGTGTTCTTGTGGTGGCGGTCGGCACGGCAACCCGGGCGCTGCAATATCTGGAACAATGGCCGAAAATTTATTGTGCACAGCTCGAGTTGGGCAGCGCCACAGACACTCAGGACAGCAGCGGTCAAAAAACAATGTTCCGGGAGGATTTGTTCAGCATCAGCCGTGCGCAGCTTCTGGCAGTTTTAGACGGTTTTCTGGGGCATTCAGAGCAAATACCTCCCATGTATTCGGCGATTAAAATTGGCGGACAAAAGCTCTATGAAGCTGCTCGTCGGGGAGTTATCATTGAACGCCAGCCCCGGCCAATTAAGATCGAAAGCATCACACTCCTAGATCAGGGGGATACCTGGGGGCCCGGTGCCCGGATTAGTATTCGTGTAACCTGTTCTCCTGGCACTTATATCCGAACACTTTGTCATGATATTGGCATAAAGCTAGGATGTTACGCACATATGACGCATTTGCTCCGGGAACGATCCGGAATATTTCGTGTTGAAGATGCCGTGCCTCTGGATTTGCTGCGTGATGCGCTGCAGCCTGCCACAGCAGCATCCTCAGCGGCAGCCACAGCAGTATCCACAGCAGCAGCCAATCACCTGATCGATATCAATGAGGCGTTAGCCCATCTGCCTGCGGTACGTCTCAGTGCCAATTTATCCAAACGCGTGCTGCACGGGAATGCCGTAAAGCTTGGCGAACGCATCAGTGGTCGGTGCCGCCTGCAGGATGCGGAGGGCAAAATTCTGGCTATTGCTGAAAGCCGGGAAATAGGGCCAGATGGTGTCACGGTCAGTCCAATCTGTGTCTTTTCAGCTCCGGAGGAATGAAACGTGGATTGCTTTACTTCATTTAATGAACTGCCCAGGTTAAACGGCGCGGTTGTTGCCATTGGAACCTTTGATGGTGTGCATCGCGGACATGTCAATGTAATTAGGCGGGCAGTTCAAATTGCGTCTGAAAAATCGGTAGCATCTGCTATCATAACTTTTATAAATCATCCTCAGAATATTGTCCGGCAGGGGCATTCTCCGCAGCTTCTGACGACGGCCGAAGAAAAAGTCCAGCTATTTAGCAAATTAGGCCCGGATATTTTAATCGCGATTCCGTTTAGTGAGGCACTGGCAAGATTGCGTGCCGAAGAATTTATCACTGATATTCTGAAAGCGAAAATGGAGGCCATTAGCTTAGTTTTCGGCCCGAGTTTTCGCTTTGGCCATGATCGCTTTAATCCGTCGCAACAACCGGAGCTGCTACGTAAACATGGTATTGAGCCGGTAACTGTTCCTGATTTGGTAGATCAAAGCGGTCTCACCATCAGCAGTACAGCAATCCGAAAATTGATTGCGGCTGGCCAGATTGAGAGTGCCAATGAAATGCTGGCCAGACGATACTCTGTTGACGGTCAGGTGGTTAAAGGATTTGGACGTGGCAATAAATTAGGCTATCCAACGGCCAATATTATTCCGCCGGCGGAGAAAATACTGCCGCCTAATGGAGTCTATCTGACCGAAGCAGTATGGGAAAATGAACATCATCTTTCCGTTACAAATGTTGGTGTTAAGCCCACATTCAGCGGGGAAGACTGTACCATAGAAGTCTATTTGCCAAACTTCTCAGGTAATTTATACGGCAAGCATCTGCAAGTGCGCTTTACCGCTTTTATCAGGTCAGAAGAGAAATTCGGAGGTGCCGAGGAGCTTATCCGGCAAATAAGTAAAGATCTTAGTGTTGCACGCGCAAAGGCTGCTCTCATTTACAATTCCGAAATTTTATGGTAAAATAATGCGAGTCAGCCATATCAAATAGTACATCTAGTACCAGCGCCGCCGCCAAGGCGTTAGAATCGAAAGGGGCGTGCGAAAACTGGCTAATTCCTCACTTACGACCGATACGGATTTGTCCAATGTGGTCAATCGGATTACGCTCATTTGCATGAGCGAGGAATTTAGAAGGCTGCAGGCTGAGTTAAGGCAGCAATTTACGCGCTCTGGTATTCCTGACGCCGAAGCCCAGGCATTCCATGATGCTCTTTTTGCTTTGTTGAATGAGTTTGAGGCAAACTCTTCCGGTGTCAATGGAGTGGGCAACGACGGCATGGGCGGCCTCTGAAGATGAGGGTTATAGTAACCGAGCACGCCGTTAAACGGCTTAGAGAAGAACGGCAAAGTGGAATCACTGTGGCTGAAGTTATAAAGGCAGCAGCTGGTATTCCCGGCTGTATTCCAACGGCCACACGCTTTCGCGGGTTTTTATCCCGCAGTGGCCGAGTCTTTGATATTGTAGCCAAAGATCTGATGCATGGCCGGCTGGTGATAACCGTAATCGGGAAATAGCCAGCTCTAAATAGGTCAGTAGCGATGAACCACGCGCTCGGAATACCGACACTCCTCGGCGGTTTTCTGGGCATGTGGGGATAAATGAAATGAGGAGGTGAATATGGCATGATTCAACCCGAACAGAAACAGCAAATTATCAATGAACATCGTCGTCACGAAACTGATACCGGATCTCCGGAAGTCCAGATTGCGATTTTAACCGAAAGAATTAATTATCTTACCGAGCATCTGAAGATCCATAAAAAGGACCATCACTCCAGAAGAGGACTTCTCAAAATGGTTGGTCAACGGCGCGGTTTGCTCAATTACCTTCAGCAGAAGGACATCGAACGGTACCGTGCGATCGTTGCCCGTCTGGGATTGCGTAAGTAATGGCGATCAAATAAAAGCGGTCAAACCGCTTTTATTTTTGCACGAAGTGAAACAATAATTATTGCAAAGGAGGTATAAATGCTATGCAACAGTGGCAGATGGATTTAGGCGGCAGGCCTTTGGTTATAGAAAACGGCAAAATGGCGAAACAGGCCAGCAACGCGGTGCTAGTGCGTTACGGAGATACCGTGGTATTAGTGACAGTCACTATGGCAGCTCAGCCGCGTCAGGGGATTGACTTTTTCCCGCTGCTTGTTGATTATGAAGAAAGACTATATGCCGTTGGAAAGATACCAGGGGGATTTATTAAACGGGAAGGCCGCCCGGCAGAAAGCGCAATCTTGGCTGCTCGGAGTATTGACCGGCCCATTCGGCCTCTGTTCCCAGAGGGGTTCCGCAATGACGTTCAAGTCGTTGCCACAGTCCTTTCGGTTGACAGAGACAACGAGCCCGATATCGCAGCCATGATCGGAGCTTCAGCGGCACTAACCCTGTCCGAGGTGCCATTTTATGGACCGATTGGCGGCGTGCACGTTGGGCGCGTTGACGGAAAATTCGTCATTAATCCGACTGTAAGTCAGGCGGCTGTCAGCGATATCGACCTGTTAGTTGCCGGCACTAAAGATGCTGTCATGATGGTGGAAGCAGGCGCTAAGGAAGTTTCCGAGCATGACATGCTGGAAGCGATCCTGTTTGGACACGAAGTAATCAAAGAAATCGTTGCTTTCCAGGAAAAGATGCAGGCCGAGGCTGGCAAAGAAAAAATCGAGTTCGTGCCAGCGGAAATTCCAGAGGAGCTTCAGGCTTCTGTTCGTGAGCGGGCTACGGCCTTATTGGCGGCAGCTGTTCGCGGCAGTGATAAACAGGACCGCGAAGCCGCAATCGGCAAAGTCAAAGAAGAAGTCTTGCAGCAATACGCGGAAGAAATGGCGGACCAATTTGCGGAAAATGAGCCACTAGTCCGTGATATGCTTGATAAAATCATCAAAGAAGAAGTACGCAAAATGATTACTGTGGAGCGTACCAGGCCTGATGGCAGAAAACTGGACGAAATCAGGAAAATCAGCTGTGAAGTAGGCGTGCTTCCGAGAGTGCATGGTTCAGGACTGTTTACCCGCGGTCAAACGCAGGTACTTTCCGTTGCGACATTGGGAGCAATCAGTGATGAACAGATTCTGGACGGTATAGGTGAAGCTGAATCGAAGAGATACATTCACCACTACAACTTCCCGGCTTTCAGTGTTGGTGAGGTTCGTCCGATGCGTGGTCCCGGCAGGCGGGAAATCGGACACGGTGCATTAGCTGAACGTGCGCTGTTACCAATGATTCCGCCGGAAGAAGAGTTTCCGTACACCATCCGTGTCGTATCCGAAGTATTGGAATCAAATGGTTCTACTTCGCAGGCCAGTATCTGCGGCAGCACTTTGTCCCTGATGGATGCCGGCGTACCTATCAAGAAGCCGGTAGCCGGAGTGGCGATGGGATTGGTGAAATACGGTGATGAGTTTGCGATCCTCACCGATATTCAGGGAATGGAAGATGCCCTTGGTGACATGGACTTCAAAGTTGCCGGAACAGACAGTGGTATTACAGCCATTCAAATGGATATCAAGGTGAAGGGTATCAACCGGGAAATTTTGGAGCAGGCTTTGGAGCAAGCTAGACAGGGTCGCCTTTTCATCCTTGAAAAGATGCGGGAGACGATCGCCCAGCCGCGGCCTGATATTTCGCCTTATGCACCCAGAATGCTCACCATGGAGATTGATCCCGATAAAATTCGTGACGTTATTGGGCCGGGAGGCAAGACGATTCGCAAGATCATTGAGGAAACCGGTGCAACTATTGATATTCAGGACGATGGCCGGGTCTTTATCGGAGCTGTTGATCGCAGTGCCGGTGAAAACGCTATGAACATCATCAAAGGCCTCACCAAAGATCCGGAAGTTGGCGAAGTGTATGACGGAAAAGTAACCCGACTGATGAATTTCGGAGCATTTGTTGAAATTCTTCCCGGAAAAGAAGGATTAGTACACATTTCTCAGCTGGATCTGAACCGTGTGGCCAAAGTGGAGGATGTCGTCAATCCGGGAGATTCGGTGCGGGTGAAAGTCATTGAAATCGACCGTCAGGGCAGAATTAATCTTTCCCGTAAAGCTCTGCTGAGTAACGACTCCAACAATAACAACAACTAAAACTCCAACATAATTTAGCAAGACCCGTTAAGCACTGGCATCAGCTGGTGCTTTTGTTGTTTTGGGGCTCGCCATTATTGCCGGATCTGTGCGCGTGTGTATGAAGGTATTTTCATAATTGCTACTGTTCTCCAAAACAGGTTTCAGAAGACTAATATTTCATAGTCCATTGAACGAAACGCTATACAGGGAGGTGTGTTAATAAAGTGAACAGATATCAAAGAATGCGTGACTATGCCGGTCGAATGACACGAAACTGGCTATTTAGCGGTATTCTGATCGGAGTAGCGGGGACAGCGCTTAAATCAATACTGGATTCGGTGTTAGTTCGAATAGGTTTCTCCAACCTCCGAAATTCGGAAGTCTCGCGCCGGGCTGTTTTTGGGAAGCCACAATTAACTCCCAGAACGATCATGAATCCGCGCAGGACCGGGATAAAGAATAATATAGGCGCAATCGCAACGCAGACAATTTTAGGAGCTTTAGTAGGCACTGGAATTGCCGCCTTAGCAGCTGGTAAAAGACCGCAACGCGGATTATTAACCGGAGCAATGGTAGGGGCTGGAGCAGGTCTCCTCACATTGGGGGTTGCCGGCATACGTCGCACAGGCGTCTTCCAGCGCAACGCCTTGCGGACCGCAGGCAGCGTAATGCTCACAAATGGAGTTGTGGGCGCCCTTTCAGGATTAACTCTGAGCAGAGTAGGCAAAACACCTGATTTTCCACGGCAAGTGATGAATATGCCTAATATTCAACAGCAGCCGGAAGCTAATGAAGAAATACCGACTTTCGTACATTGACATTGACGTGCCTTCGTACATTGCGTGCCCGTAATGCGGTAATGAAGCGGCCGGGGAAACCGGCCGCTATAGCCCAAATGCAATGACAATTGCTGTTTTTGTGGGAGGAGATCATAATTGACTTCTGAAACCAGGAACGATTGCCTGAGTGGGGAAGAAGTTCAGCCTATGCACAAGGATTATCAGGAAGATAAAAAGCAGGTTGCCAAAAATATTCGGCAGCTGGGCCAGACCGACGTCGTGGAACAGCAGCCTGAGATTAATATCCATACCATTAATATCATCGGACAAGTT
Source organism: Bacillota bacterium (assembly GCA_050942765.1). Taxonomy (GTDB): domain Bacteria; phylum Bacillota; class UBA4882; order UBA4882; family UBA4882; genus UBA4882. Next base: position 12,992 of record JBMNNY010000005.1, on the reverse strand, counting down.
GAGGGGCATATGGTGCTGCCTCCCAAAAACAAGACCACCAAATATGAACATATCATCCCGCAATTGGTGGCTGTTGAGCAAAATCCCCGCATTAAGGGACTTCTTGTCATTCTGAACACGGTTGGCGGTGATGTGGAGGCGGGACTGGCGATTGCCGAAATGCTTGAAAGCATGCGCAAGCCAACGGTCTCTTTAGTGCTCGGTGGGGGGCATTCGATCGGTCTGCCGATCGCTGTGGCCTGCCGCTACTCAATTGCGACGGAGACTGCCACAATGACAATCCATCCTCTCAGGCTCAGCGGAGGAATGATCATTGGCATTCCGCAGACTTTTGAATATATGGAAAAAATGCAGGATCGGATCGTGCGTTTTATTACCAGACATTCTGCGATCTCCGAAAAACGCTATAAAGAATTGATGTTTCGCACGGGTGACCTGGTCCGGGACGTTGGCTCCATACTAATGGGGCGAGAGGCAGTTTCCGAAGGTTTAATTGACGAAGTCGGGGGACTGGGCCGGGCTGTAGAGAAGCTGGAAGAACTAATCCTCTTATCAGGTGAACCGAAAGGGGAGCTACAATGATTCTGTATACCATTGTTCCCTTGGAAATAATTTTCCAGGATGAAGAGGCAATTCAGCCATCGCATGTAGTCAACGTCTCAGGAAAAACTTTTTCAGTCAGGAGAACTAACGAAGGAGACATTATTGAACGCCTTCATTCAACCGATCCAAACGATTTTCTGAATGCAGCCTGGAGTCCGGGGAGCCTGCTTATCCGCTAAAACCAGCGCGGAATACCTGCGGCCTTTCAGCGTAATATAGCATTGCAGGAGGTGTTTCGATGCGTGCAATGCTGTTATTTTTATTTGGCGGGTTTCTGTTTTTTTCTGGCATGAAATTGCTGGTATGGTCGCTGCGCAAGTTCAACGCCAATCGCATTTCCAAACCTTTATCAATGGCCATCGGTTCTTCATGGCAGGCTGTTTTGAGTGGTATAGTGGTGACCTGTTTAGTGCAAAGCAGCAGCCTTGTGACATCGATTAGCGTTGGAATGGTGGAAGCCGGACTATGTTCCCTGACGAATGCTATTTATGTCACGATGGGAGCCAATCTTGGCAGTACAATGATTCCTCAGATTCTGGCCTCCAGTCTGCCGTCACTCATCGCCTTTTGCTTCATAATTGCCCTGCTATTGCTGATCTTGAAAAGAAAACACGGCAGTGCCTTGCTGTCTGCATTGGGATTAATGATGACCGGAGTGCAGGTCATGTCGCTCGCTGCGGCTCCTATTGCCGAACACCAGCTTTTCCGAAATGTCCTGATGGTAATGTCGCAAAAACCGCTGCTAGCCATCTTGTTTGGCATATTGGGAGCTGCCGTCTTTCAGAGCAGTAGTCTGGTAATAGCCACGCTATTAGTATTGGCGCGGTTGCAGATCGTGCCGCCCATGATTGCCATTGCGGCGGCTTTGGGGAGCAATATTGGTACCTGCGTCACAGCTATGTTGGCGGCGGTTGGTACTGGTAAAGCAGCCAAGACAGTCGCAATCTTTCATTTGTTATATAACATTGCTGGAGTATTGCTGATTTATCCGTTTCTGGAACCTTTTGCACGCTTAATGGCCTTGACTTCCACAGATCTAGCCCGCCAAGTTGCCAATGCTCACACGGCATTTAACCTTTTTTCCATTCTGGCGGCCTGGCCTTTCATTCCAATAATCTTTAACTCCAAAAAGGGTACAATGCCTGTGGTAGCGAACAATATGGCGATGAAGTAGTTGAAATATTGTGGAGGCGAATTGGATGGCTTGGTGGCAAGCGATTATTCTAGGGATTGTTCAGGGCCTGGCCGAATTTTTGCCCATCAGCAGTTCCGGACATCTGGTAATCTTTCGGTCATTTTTCGGCTTGGATGAAATTGGACTCGCGTTTGATACTTTGCTGCATTTAGGAACTTTGGCGGCAGTTTTGTTTTTTTTCCGCAAAGATATCATTCCTTTGATTAACGCATTCTTCTCATTAGTCGGCAGACTGTTCAGCAAGAACCGGCGCAAGAGTGAGTTGTCCGAGTACGAACGCCTGGTGGGATTAGTCGTAATCGGAACGATTCCGGCCGGGGCCGCCGGCTTTTTTTTGGAGCCAGTTTTGGCTGGCTTATTTACCAACCCCAAATTTGTGGGTTTTGCGCTCTGGATTACAGCTGGAATCATGTGGTGGGCTCATTCAAAAGGAAACGGTATTGAAACCACAACCACAATGAACTGGCAAAAGGCTCTGTTTATTGGAGTTGCGCAAGCAATTGCCATATTGCCGGGAATATCGCGGGCCGGGATGACAATCTTCGCCGGCATTCTGATGGGATTGAGCCGTGTAGAAGCAGCTAAATTCTCTTTTCTATTATCTATTCCTGTGATATTGGGGGCAGGTATTACCCAGATACCGGACTTGATTGCTTCGGGCAACGGAGTTCAAGGCATCTATTTGCTGGGGATGATTGTTGCTGCGGTATCCGGGTTTGCGGCTATTAAAGGAATGCTCCGTTATGTTAACAAAAACGGCTATCTGGGATTTGCGATATATTGTGCTGTCATTGGCACGCTGGTTATACTTCTCTTTTAGTCAGGCAGTCAGACCAATAGATGGTGGGATGCCATAAATATTATCGTTTATGGTGTTTTATTGGACAAGCTGCCGCAAGGAAGGCAGGAAAAAGGGCCATTTTCTGAGAATAAGTAATAACGGAATAAAGTTGGCTTTCAAAAAAAGAGCAAAAGGTGCTGAAAATCATGCCCCGGGCAAAGTCCACTTCCAAAAGTGCAGCGGTAGATGAAACGGTTCTCGAAAAAAGGTCCGAAATTTTGGGCGTTTTTATACTGACTCTGAGCATCTTGATTTTGCTGAGCCTGGTGTTAGCAGATCCAGGCGTGTTTGGCATTGTAGCCAGAGAAGCGCTCTGGTCAGCCTTTGGAAAAATTGGTGCTTTTTTTATTCCGACTGCACTGGTGTATGTGGGATGGATTTTGCTATGGAAACGCTCCGGCCGGAGTCTGGTACGCAAACTGCTGGCTTTATTGCTCACTGGACTTGTTTTCTGGGTTATAATCGCTTTTTTCGAAAACCCTGCTTCTACTAGAGAAGCGGTCAACTCCGGCTTTGTTGGTGGCAGTATTTATCTGCTGAGCGTTTCTTTGTTATCACGCATTGGAACAGCAGTGACTTTAATCGCCGCTGCAATAATCGCGCTGATTCTTTTAATTGATCAGTCTCTAGTGGCTTTGATTAACTCTTTTTCCAAAAAGGGTCGGGGTTATGCCGGCAGAATGAATACCCGGGAAAAGTCGGCCTCAGCTTTCAAGACTGCGCCGCAATATGGCAGCCCTGCCACCAGGCGCGAACAAAACCGTATAATCAGGCAACTCACTGAGTCTGATAAAGAAAGTGCGGAGACAACCAGTAAATCGGCATCGGCCGGTTATTGGGAGAATGTGCGGCAGCAACCTCAGATGCAGACACAGAGGCAGATGCAGGAGACGCAGATGCAGCCGCCCAAGAGCCACGGCGCAGCCAAAGAAAGTGGACGCTCGTCAAAACCCGGCCAGCAGCTGCCGCTCAATATGCCGCCAGGGCGTTACGCATTGCCAACTTTAGGTTTACTGGATCCTACTGTGGCGCGGCCGCGAAAGCCTGGGAAAGTAGCTGCTCAGGCCAAGCAACTGGAAGAAACACTGGCGAGCTTTGGGATCAGCGCCAGAGTCATTGAAATCCATTCCGGACCTGCTATTACACGCTATGACCTACAACCGGCTGCCGGAGTAAAAGTCAGCAAAATCGTTGCATTGGCAGACGATTTGTCCTTGGCGCTGGCTGCCAGAGGATTGAGAATCGAGGCACCTATTCCAGGTAAAGCCGCTGTAGGCATTGAAGTGCCAAACAATGAAATCGCGGTTGTTACAATGCGGGAAGCCTTTGAAAGCCCCGAGTTTCAAAACGCTACCGGACGGCTTAAGGTTGTGCTTGGCAAGGATATCGCCGGGTCAGCTGTAGTTACAGAACTGCCCAAATTGCCGCATCTGCTGGTTGCCGGTGCAACCGGATCCGGTAAAAGTGTCTGTATCAATACCATCCTGGCCAGTATTTTATTTACCTCCTCTCCGGATCAGGTAAAACTGGTATTGATCGACCCAAAGCGCGTGGAACTTTCATCCTATAATGATATACCGCATCTTTTGTCGCCGGTTGTTACCGAACCTAAAAAAGCAGCAGCAGTGCTGAAATGCATTGTCAGCGAAATGGAGAATCGCTACAAAATATTTGCCGCCGCCGGAGCCCGTGATATAGAGCGTTATAATGCTTCGGTAGCTCCGGAAGATATACTGCCATCGATTGTTGTTGTTATTGATGAACTGGCGGATCTGATGATGGTTGCTCCGGCAGATGTTGAGGATGCAATTTGCCGCTTGGCTCAGATGGCACGGGCAACTGGTATTCATCTTGTAATTGCAACACAGAGACCGTCAGTCGATGTAATTACCGGATTGATTAAAGCCAATATTCCTTCCAGAATTGCCTTTGCGGTTTCGTCTCAAATTGACTCACGTACCATTCTGGACTCTGCCGGGGCAGAAAAACTCCTTGGGCGGGGAGATATGCTTTTTGCGCCCGTTGGTATGTTGAAACCGTTACGCGTTCAGGGAGCATATATTTCGGATCGCGAAATTGAGCGCCTGACCACTTATTGGAAGAACCAAGGCAAGCCGGATTACAATGAGAATCTGGTAAACGCTGAAACTCAGGACCGCTCAGTCGAAGGCGAACTGGACGAATTGTTCTATGATGCCGTGCGGGTGGTAATCGAGGCTGGACAGGCTTCTGCTTCGCTGTTGCAAAGAAAGCTGCGCATTGGCTATAGCAGAGCCGGGCGGCTGATTGACTCCATGGAGGAACGCGGCCTGATCGGCAGTGCCGATGGCAGCAAAGCTCGCGAAGTCTATATTACCGGAAGGCAATTGGAAGAAATGATTAACCGGGGGAAATAAAGAGCGGGGGAAACAGGCAGATGATTTTGGGCAGACACCGCAAGCTGATAAGTCTATTGATCTTGTTGTTGTCGTGGCTGTTACTTTTGGCTGGCTGCCGAAACTCTGACCACCATGCTGACAATCAACTTCAGGGGCACATAGCGCTGATCATTGAACCTGAAGATCGCGCCGGCGAAGCGATGGCGGCCCGATTGTCACAAACGGATGCTTTTAAAGATCTCGAAGTGGTGGCTGTCAAACCCGGACTGGCTGCTGAGGAACAACTTCGGCTGCTGTCAGAAGAGGGTTATTTGCTAATTATCGCTTCTGCGCCAGAGTATGCCATGGATGTGACCATTGTTGCGCCTGATTTTCCAAGAACCGTTTATGCTATTTTTGGTGCGGTTGTCGAGGGCGATAATGTCGCTTCCATCATACCGGATTTTAATGCCAGCCTGACTAAAGCAGGGGCATTGGCAGTCGTTGCTGCAGATTATCTGCCAATCAATGAGCCACAGCAAGAGCTAACCCGGCAAGAGCCAACGCAGCAAGAATCAGCCCAGCAAAAGCCATCCCAAAATGAACCTACACAGCAAGAACTAACCGTTGCATTTATTTCGGCTGTCGCCAATCCAAAACGCGAAGAATGGGAAAATGCCTTTAAAGAAGGTGTGACACTCGCAGACAGGTCGATTAACATCTTTTCGGCTGCTGTTGGCCAGGAGAATGGCCGTGGAAGCAGCCAGCGCTACTCACTGGATCAGCTGCTGGATGAAGCTTTGCAGCAAAATGCTTACCTTATCTGCATTGACGGCAATTGCTTAGCAAAAGATCAAGTTACCATGTCAAAGAAATTGAGTATTCAAAATGCCTATCTGATTGGCATTGAATATGATATTTCCGCACAGTTTCCTGAAAAAGTCATCGCTTCAGTAGTCGCTTTCCCGGAAGTGATCCTGTTGCCCATATTGGAGAACGCCAGACATCATAAGTTTTATGGCGGGGTCTTCAAGCCATCTGATGCAGACGGAGGCGTGGGCTTGGCTAATTTACAGGGTCTGCCTCTAGATATCGAAGAGCTTCTGGATGATCTGCATGGCACCTCAAATAATCAAGAAGATTTGCCAACGGTCCGTTGAGTGAAGGTGGGGTAATACTGTGAGTTCTTTAGGTGCTTATTTGAAGTCGTACCGTGAAAAAAAGGGAATCAGTCTGCAAAAGATACAGGAAGATACTAAAATCAGAATGAAGTATCTGGAAGCGATCGAGGAGGATCGCTTGGAGATCCTGCCCGGCGAAGTCTATACACGCGGCTTTTTAAAGGCTTATGCTGCCGCGGTCGGTCTGACTGAGGATGATGTAATTGCCAGGTACGAGAATCTGATCCGCAGTCACGGTAATCTGGAAGCCGAAAATGACGCCACTGCGAATGAGCCATCCATAATTACTGCGACGAAAGTTCCGATCCGGTCGGAAAAAAGGCCTTTGTTCCAAACTAATGCCCGGATTTATATTTATGGCATCGGTGTCATGCTAGTATTGGCCGTAATATTTGTGCCGCTGATTTTATCACAGCGTAAACAGGCCGTAATTAGCACGGCTGATACCGTTGATGCATCAGATGCAAGTGCCAGCGCTATCAGTTCTACTGATGCGGATGAGGATAATGCCGCTATCACGGATGAGACTGTCAGCACTAACTCGGAAGCAAAGACCATTGCATTGGCCATACATGCCGAATGCTGGGTCGATGTAAGAGTTGACGGAGCACTTGTTGAGCAGCGCATTCTGCATCCCGGCGAAAAGCCCCAGTGGAATGGGAAAAAGATTCGCATCGTGCTTGGTAACGCCGGGGGCGTAACACTTTTTGAAGATGGGGAAAATAAGGGCATCCCGGGCAGTAACGGTCAACGATTAGAATTGGAGTTTTCAGTTCAATGACGAATAATGCGTCTTTGTTGCCGCTTAGCAGGGCTGAAGCAATTGCCAGAGGCTGGGAGACCGTGGATGTTGTACTGGTCAGCGGAGATGCTTATGTAGACCATCCTAGTTTTGGCACGGCCCTAATCGGGCGGTTCTTGGAATCAATGGGTTTGCGCATAGGAATTATTGCGCAGCCTGATTGGCGTAGTCCGGCAGATTTTGCGGAATTCGGGACGCCGCGGCTCTTTTGGGGGATTACCGCCGGAGCCATGGATTCCATGGTTGCGAACTATACGACAGCTGGAAAACGTCGTAAATTTGATTCCTATGCGCCCGGCGGCAAGTTTGGACTGCGACCTGACCGGGCTGTTATTGTTTATGCCAATCGGCTGCGCGAATTATCTGGTTCTGTCGTGCCAATCATTGCTGGCGGAATCGAAGCAAGTCTGCGCCGACTGGCTCATTATGATTTTTGGGACGACAAAGTCAGACGTTCACTGCTTTTTGATGCCCGCATTGACCTATTGGTCTATGGTTTTGGGGAAAAAGCACTTGCGGAAATCGTTAAGCGAGCCCAGACACGTAGCGATTTCAACAATATACCAGGCACCGCCCTGATTGCCGCAGAGCCTCCTCCCGGGGCAATAATCCTGCCTTCGTATGCAGAAGTGTCCGAGAATAAGGACGCCTTCAACCAGGCGTTTATATTGGCTGACGCAGAGAACAACCCGATTCGCGGGAGAGTGCTGGCACAGGCCCATGAAAACCGCTGGGCGATCGTTCAATCGCCGGCCCGACCGCTTTCCCAAACTGAAATGGATCAGATTTATGCTCTGCCATTTACGCGGCAGGCGCATCCTTCTTATGAAGCAGCCGGAGGCATTCCGGCGCTTTCAGAAGTCTTATTTAGCATTACTGCGCATCGCGGTTGTCTTGGAAACTGCTCCTTTTGCACGCTGGCCGCCCACCAGGGCCGCATTATTCAGTCCCGCTCTGATGAATCAATCCTTCAGGAAGCGACTTCTTTTACTAAAGATCCACGTTTTAAGGGTATAATTCATGATGTGGGGGGACCATCGGCCAATTTCCATGAGCCAGCCTGTGCTGGGCAGGAAAGCCGCGGGCCATGCAAAAACCGCGCTTGTATGTTTCCGGAACCATGCCGGCATCTAAACCGTTCACAGGCTTCTTTTGCGGCATTGTTACGACGTTTGCGCGATATTCCCGGGGTCAGGCATGTTTTTGTGCGCTCGGGAATCCGCCACGATATGGCCATACTGGAAGAGTCTCGTGAGTTTTTGCGGGAACTGACTTTGCATCATGTCAGCGGTCAGCTGAAAGTTGCTCCTGAGCACGTTGATAATCGCGTGCTGCGACTGATGGGAAAACCTCCATTTGAGGTTTATCGCGCTTTTGCTGACGAGTTTGCTGAACTTACGCGGGCAGCCGGGAAAAAGCAGTATCTTGTGCCGTATTTTATTTCCGGGCATCCCGGTGCCGACTTGAATGCGGCCATAAAAATGGCTGAGTTTATTAAGGAACAAGGTCGTTTTTTTGAGCAGGTACAAGATTTTATCCCTTTGCCGATGACTAGATCGGCCTGTCAGTGGTACACAGGAAAGGATCCGTTTACCGGCGAAGAAGTCTATGTCCCGTCTGATCCCAGAGAAAAGGCGATGCATCGCGCACTGATGCAGTTCCAGGCTCCGGAGAACTGGGAATTAGTTAAGGAAGCTTTAGAAATCAGCGGCCGTAAAGACTTGATCGGTTCTGGAGCGAGTTGTCTCATTCCAGAGAACCCCCCCGGCATACGTCGCAGACGAAAAGTTGTCAGCGACAGAAGGAAATCTCGCACAAGACACGAATAAAAGATGGGTTAATTATCTGCCGATAAAGGTCAACGTTAAGGTTTAAATCGCGTCCTGGTTAGAAGCACATTAATTGTGACGTACCCAGGCAGAAGGAGGAGTCATGTTTGCGGAAATACAAGCCTGAAGAAATTAGAAACATTGCTTTGGTGGGGCATAGCGGTAGCGGTAAGACTTCGCTTGCGGAAATCATGCTTTTTGCGGCCAAAGCAACCGATCGCCTGGGCAAAGTTGATGACGGCACTTCCGTAATGGACCATGATCCGGAAGAAATTAAGCGTCATGTCAGCGTTAGTACAGCTATTGCGCCTTGCGAATGGAAAAACCGGAAAATTAATATTGTCGATACTCCGGGCTTTTTCGACTTTATCGGAGAAGTCAAAAGTGCCCTGCGAATTGTCGAATCTGCCATGGTTGTTGTGGATGCTTCCGGCGGAGTCCAGGTTGGTACTGAAAAGGTCTGGTCTTTCGCAGAAGAGAGCGACATGGCACGCATTATAGTCGTTAATAAGCTGGAGCGCGAAAATACCAATTTCGCCAAAGTTTTGGAGGACCTGCAAAGTCGTTTTGGCGCCAAGGTTATTCCGGTGCAGCTTCCGATTGGCAGCGAAGATAAATTTAAGGCAATCGTGGACTTAATTGCGCTAAAAGCTTATGCTACTGAGGGCGGAAAAACTGTGGAAACAGAAATTCCTGCCGATTTGAAAGACAAAGTCGACGAATACCGGGCCATGCTCGTTGAGGCTGCGGCCGAAGGCGACGACGACCTGTTGGCAAAGTTCTTTGAAGATCAACCTCTTACTCAGGAAGAAGTCACGCGCGGTCTGAGCAACGGCATTAAACAGGGACGCGTTTATCCGGTGCTTTGCGCTTCGGCTCAAAAGGGCGTGGGAATCAATGCGTTGCTTGATTTTATAGCTGATTTTCTGCCTTCACCGATGGAGGGTAAGGAAATTACCGGTGTTGATAAGAGTGGCAATGCCATTACCAGAAAGCCATCCGAAAATGAGGCTTTTTCGGCTTTGGTGTTTAAAACGATGGCTGACCCGTTTGTCGGCAAGCTTACTTTGTTGCGTACCTACTCCGGCACATTGAAATCTGATTCTTCCACCTATAACGTCAATAAGGACCGCGTGGAGCGAATCGGCCAGCTCTTTTTGGTGAAAGGCAAAAACCAGGAACCCGTTACTGAAATACCTGCCGGAGATATTGGAGCAGTCGCCAAACTTCAGGAGACTTCCACTGGAGACACCCTCACGGACAAGGACAACTCTATCCGTCTCGAAGGAATTGTTTTCCCGGCTCCGAAGCTTTCTCTGGCGGTTGAGCCAAAAGCCAAAGGTGATGAAGAGAAGATCGGAAGCGGTTTGACGCGTCTGACTGAAGAAGATCCGACCTTCACAGTTGTCAAAGATGCCAATACGGGTGAGACTATTGTTTCCGGATTGGGCGATCAACATTTGGAAGTAATTACTTCGCGCTTGTCCAAGAAATTTGGCGTGGAGGTTACTTTGAAGACGCCTAAGGTTCCCTATAAAGAAACGATTCGTGGCAACGTGCGCGTCGAAGGAAAGCATAAAAAACAATCCGGCGGACGCGGACAATATGGACATTGTTGGATTGAGATGGAGCCGACGGAGGCCGATTTCGAATTTATCGACAAGATTTTCGGCGGCGCTGTCCCGCGGCAATACATTCCTGCTATTGAAAAAGGTATTCGTGAACAGATGGAGGAAGGCGTATTAGCCGGCTATCCTGTTACAGGCGTTAGAGTAACATTGGTCGATGGTTCTTATCATCCGGTTGACTCTTCTGAAATGGCCTTTAAGATCGCTGGTTCGCTGGCATTCAAAAAGGGCTTCATGGAAGCTTCACCGACTTTGCTGGAACCGATCGTTAATGTTGCTGTAACTGTTCCCGACGAGTTTATGGGAGATATTATCGGTGACTTGAATAAGAAACGCGGTCGTATCTTAGGTATGGAGCCGATCGGTCACGGTATGCAGATGGTTAAGGCACAGGCACCCAAAGCCGAAATGTTCCAATATGCCATTGACTTGCGTTCTATGACCCAGGGCAGAGCCGATTTCACGATGGAATTTGATCATTATGAGGAAGTACCGGCCAACATTAAGGAAAAAGTAATTGCTGAATCAGCCAAAGCCAAAGAAGAGTAAGTAAAAACCTCGCTTGAAAAAGGGAGGTGCCTGCGCCTCCCTTTTTTGTACAAGGAGGTCTTCATACAATGAAGCTAAAAGTGATTATCAATCCGGCAGCTGGCAGAGGCAAGTCCATCAAACGCTGGAAAGTGGCCGAACAAGCGCTGAGGAAGCTTGAAATTCCATTTGTCTCATATGTATCCGGCAGCAAAGAACATGTCGGGCAGCTGGCAGCGTCAGCATCGGCTGAAGGTTATCGGGCGATTATGTCTGTTGGCGGTGACGGAACACTTAATGAAATCGTAAACAGTATTGCCGGAGATGCCCAAAAAAACATTCCGATTGTGGTGGTATCCACCGGTACAGGTAACGATTTTATTAAAAGTGCCTGTTTACCGAAGAGTATTTTCGAAGAGGTTCGCCTCTACCGCGATGGCAAACCGTGTCCGGTGGATCTTGGCAAGTTTGGCAGTCGTTACTTTATTAACGCCGCCGGGATCGGCTTTGACGCAGAAGTTGCACACTTGGCCAACATCAAGTTTGGAAAACTGAGAGGCTTTCTGCCTTATGCCCTCGGCGTTTTGCAGAAGTTGCCAACCTATCATCCGACGCTTTTTAAGATGTATCTCAACGAACTGGAAGCTGAGTTCAAAGCCTGGATGATATCTGTTTCCAACGGCCAATTCTATGGCGGGGGCATGAATGTCATGCCTGGGGCCAGTATTAGCGATGGGTTATTGGATATTGGTGTGATCGGTTCATTCAAGAGAATGGAGTTCCTCAGGCTCTTTCCGAAAGTATATTCCGGTAAACATTTTGGTAATCCCAAAATCAGTGTCTATCGCACCAAAAAAGTTCATATTGAAGCCGAAACAGTTATGAAAATCCAGGCGGATGGGGAAGTATATGAAGGGCAGTCCTTCGACTTCGAGATCCATCCGGGAGCAGTGCAGATTTTCATGCCGGCGGACAGATGCAGTTAGATCATGTGTTACAAAATCAGTGTTACAAAATCAGTGTTACTAAATCAGGTTGCAAATTTCCTGCGTTTATGATATTATAAGGTGTGCCGGTTCATTGGGCGAATAGCTCAGCTGGTTAGAGCACCTGCTTTACACGCAGGGGGTCGGCGGTTCGAATCCGTCTTCGCCCACCATGCGGAAGTAGCTCAGTGGTAGAGCATCGCCTTGCCAAGGCGAGGGTCGCGGGTTCGAATCCCGTTTTCCGCTCCATTTTAATAAGTTTGGCGGCATAGCCAAGTGGTAAGGCAGAGGTCTGCAAAACCTTTATTCTCCGGTTCAAATCCGGATGCCGCCTCCAATTTTTACAGCCAACATGAGTTGGCTGTTTGATTCTCCAGGCCTTAGCCTTAAGATCCAGTCGTGATCTGCAGGCGCGATTTTATAGACCTTCCATGTTGTTGAATCTTGTAATTAAGCATTAGGTGTGGTATCATTATTTCCTGAGAATGTGCCGGGGTGGCGGAATCGGCAGACGCAAGGGACTTAAAATCCCTCGGGGTTTTCCTCGTACGGGTTCAACTCCCGTCCCCGGCACCATTTTTATGTCTTTTTCTGTTGATATCGGTAAATTTGCAGAGGCTAACAGAAAGTTACATCTAAAACCGTCATGTGACGGTTTTTTCTATTTATTATAATCTATTGCATGATTTGCACTTTTTTGTAAAGTATTTCCTGCCGCCTTCCGATATATGAAATATCCTAGTAAAATTTTGTAGGAGGGTGTAAATTTGGTAGGAAATACGAGGTCTGAAGTAAGGAAATTAGATGATTTAGGACGTGTCTGTCTGCCTGCTGAGATGCGCATGAAACTGATGATTGATAGCGGCACTTTGCTGGCTATTGATGTTGAGGGAGACAAACTGACCATCAGAAAGGCCGCTAATCGATGTTATATCTGTGGATCAGAAGGAGAAACCAAGACCTTCATGAATCGTGAAATATGCGTTAATTGTATAATTGATGCGAAAAATGAAGATATACTGGAAGTCAGTTGTGGCTAAAT